>DATHMS010000058.1:0-2196 GCA_035486795.1 Candidatus Sulfotelmatobacter sp. | reverse complement strand
ATTCTGGCGATCGTGGATTGCCTGCTCGTGCCGAAAAACTATACCGGCAGAATCTGGATCTTCGGAACGTGCCTGGCTCTGCTGTTCACCGCGATGTTGAATGTGCTACGTATTCGCAACGGCCGCGGAGTGAAGGGCCTGAAGCTGTTTTGCATTACTGCGAATGTGACGATGCTGGTACTCGCAATCGCGCTGATGGCAAGCATCGGAAGAGCACGGACGCTGCAGCATCCGCAAATCCCGCTGGTTGGCGCTATTTTGCTGACCGAGACCGGGTTTTCTCTAGGGAAGAACGATTGATTCCCTTTCAAGAATCGGACGGCGGCGTTTCCTTTGCAGTCAAGGTCCATCCCCGCGCCAGGAAAAATGCCATTACCGGCGAATTCGGCGATGCCCTGAAGCTTTCCCTAACTTCGCCACCCGTCGATGGCTGGGCCAACCAGGCCCTGCATCGAATTCTTCGCGAAACTTTTGATGGCGCCTCGATCTTCCGTTACCATTGCCTCCGGCCAGACCAGCCGCCAGAAAGTCGTTCGTGTCGCGGGGCTCTCGGCCGAAGAAGTGCGCAGACGGATTGGAATATAACGCCGGCCTCAGGGAGCCACAGTTGAGCTTTTCCGAACGCTTGCAGGAGATTCGCACGGGGTTTGAGCGCCCGTTCTGGGTCGCCAACATCAGCGAGATTTTCGAGCGCCTCTCCTACTACGGCGCTTTCGCATCGCTTGCTCTGTACTTGCAGGAGCGCTTGAACTTCTCCGCGCAACAGACGGGAACACTCACGGGTATCTTCGGCGGCATGGTATGGTTTCTCGCCATCTTCGGAGGAGCTGCCGCCGACCGCCTCGGCTTCCGCCGCGCTCTTTCAATCGCGTATCTCATCCTCTCGGCAGCGTATTTCCTGATTGGCTCCATCGGCGCATCCTGGCTGGCGCCGGTTCGCAACGCTGTGCCGCTCAGTTTGTTTGTCGGCTTCATCCTTATCCTTCCCGCACTCGGCATCGCTCTGGTGAAGCCCTGCGTGGTCGGCACCACGGCCCGCGCCTCCAAAGAGAACGTCCGCTCCATTGGCTATTCCATTTACTACACGATGGTCAACATCGGTGGCGCCGCTGGACCCCTGTTCGCATCCTGGGCTCATCGCCATCTGGGCGTCGAGAGTGTTTATCGAGTTGCTGCGCTCTTCGTCTTCGCGATGTTCTTCGTAGTGCTGTTTTTCTTTCGCGAGCCGCGCAGGCCCGGGGACGCACCTCCGCCTTCGATCGCCACTGTTGCGCGAAATTTCTGCGTGGTTGTGGGCAACTACCGGCTGGTTTTGCCCGTTCTGGCGGTCGCCCTACTGCTCCGCATCGGTCTGTGGATCTATCCGCAAGTCGCTGTGCCCTGGTGGATCTGGGCGGCGCTCCTCGTCCTGGTGCTCGCGGGCATCAGCCGCTTCATGTGGTTCCTCGTGCTCTTCACTGGATACTGGATCGTCTTCTGGCAGCAATACATCAGCTTGCCCGGTTACATTCACGGCTACATCAATCCGCATGCGGATGTCGAGAAACTTTTAGTTACCGACGGAGTGACCGTGATCTGTCTTACGCTCGCCATGAATTTTGTGACGCGCAAGATACCGGCATTCCAAGCCGTAATCCTGGGCACGCTCATCACTTCAGTTTCTTGGTTGATTCTTGTTCTCCGGCCGACGATCTGGGGCGCTATTCTTTCTCTGTTTGTTCTGGCGTTGGGAGAAATCATCCAACAACCGCGCTACTACGAATATATCGCGCTGCTCGCCCCTCCCGGCCAGCAAGGCACCTACATGGGTTTTGCCTTCTTGCCCATCGGAATCGGCTCACTCATCGGCGGATGGTTCGGCGGCACCCTCATGCATCATTTCGGAGAAGTCACCCATCAGCCGGAACGCATATGGTGGACTGTAACTGCCGTAGGCATGGCGACCACCGCGGCGCTGTGGATTTACGACCGTGCGTTCAGGACTCGAGGCGATAGGGGCATTTAGCTAAGTTAAACCATGCCGCAACTCAAGACCACGCCCGCCGCGGTCGCCGCTCAACTTCGCCGTGTGCTGAAAAACGGCGGCTCGGCTGAGCATGGCGCAGGCGTGCAGTGGTTCTTTAAAGATGAAATCAAATCGCACGGCTGGTACACGGCTGACTTACGCCGCGCCGCTGTCCGTTTTCGTCGGGAGGT
>DATHMS010000057.1:0-14364 GCA_035486795.1 Candidatus Sulfotelmatobacter sp. | reverse complement strand
GGAGGCACGCTGGCGAATTCGAAGCGGCCGCTCTCGTCGGTAACGGCGTAATAGGGATGCGGCACAACCATCATTTCGGCGTTCATCCAGACGTGGCCTCCGTTGCACCGAAGGTTGACCAGGCCCGGGGTCGACATAGTGCGCGAGGTAACCTGATTCTGGAAGGGAAAAGGCAGATTGAAGCTGGCAGCACCGTCCATGTGGATGGTGTGCAGGGTGGCGTCGGAGCTCTGCATCTGCAGCTGCGCGTTCTGGGGGACGAGAAGAATATGCGGGACGTAGTGGCAACGTTTCTGATCCAGGTGACGCCTCTGTTCGGGCAGTTCCATGGCTTTTCCGGCGGAAATATTCTTGAGGTAGACGATGGTGTTGGCTACGCCGCCCTCCGGCCCGACGATCAGGCGCTCGAGGCTAACGCTTTTCTTTCCATCCGGGTCGCAGATCTGGGGATCTTTGGTAACCGGAAAGTCGAGTTCGCGCGGCACCGGTCCCGACCACTTAATCGTTCCGGAGATGGTTCCGCCATCGTTAACCGCGATGACCTTATAGTCGCCCTGCGCGACGGCAAAGGTTGCGGCCGCAAGAAGGAGCGTCAGCAAAGAAAAATGGGCAATGGGACTGCGCATACACAAACTCCTGATAGCCCGGCCCGTTAAACGCAGACGAATCCGCGTTTGTCAGGGAACGCGGGCTGAAATCACTTCGATCTTCTTGCTATTCCGCGCGCCGGCTTGCACCCGACTTACGGGACAGCGCTGACAGGACCCCCAATATGGCGGGGCAGCGCTCATGCCTGCGGCCGTGCTTGGTTCCAACAGGGAGGACCGTCAAAACGGAGCGGTTCGTGTGATTGGAATCAACAATATTATGGTGGGCTAATCTTCGACGGCGGTCGAGATTACCAAGGTGGTGTATCAGGTGCGCAAGGTTCCAGTCTGGCGGATTCGAGCGGATCAATACCGAGTTGACTGAATCTAGCGTTGGACGGTGTCTTCCCGATAACCCGCATGCAGTTTTTCGAACGTGTGAGACCGTCTGCACGCACGTCTCTCCCTAGAAATGCTCCGGATTGTATCGCAAGGCAATTGTTGTGTGATTAAATGCGGCCATGCCGATATCCGTCCGATCGTTTGCGAAGATCAATCTTGGATTGCGCATTGGCGCTCTCCGGGAGGATGGGTTTCACGAGCTGCTGACCGTTTATCAGACGATCGGGTTGCATGACGTGATCCGGGTGAGTTTGGAGCGAGGGAGTGGGATTGAAATTCGGTGCGCCGACCCCAGAGTTCCGAAAGATTCATCGAATACGTGTTATCGCATTGTCGAGAGAGCCATGCAGGCCTTGGACGTCAGGGGGCATATCGTCATCGACATTGAGAAACGGCTGCCAGTGCAGGGCGGGCTGGGTGGAGCTTCGGCGAATGCCGTGGCTGCGCTGCTGGGGTTGGAGCGAGTGGTGAAGAAGGCTCTGCCGGCGGAGGAGCGGCTGCGGATCGCGGCGGAAGTGGGGTCGGACTTGCCGCTGTTTCTGGTGGGGGGAACGGTGCTGGGTTTGGGCCGTGGGGAGCGAGTGTATCCGCTGGAGGATTTGCCGGCGATGACGTGCGTGGTGGTGACTCCTGAGGTGGGAGTTTCGACGCCGCATGCGTTCGCGCGGTGGGATCGAAGGACGGCGGGACGAGCTGAAACGTCAAAATTGACGATGCCTGGGGCATCCGATAGAATGGTTGAGCTTGGCCGTGGGATTTCGGCGTGGCTGAGCAAGAGTTACTCCGGTGCTCCTTTTGGAAGGGGCCGGGCCGAGAATCCGCTTCTCGAGCTTGTCCGGGCCGGGATCAAGAACGACTTTGAAGAAGTCGTCTTTCCTGAGTATCCCGAGCTGAGTGAAGGCAAGAGCGCGCTGGAGTGCGCGGGCGCGAAGTATGCGTCTCTGTCGGGCTCCGGATCAACGCTGTATGGGCTGTTCGCTTCGAAAGATGCGGCGCACGCGGCGGTGATCAGGCTGCGGAGACAAGGGTGGGCGGCGCAGGTGACGGTTACGCTGACCCGGAAGCAGTACTGGCGCCGGGTTTTCGCGGAGTGAGGTTTGGTGGTCCGGGCGCTCGACTTTCGGATTCGCTTGGACGGCCGTCGCCACATTGCTTGTGCCACATGGTCCGGGAAAGTTTTGATTGTTGATTTTTGATGGTTGATTGACAATGAGGGTGTTGGTTGATCGGGTTTCAATCGACAGTCGAAAATCAAGCTCGCTTTTACTGGGCCGTCGACTAATGGTAGGTCAAGTGCCTTTGGAGCACTTTGTCTAGGTTCGAATCCTAGCGGCCCAGCCAGAAAAACGCTGTATAGCTGACGTCGAGAACTGAAACACTATGGCCACCTTAGTCACGCCGGCGGAAAAGACGGATAAGGCCGAGAAACAGGTTCCACCCACGCCCGAGGAAAAGCCGGATCGCAAACAGCGCGCGCGGCTGGACGAGAAATTCAAGATTTTCAGCGGGACGGCGAACGAGCCTCTGGCAGACGAGGTTTGTCAGTTCCTGGGGATGCAGCGCGGGCAGGCGCAGGTCACGCGCTTTGCCGACGGCGAAGCGTATGTGCAGATCCAGGAGAACGTCCGCGGCGGGGATGTGTTCATCATGCAGCCCACGTGCCGCGTGGTTCACGCTGATGGCAGAAGCACGAGCGTGGATGAGCACTTGATGGAACTGCTGTTGATGATAGATGCGCTGAAGCGCGCGTCGGCACGACGGATCACGGCAGTGATGCCTTATTTTGGCTACGCGCGGCAAGACCGCAAAGACAAGCCGCGCAGCCCGATTTCGTCGAAGCTGGTGGCGGATTTGCTTACCACGGCGGGTGCGCACCGGGCATTGATTGTTGATTTGCATACGCCGCAGCTGCAGGGATTTTTCAATATCCCGGTGGATCACCTGTTCGCTTCGCCGGTGCTGGTGGATCACTTCCGGAAACTAAACCTGCCGAACCTGACGGTGGTTTCTCCTGACGCTGGCGGCGTGGAGCGAGCGCGGTTTTTCGCGAAGAAGGTGGACGCGGCGCTGGCTATCGTCGACAAGCGGCGCGTCGAAATGAATGTGGCGGAAGTGATGCACGTGATCGGCGACGTGGACGGGCGGACTTGCTTGATCATCGACGACTTGATCGATACGGCAGGCACGCTGGTGAAAACCGCAACCGCCTTGAAGGAGAACGGCGCTACCGAGGTGTATGCCTGTTCTTCGCACGCAGTGCTGTCGGGGCCGGCGGTGGAGAATATTGCGAAATCGGTGATCCGGGAAGTCGTGGTTACAAATACCATCCCGCTGACCGAAGAGGCTAAGCGGGAGTCGAAGATTCGGGTGCTTTCGATTGCGGGATTGATTGGGCGTGCGATTCAGGCCAATCACGAAGAGACGTCGGTTAGTAAGTTGTTTGTTTAGCGGCCAGAGTTAATAAGGGAGCGAGCCAAACGTGCGATTATTGCGTCGCAAGAACGCGACGCTTCGCGCGGCTCGCCCAGATCCTTCGGCGACGATAAAGCTGTCGCCTCAGGATGCCTATACCTAGCAAGGAATCGAATTTATGGCAACTACATTGGAACAGAACATTCTGGAAGCGCAACCGCGGCAGGCTGGGACCAAGAACCATGCCCGGCGGGTGCGGCGTGAAGGCAAGATTCCTGCTGTAGTTTATGGCGCGAGCAAGGACGCCGTGCCGGTGAGCGTGGATCCGCGGCATGTTCTGCGTATTTTGCGCTCCGACAGCGGGCACAACACGATTTTTGATCTGGCGCTGCACGGTGGAGAGCGCACCAAGGCCATGATCGTGGATTGGCAATATGAACCGATCAAAGGCCACCTGCTGCACATCGACCTGAAGCGTATCGCCATGGACAAGGCTTTGCGGGTCAATGTTCCCATCATGCTGCAGGGTGTGCCGCTGGGCGTGAAGACCGAAGGTGGAATTCTCGAACAGATACTGCGCGAAGTCGAGATTGAATGCCTGCCGGCGGACATCCCAAGCCACATCGATGTGGACGTGAGCGAGCTTACGTTCGGTAAGGTCCTGCGGGTATCGGATTTGCCGCATACCGAGAAGCTGAAGTTTCTCTCGGACTCGAACCAGCCCGTAGCCCATGTGACCAGCGTGAAGGAAGAAGTTGTGGCTGCGCCGGAAGCGGTCGCGGCGGAAGCTGGAGCAGCTCCGGCTGAGCCCGAAGTCATCAAGAAGGGCAAGGCGGAGACCGAGGAAGAGGGCGAAGCGGCTGCGACGGCCGAGAAGCCCGAGAAGGCGGAAAAGAAGGCCGAGAAGAAGGAGAAGAAATAACGCCGTGGCCCGGGTGCGCCTCGCTTCGCTCGGCTGGACGGCCGAGGTGGCCGTCGCCACACGGCTTGGGATAGTGGCGTGAAACTGATCGTTGGTCTAGGCAATCCTGGTGACGAGTATCGGTCAACGCCGCACAACTTGGGTTTCATGGTGGTGGATCGCATCGCCAGTGAGCGTCGGGTTGAGATCAGGAACCGACAGTGCCGGGCTTTAACGGCGAGAATACAGGTTGGGGATGAGGTCGTGTTGTTGGCCAAGCCCGAAACCTATATGAATCTGAGTGGGGTTTCGGTCCGGGAGCTGGTGGCGGAATACGAAGCGAAGCCGGAAACGGACCTGATCGTGATCCAGGACGAACTGGATTTTCCGCTGGGCACGCTGCGGATTCACGCGCGGCGGAGTTCGGCGGGGCATAACGGGATCGAGTCGATCATTGATGCGCTGGGCACGCAGGATTTTTTGCGCATCCGAATTGGCGTGGCTCCGGAACGCAAGGTGGAAGACGGGCAGAGTTATTTGTTGTCGCCGTTTCGTAAGGCTGAACTGTCGGTGGTGGACGGGATGCTCGACACTGCCGCTGAAGCGGCGATGGCGATTCTGACTGACGGTGCGGCGGCGGCGATGAACCGGTTTAACCGGAAAGACAGTGAATAGGGAAGCGAGCCACACGCGCGAGTATTGCGTCGCAAAGACCGCGACGCGTCGCGCGGCTCGCCCGGATCCTTCGGCGACGATGAAGCCGTCGCCTCAGGATGACAATTCAGTTTTGGCACAGATTTGGAGATGCAAATGAATCGTACTTATGAGCTGATGTTTATCGTCCGGCCGGATATGGCGGATGAGGATCTCGAGAAGCTGATTTCGAACCTGGAGTCGACCGTCACCGCGGCGGCTGGTTCGATCAAGAGCGTGGACCGCATGGGCAAGCGCCGTCTGGCGTATGTGGTGCGCAAGTTCCGCGAAGGCATCTACATTTTGCTGACGATCGAAGGGGCGGGTTCGGTTGTGCATGAACTGGAGCGCCGACTGCGGGTCACTGAGCCGGTGATCAAGTTCCTGACTGTGCGCATCGACGAAGAGCAGAAGCGGCTGGAAAAGATCAAGAAGCTGCGCGATGCGAAGAAGAAGGTGAGCGCGCAACCCGCGGCTGTGGCGGAAGAAGCACCGGCGACGCCGGCTGCGGAAACTCCGGCAACGGCTTAAGAACAGTGGTCAGTGACCAGTTCTTATCCCCTTGTTCGAAGAGATTTGACTGGCCACTGGTCGCCGACCACTGGCCACTGATTAAGGAGCATTATGACTGACGAGACTAAAGCACCAAGCGAGCGGCCAGAGCGGCCTGCTGGCGATGGACCGCGCGAGTTCAGGCCTTCCGGAGACCGTCCGCGTTTCGGCGGCGGGGGCCGTTCCGGGCCTGGCGGTCCGCCGAGAGAAGGTGGGCGCAAGTTTTTCCGACGCAAGAAGGTTTGCAAGTTCTGCACGGAAAAGATCGCCGACATCAACTACAAGGATTACCGGCTGCTCGGGCAGTTCGTGGCGGAGAGCGGCAAGATTGTGCCGCGGCGGTTGACCGGTGTGTGTTCGCCGCACCAGCACCGGCTGGCCGCGGCCATCAAGCAGGCGCGCAACATTGCCTTGCTGCCATTTGCCGGGCGGGCGTCGTAAGAAATCAGCTTCTAGCTCCTATGCTTTTGTCGTGCTGGAGCGCGGTCAGCTAGAGGCTAGAAGCTAGGAGCTATCATGGAAGTCATTCTCAAAGAAGATGTAAGCAAGCTGGGAGCGCGCGGCGACGTGGTGAAGGTTGCCGAAGGATATGGGCGCAATTTTCTCCTGCCGCGCAAGCTGGCGATCGAGGCGACTGCGGGTAACAAAGCCGTCATCGTGCAGATGAAGGCTGCTTCAGTTCGGCGCTCGGCCAAGGAGAAGTCGCAGGCTGAGGAACTGGCCAAGCAGTTTGAAGGACTTTCGGCTACGTTCCAGAAGCGGGCGGGCGAGCACGATCAGTTGTTCGGCTCGGTCACTTCGGGCGACATTGCCGACGCCATCGTGAAAAAGGGAATCAACCTGGACCGGAAGCAGATTCAGCTTCACGAGCCGCTGAAGACCCTTGGCGAATTCACCGTGCCCGTGAAGCTGCACAAGGATGTGACTGCGCATTTGAAAGTTGTGATTGAGAAGGAAGCGGTCGCAGGGTAGGCGCGCGAGGTCAGGCTTGGGCGCCTTGCCCGGCCCGATCGGTTCAAGATCCGAATCAAACCAGATACTGGCAAACGTCTCCCGGGCGCTTATGATCTGGGCATAATCGATCTCGCCTTTCTCGGGAGTAAATCTGGAGCATGACGCCCGGCACGCTAGGACGACGGAGTTCCTGGGCCTCCAGTTTTGTTACCAGCCTGGTAGGTTGGATCAGCTTTTCTCTTATCGTTCCCCTTGCTGTCGGCTATTCGGGGCCGCCTTGGCCGTTGTTGACGATCGCGGTCGTGATGGCGATCGCGCAGGTCTTGATTTTGCGGTCTGCGTTCTTTCTTCTACGCATGGATCGCGGATTATGGTTCGGCGCTGTCTGGGGTGGCGCAAGTGGCGCCGTGCTGATCTGGATTGGCGGGACGTTCTTTCCTCTGCTGCGCGATCGGCCCTTCATGTGGCTGGCCAACGGCGTCTACATCGGAATGGCCGTCGGAGCCTTCCTCTCTTACTTCTATCGCGACGACCGGGAGATCGAACTCAGCGCCAAGGAACGGGGAATTACGCCGCAATACGGCCGCGACGCCCACTGGCTGGAACCGTTTGTCTTTGGAGCGTTCGCTTATCTGATTGCCTTCCTGCCTCGATCGCCGGGGCTTGGGGTCTATGTCTTCGTGGTCGGTGCGTTCAGTGGTGTATTTGCCGCTGGATCCAGCCATTTCTCCCCGGATCGCTGGAAAGGCTCGAAGCTGATGTTGCTGCTGATCCTTGCTGTGGGTTCGCTGCTGGGTGCAGTGAGCAGCCTTCTGTTTCGCGAGTTCGCCGGCGAATTCTGGGGACGTTACTGGGTGCTGGGGGCCATCGCCGGGTTTCTTACGTACTTGAGTACGTTCCTGCGCGGACGAAGCCTGGCGAAACGCGAGGCCCACGCTTAAGCAGGCTTGCGGTGCCATGAATCTACTGCTCATCAATCGGGTTCTCCATATTGCCGCCACATGTACTTCTCTGGGAGGTCTGTTCTATGCCCGGATGGTGCTCCTGCCGTCTCTGCAGGTGCTGGCTGAGCCCGCGCGCGGGGTGTTCTTAGCGCAGGTGATCCGGAGATTTGCCTACATCAAATGGACTGGTGTCACGGTGGTTGCGGTCACCGGCGTTATTCAATGGACGCAAGTCTATCCGCATGTCAGCCAACAGCGGCTCTACGTCTTTTACTTCATGATCAAGATGATGGGAGCGCTCGGACTGTTCTCCATCACATTTCTGCTTGCTCTGCCATCCAACGCGCTTCGCGGGATGCAGGCCAGGCGCGCCTTCTGGTCTGCGGTAAATATTGTTTGCGGGCTTACCATCCTGATTGGGGCTGCTCTGATGCGGACAGCGCACTGAGGACCCCGCGCTTACGTGAGGGACTAAGGGATGGCGTCGCTTCGCGACTGCAGCGACGCTTCAACTGCATCGACTTCAGGGCATTTTCTTTGCCAAATCAGCCTTCCTGACGGTGTTCGCCTGTTCTGTTTCCCGCTAAACCATTACGAAAGAAACACCTAGGCGGCATAAAATTCTCCGGCAGCCTATAATTTCTGCTCACGGTTCCACTGACTGACCGTCTATTCCTGTGCAAGCCCGGGTACGGCATTGACACCGGGCAGTAGAGGACACGACGAAACATGCCGGCCGATGTTTGGGCAGTAACACTTGCGGTTGGTGAACGGATTCCCTCGCTGAAAACGAGGGCCGAAAAAGTCAGCGGAAACCAGGACCCCACGCGGGGCCGCATGGCTGGTCAAGAACGCCGCATCGACGATACGATCCTCATCCGCGAGGCGCAAAGCGGGAACCGCGCCGCCTTCGAGGAACTGGTGCGTCACTACGATCAGGCGGTGTTGCGGCTGGCGCTGCATCTCACCGGAACTGAGCACGACGCGCAGGATGTTTATCAGGACGCCTTCCTCAAGGCTTATAAGAACATCGGAAGCTTTCGCTTCGAGTGCTCGTTTTACACATGGATTTACCGCATCGTGACCAATCTTTGCCTGGATCACCTGCGCAAGAAAAATGTTCGGAAAGAGGATGCGCCGGTGGCAAAGGACGCGTCCGGCGGAGAGTACGACCTGCTCGACCAGGTGCCGGACGTGCGGGCAGGCGCGAATCCGGAGCGCGATTTGATGAGACGTGAGTTGGGCACGAGGATCTCCGGAGCTTTGGAAAAGCTGACACCGCGTGAGCGCATGGTATTTGAGTTGAAGCATTACCACGGTTTGAAGTTGCGCACCGTGGGCGAGATTTTGCATACGACAGAAGAGACCGCCAAGAACACGCTCTTCCGTGCCACACAGAAGTTGCGCGGGGCACTGGCGGATATGAGATGAAAAGAGGTTTCAAAGTTTCGAGTTTCAAGGTTTCGAAGACCTTGAAACATTGAAACTTGAGAAACCTTGAAACGGGGTTGATTATGAAATGCGAATGGGTTCGAGAAAATATCACGCTCCATGTTTATGGCGAGTTGGCCGATGACGCCCGCCATGAACTGGAGCAGCATGTGGCGCGTTGCGCCGACTGCGCCGCCGAACTGAAAGCTGAGCAGGAATTCCACGCCCTGCTATCGCAGGAACGGGCGGCGGAGCCGACACCCAACCTGCTGGCGGCATCGCGAATGCGGCTGCAGGAAGCGCTGGAGACGGCCGAGCAGGGCCGATTCTGGCATCGCCTGGCATTTGATCCGGCGAATTGGCTGCGGCAGGTGAGTTTCTCGCCGGCGCTGGCTTCGGTGATTTTGATCCTCGGTTTCGCGGGCGGACTGGGGACTTCCTACCGAGTATTCACTCATCAACCCCCAGGTCCGGTCATCACTGCGGCTCCTGCTCCCGCTGAGGCTTCGATTACGGGCATTCGTTCCATCACGCAGGAGCCGGGCACCAACAAGATTGACATCAAGTACGACACCGTTTCCACACTAGAGACGCAGGGCTCGATGAATGACCAGCGCATCCAGCAATTGCTGCTGTTTGCCGCCCGGAACAACTACAATTCCGGCGTGCGCATGGATTCCGTGGATCTGCTGACCCAGAAGCCTGATGTTTCGCAAGTGCGCGATGCGCTGATTTATGCTCTGCGCTATGACACTAATCCCGGAGTCCGGCTGAAGGCTCTGGATGGTCTGGGCGGCTTTGTGAAAGATGATGTTCGCGTTCGCGACTCGGTGCTGGAAGCGCTGGTGAACGATTCGAACCCGGGAGTACGCACTGAAGCGATGCATCTGATTGAGCCAGTCAAGGCGGATGGTAGCGTGCGCGGCGTCTTAATGACGCTGGCGGCCAAAGATCAAAGTCAGTACATCAAGTCGCAAGCCCGCACCATGCTGGCGCAGTTACCGGAAATTGATTGAACGAGATTGATGATGGAGACGGAAGTCTAGTTGGTATACCGCTGACAACAGCGGCACAGAAACTGAGGTGGTTCATTTTGAAGCGTTCGCCACAATTCGCCGGCCTGGTTTGCATGCTGGCTCTGTTTGCGCCATTGGCACGGGCGCAGGAAACCCACATTTCCCGTGATGGAGGCGGAGTCTGGAGTCAGGAAGTTAATGGTTCGCTGGCCGCGGTAAAAACCTTGCGGGTCAAAGTAGATGTGGGTTCAGTGATCGTCAAAGGCGGCTCGGAGCAGGGCATTCGTTACGCCGTTCATACTCATTCGTACACCTCGTCAGAGCAAGACGCGCGGCGCCAGTTCGAGTCCTACAAGGTCAACGCCTACGTGCGGGGAGACACGGCCTGGATTATGGGCGAGTGGGAGGGCGGGCGGCCGCGCAAGTTCTCAGGAGAATTTGCCATACACGTGCCGCGTGAGATCAGTCTGGTGAAGATCGAAACCGAAGGTGGCAACATCGATACCACTGGAGTAGCTGGCCGCGTGGAGGCGGAAAGCGGCGGGGGCAGCATGCACCTGGATGATATTGGCGGCGGAGCCAGCGCAGAAACCGGTGGCGGATCCATCGATGTGGGGACGATTACCGGGGATATTAGTCTGCATACCGGTGGCGGCTCGATTGAGGTGCATCGCGCCAACGGGAAAATCACTGCGGAGACCGGCGGCGGCAGCATCGAGATCATTTCGGCTACGCAAGGCGCCAACATCGAGACTGGGGGCGGAGGCATTGAGGTCCGCCAATGCACTGGCAAAGTGAAAGCGGAAACTGGAGGCGGCAGCATCGATCTGGGAGACATTGCCGGCGCAGCTGAGATTGAGACGGGCGGGGGCAGCATCCACCTCGCGTCCGCCAAAGGACATGTCGAGGCCCATACTGGCGGCGGCGGGATCGAACTTTACGGGGTTCCCTCGGCACGGGTTGAGACTGGAGCTGGCGGCATCGTCGTCAAGCTGGTAAGAACCGGGGCTCCGCCCAGCGATTCCATGCTTGAGACCTCCGCGGGTGATATTACGGTTTACATTGCTCCGGATGTGGCTCTCTCTGTGCGTGCCAGTGTGGACTTAGGCAATGGGCATCACATCACGTCTGATTTCCCTGATATTCACATCGCAAGCGAAGGCAACCAGTGGGGTCCGAGGACGCTGAATGCCGATGGGAAGTTAAACGGAGGCGGTCCCGTTCTAAAGGTGCGAACGACGACCGGCGATATTTGCTTCAAGCGGGCAAATCAATAAGGAAGCGAGCTAAACGAGCTCTTCGGTCGCCTGTGCCCTTTCAGAGCAGGCTCCGAGGATTCGCGGAGTTCGACTAGGTTCTTTCGGCGGGCGAAAAGCGTCCGCCTCGGGAACTACAAGCAGTTCAGGAGGTTGGCCATGCGCAAACAATTCTTGACAGCTGTCGCTTTGCTGCCGTTGCTGCTCAACCTATCGCACGCCACACAAAAGTGGCCGCTTGATTCTTCGCAACCCCTGGGTATTCCCAGCGAAGATTCGGGAACGAGCGCCTATCTGGGAGTAGATATTGCGGATATTACCTCTGACCGGCTCGGCGCTCTAAAGCTGAAGGAAGAACATGGTGTCGAAGTGACTATGGTCGACCAGGATGCCCCCGCGGGCAAGGCCGGCTTTAAAGAACACGATGTCCTTTTGACCTTGAATGGGACGGCTATTGAAAGTAAAACGCAACTACAGAGGATGATCCATGAAACTCCGGCGGGACGCGTGGTTACGTTTGGCCTGAGCCGCGATGGGCAGCCGATGACCATTAAGGTGCAGCTGGGCGACCGGCGCAACGAATTTGCCCGTTTGCCCATGAAAGATCTGAACAAGGAATACCATTTCGAGATGCCCCAGATGCCGAACATGCCGGATTTCGATGTTCCGAATGTGGGAGTTGTGGTTGTGCATTCGTCGCTGCGAAGCGGCCTGATGGTGGAGAACCTGACGGCGCAACTGGGCGAGTTTTTTGGCGCGAAGAACGGAAACGGAGTCTTGGTCCGATCGGTGGAGAAGGGCAGCCGTGCTGATAAGGCTGGCCTTCGCGCCGGCGACGTCATCACTCGAGTCGGCGAGCAGACGGTTCATGACACCAGCGACTTCACCCGCGCCTTGCGCGCCCGCAATACCGGGTCGGTTAGCGTGGGAGTGATCCGGGACAAGAAGGAACAGACTTTGACCATCACCTTGCCCGAACCCAAGGATTCCGGGCAGATGATTGAGGAAAGCTTGGAAACACCCGAACTGAATGCGGAAACCCAAACCGAGTTGAGTGAAGTGCAGAACGAGATCGCCAGACTCCGGCCGCAGATCGAACTGGCAAGGGAAGAAACCCGAAGGGCTTCGACGGAGATGCGGAAGGCTTTGTGCGATCAGCAGAAACAGCAGAGGGAACAAGCAGAGAAGCTAAGGCATGAACTCTCGCCCAAGGTCCGGGAAGAGCTTCAGAAGAGCCGCGAGAAATTGCAGCGAGAGATGGAACAGCTTCGTCGCCAGATGGCTGCTGACTCACTCGACATCTAGAGGCAGTGGCCAGTGATCAGTGGCCAGTGGCCAGCAAGGATGAATTCTGTAGTGATTTACTGGCATCTGATCCCTGATCCCTGGCCACTGACTTAAGAGCCCGCCGCGTGGCCGCGCGCTAGGGTGCCCAGGCAGACTTTGTTCCGCCCCGCCTGCTTGGCGGCGTACAGACCGGAATCTGCGGCTCTGACCAATTCGTCGCGGGTGGTGCCCTGTTCCGGGAGAGCGGCAGCTCCAGCACTGATGGTGACCGTGCGGGGCACTCCGGGGAACAGCCAGCCTTCCACCATCTTCCGCAACTTCTCTGCGATCTTCATGGCTTGCTTGCCGTTGGTTTGAGTCAATAAAATTCCGAACTCCTCGCCTCCGTAGCGGCACACAACGTCAATTTTCCGCAATTGCTGGTGGAAGAGAGAGGAAACCTGGCGCAGGACCTCATCACCCAGCACGTGTCCGAACTCGTCATTCAGCCGCTTAAACTGATCGATATCCGCCATGATGACAGCCATACCCGTGCCGTAGCGCCGGGCACGTTCAATCTCTTCCATGATGCGCATCTCGAAAAAGCGCCGGTTGAAAATGCCGGTCAAACCGTCAAGGTAAGCAAGCTGTTTTACCCGCTCAACATAATGGGCGTTCTGGATGGCGGTGGCGCAGATGTCGGCGACTGATTCCAGCGATTGCAGATCGCCGTCGCGGAACGCATCCGGCTGCGCGCTGTCCAGCGCCAGCACTCCCAGCGTCTGGCCGAACGAGACCAGCGGAATGCACATGCGCGAGGCCGATTCCGCGAAGAACTTCGTGTTGCTGGGCGCGCCGCAAAGATCGGTTTCCATTGCCGTAGTGCTGCTGGCCAGAATGCTGGCCCAGGGTTCAGCACTGGCCGGGAATCGTCCGCCTTCTGGAACGCTCGGTGTCAGCGTTCCGTGATGGGCCCGCAGCACCAGGTCGTGGTCTTCCCTCAGGAAGAGTGAGACGTGCGATACGCGGAACGCGCCCTGAATTAGCTCACAAACTCTCGCCAACAACTGTTCCAGGTCGAGAACCGCCGTGGTTTGCTGGGCGATGGCATTGATGGCTTGCAGTTGCCGCGTGCGCTGTTCTTCGAGCGAGTAGAGCCGCGCGTTCTGCAGCGCGATCGACGCCTGAGTGGAGAAAAGCGTCAGCAGATCGATGGTCTCGGAGTCGAAATGATTCAGGTGGTCGCTCTGACAATCGAGCACGCCCACTACTTCGTCCCGCACCATCAAAGGGATGGCGAGCTCGGAACGAGTGGATTTGGCGGTACACAAATAGCGTGGGTCCTGGCTGACGTCGGGAGCATAAACGGGCTGCTTTTTGAGAGCTGCGGCGCCCGATATTCCCTGGCCGACAGGGAGTCGTGTCTTGTCCTGGCCTTCATCCCAGCCTATCTGCGAGCGGACGTACAACTCCTGCGACTGCCTGTCGAGCAGCACGATGGCCACATTCCGCAGATGAAAATAGTCATGCGCGATGGCCAGGATGCGCTGCAGCACCTCGTCCAGATCAAAGGTCGAGAGCACAGCCTGGCCGGCGTCGTACAGGACCGCGATTTTATTCATACTTCAGGGGATATCGTAACGTGACGGCGGCGTTTGTTAGATGTTCCCAAAGTAACCAGGAAAACCCGGCTCGGAGGGGTCGGGTATTCCCCTATTTCCACCTTCTGGCAGTGCGGATCAAGCCGTAGGCGGCCAGGCAAAACCAGAAGTCGACGACCATGCCCACGTCGAGCTGGAACGGCCGGTAGCGCGGTAGAGGGAGAGACGGCGCGAGCAGGAAATACGCCACGTTGCCGAGGATAATGGCGCAGAGAGCTTGGATTAGATTTAGGAGCACCGAGGGTTTAGACACCGGGGTCGTCGTGGGCGGGCATCGTCTCGTCGTGTT
>DATHMS010000056.1:0-5815 GCA_035486795.1 Candidatus Sulfotelmatobacter sp. | reverse complement strand
AGCCAATGCAGATCTGGCGCGGGTCGATCAAAACCTGGTGAAGGATTATCCAGACGATTATGGAGCAAGGGTGTCGTACCGGAAATCACCGGTCGTCTTCCCTTATGTTGAGCTCATCGTGGGCACGGAAACGAAGCCCGCGCTTCTGATGACGCTGGGCGCCTGCGGGCTGTTGCTGGCGATCGCATGTGCCAATCTCGCGAGCTTATTGCTGGCGCGGAACACTCGGCGCCGTGGGGAGTTCGCGACGCGGGCGGCGTTGGGAGCCTCACTGGTCCAACTGTTCCAGCAACTAATGATCGAGAGCGCGGTGCTCGTGAGCATGGGCACGGCGGTCGGCATCGCGCTCGCCCTGCTGGTTCTAACGTTGTTGAAGAGGACGACTGCGCTGAGCCTGCCGCGGTTAGCGCACGCCACGCTGCATCCGGCGGTCGTGGAGTTCGTGGTTTCAGTTGCGGCTGTGGTTATTTTCTTCCTCACGCTGCTGCCGGCTTGGAGAACGTTGCAACCTCGCGTGCTGCAGGATCTTCAAGGCGCGGGGAGAAGTTCCGCCGGGCGCAGCCTGCGCCTGGCTGGACGCTTTCTGGTAGTGGCTCAACTCACTCTGACTGTGGTGCTGCTGGCTTGCGCAGGATGGATGATTGGCGGGGTGTACATGCTGCTGCACCAGCCACTCGGATTCGAACCGGATCATCTGCTGATGTTGAAAGCACAATTCGGATCGGGCGAACTGGACAAGGCGGACTCAGAACTCGCGGAAAAGAAGCTGACCGAGATGGCTGCGAGCCTGCGTCAATTGCCGGGCGTGGTCTCCGTTGCTTTCACGGATCACCAGCCGTTGGGACATGCGATCAACCGCTACGATTTCTGTTCCGATCAGCATCCGGATGAATGCAAACAGCAAGTCCATATCAATCCCAACTCGTATGCAATCAGCCCGGGATATTTTTCAACCATCGGGCAGCCAGTGATGGAGGGGCGTGACCTTAATGATTCCGATGACGGGCGCAGTCAGGTTGCGATCGTCAACCGCGCGCTGGCGGAGCGCGAATGGCCGGGGCAGAGCGCGCTGGGGCATAGGGTGCACACCGGAGAGATTCATCTTCCCGAGGCAGAGAGTTGGGCCACGGTGGTTGGAGTGGTGGGTGATGTCCACAACTACGATCTGGCATCGAAACCGGGCCCGGACCTATACATTCCGCGGGCGGAGGATCCGAGTGGCTTTGCGCGATTTGTAATCAACGTGAGCGGCGATCCGGGATTGCTCAAGAATGCGGCGCGGACGAAGCTTAAGGCGCAGTTTGCGGGAGCGAGAATCTCGGGATTCGAAACCATGCCGGAAGAGATGTCGAGCGAAGTTTCAGAGCGGTTATTCCTGATGAAAGTGGCAATGGCGTTCGGGGCGGTCGCTCTCTTTCTTTCGATCCTGGGGACGTATGGGCTGTTGGCCTACGAGGTGTCGCTGCGGGAGAAGGAAATTGGGATCCGCCTGGCACTGGGATCGTCGCGGGAGAGGATCGTGCAGCTGTTGCTTTACGAGGAGAGCCGGTGGTTAGTCGTAGGCACGCTCGCGGGAGTTGCTTGCGCGATGAGTACCGGGTATGCGCTGCGTTCGCGATTCTACGGAGTGCATTCGACGACGCTGTCGGTGTTGGTGGGAGCTGTCGTGCTCTTGATTGGACCGGCGCTGATTGCGATCGCGCTGCCGGCTCGGAGGGCGGCGCGACAGGATCCGGCGGAAACGTTACGGCGGGAGTAGGTGCTTCGTTCGTCTGCTAAACGGGGTGGTTTTGAGGTCTGTGTTTCCCACCCGTCGAAAAGCGCGACGGGGTGGGGCAACCGTTGTTCGAATGGTTTCGAGGTTTCGTTCTCGCCGTTGCTACCAGCGATTGCCGAAGCGGTAGACGATCCCGGCAGTCGCTTTGAAGTTATTCTGGTTTTCAATGGCAAGGAGCGGATTCACGAACTGCGTGCGCTGGTAGTCGGCGGTTATACGGGCCGCCCACTTTGGTGAGAATGAGCGCTCAACCGCGCCGCCAAAGGCGTATGAAAGCCGGGTTTCGTAGCCGTGGTACTCGGTTGTGCTGGTGAGGGGAACCGCGCTATCGACCCAAGCCAGACCGACCAAGCCGTGAACAAAAACCTGGTACTTCTCGTGATCCACTAAGTAGTAAACCGGGCCAACAAGTCCGCTGAACATATTTTCGCTATAGGTGGTCCCGGGAATGATCGGAGAACGGGCATAGGTCAGGTCAAGCATGGCACCCCAACGGGGCGAGACACGGAGCAATGCATTGCCATCGACGCCATTCATCGGGAACCATTCCGTGGTGGAAGTCGTCCTCATGAAGACATAGCCCGCGCTAACCTCGAAGATCGACGCCGATCCGGCGGGGCTGTGCGGCGAAGATTGGGAAAAGAGCTGGGTACCGAGTAAGAGAAAGAAAACGAAAGAGATTCTGCGTACGGTAGTAATTCCCATGAATTAGTCAACCTTCAACTGGACCGGCAGACGTGTGTGGCCCGAACCGTCCAAAAATTAACCCCAAACACAGTTCATTCGACGCCGAGTGGCCGGGTACCCCTTCGAGAAGTGCGAGAAAGAAAGGTTAACCCCAGAAGCAGCTTGTAGTTTCAAGAATAGTATGGCGGAGCCTTAACCGGGAAGGTTACTTTGGAACGCAATTGTTGTCTCAAATGGCTCATTCTTAAGGGGAAACTGGCCAGGTCTTGAATAACGCGACAATCCACTCGAAAGGGCTCCTGAGCCCTGGCAAACCTTGGATGCGGTTTTTATCGGAAGGGGAGACAAACAGCACGAATTCCCTCCCGTTCGAAAATCGCGACAGATGGGGCAGACATGTTCGTTTGGATGTTCATTGCGAAATTATCTGTAAGTTTCCGGCTAGGTGAACTTGGAGCAGGATTTAAACTGAGGCTATGGCATCGCTGAAGACAAAATGGCGGGTTTCTGGGGCGCTTTTTGGAGTGTTGGCGGCGGGGTTGGCCACGGGACAGAGCGCGGCCCCGGCGACTCCTGCGGGTCAGAATTCGGGCGACACGGCTGCGGCGGCACAGACGGCTCCTGCAGCGCAGGCCGTTGCTCCTGCGCGCAAAACGATCACGCTGGGCGAACTGGTCGAGGCGATGACGCAGCAGGAAAAGCGCATGAATACTTTGATGCGCAACTTCAAGCCGATTGTTGAAACGTACATTCAGGAAGAACAGCCGGATGCGGCGCTGGGAACGACTCCCAAAGCGGATGATTATTTTTTGAGCCGGCTCGACGTGACTGGAAGAGCGGCGAGCACGATGGCATTCTCGGATGAAGATCACGGGAAGGGCGACAAGAAGTCGGCGAAGAATGTGGAAGCTTTTCAGGCGGACGGTTTCGCGCAGGCGCTGTTTCCGGATCTTGATCATTTTGACAAGCAGAACTATGACTTCGAATTTGTCCGCTGGGAAAATCTTGGGGACGTGCATTGCGCGGCTTTGAATGTGTCTCCGCACGAGAAATCAGATAACCGGGGATTTCTAGGGCGGATCTGGGTCGAAGATCAGAATTACAACATTGTGCGGTTCACGGGCACGTACAGGTCGAAAGCTTTTTCGAAGCGGTCGTTTCACTTCGACAGCTGGCGGCTGAATACGATTAGCATCGTGTGGACGCCGGCGTACGTGTACACGGAAGAGTCGGATCCGCACGATTCATCGCGGCACGGAGTGTGGCTCAAGGCGCAAACGCGGGTATGGGGCTACGACCTGGCGAACGCGGGAGACCATAAGGAATACGCCAAGCGGCTGACGGATAATCCGGCGGCAGTGGATCCTAACCGGCAAGAAGCGTCACAGAATTTGAGTGCAGACTACACGGTCGGGAAGACGACGTACACACCCGATGACAACGTGGTGGAGCGGCTGCAGGTGGCGGGACTGATGGCGCCCAGCGGCGACGTGAACCGCATTCTCGAAACCGTGGTCAACAACATTTTGGTGACGAATGATCTCGATATTCCCGCGGTGCGTTGCCGTGTATTGCTGACGACGCCGCTGGAATCGTTTGTGATGGGGCGGACGATCGTGCTGAGCCGGGGACTGGTGGATGTGCTGCCGGATGAGGCAACACTGGCGGCCGTGCTGGCGCACGAACTGGCGCATATTATCCTGCAACATTCAACGGGTGAGAAATTCATGGCAGGGCTGACGCTGCCATTTCCGGACCTGGAGATTTTTGCGCATCTAAATTTCCACTTCGAGCCGGCGGAGGAAGAGGCCGCGGACAAGAAAGGGCTGGAGCTGTTTTCGAAGTCTCCGTACAAGGACAAGATCGCGGCGGCCGGGCTGTTTGTGGAGGCGCTGGAGGCGCGAGGTCCACAGTTGCCTAACCTGCTGCACGGGCGGTTCAGCAACGACTTTGGCAGCAGCCATCTGGTCGGGATGAAGGCACTGGCAGATCCGGGGAAACATCTGCAGATGGAGAATGTCGAACAGGTCGCGGCTCTGCCGCTCGGGTCGCGAATTTCACTTGATCCATGGTCAGACAAGATTGAACTGGCGAAAGGGCAGGCTCCGCGACTGCAGTCGGCGGCAGAGAAGAGGCCGTTTGAGGTGAGCCCGTTCTACCCGCACCTGAAGCGACTGGAAGAGCCCGCGAAGGCGCAGGTCCAACCGCAGCAAGCGCCCCAGCCGCAACAGTAGGCCCGAGCATTCTGCGGAGTGGCCGGGTCGGCCGACTCGTTTTCAGGTTCGATTCAGTTAGACAAATTCCAAAACAACGATTTCGGGATTGGAACCGAGGCGCAGGGGTGGTCCCCAAGTGCCCGCACCGCTCGAGGTGAAGACCTGCATTTTGCCGATGCGGCTGAGGCCGTAAACGAACTGGCGGTAGACGCGGCGCGCCATCCAACTCCACGGAATGAATTGTCCGACGTGCGTGTGGCCGGAGAGTTGAAGCGAATATCCGGCGGCCTCGGCGACTTCGGGATGATCGGGGGCGTGGGTCAGAAGGATGCTGGCACGATTGCGGTCGAGAGGAACGGCGCGCAGCGAGGACGCGAGATCTCCGCTCGAAGTTGCGTTGCGGTATGAAACGCCGACGACCTGGAGTCCATCGACGTTGACGCCTTCGTTGCGGAGAACGCGGACGCCCGTTGCGGCGACGGCGTTGAGATATTTGCTGTCGTCCCCGAACTGCTCGTGATTGCCCGCGACGAAATAAACTCCATGCGGCGCGGTGAGCTTGCTGAGAGGCGCGGCAGCGCTGGCGGCATCAATAGCGGTGCCGTCGAATAAATCCCCGGCAATGAAAATAAGGTCGGGTTCCTCGCGAAGAATCTTGGCGATCAAGCGGCGCAGGAAGTTGCCATTGCGCACGTGGCCGAGGTGGACGTCACTGACGAGGGCGGCTTTGCGTCCGCGCCAGGCGTCGGGAAGATTCTCGAGGCGAACTCGGATGCGGGTGATGCGCGTCCAACTGGCGTTGAAGAGACCGAAAGAGCCGATCACAACACCGACCGCGAACAGCGCCTGCACGAGTGTGTGGAAATTAAGATGCGCTCCGGCGAGGGTGGCGACGGCGAAAATGATCCAGGCGGAAACTGCAGCTAGGAAAAGGAAACTCAGCAGACCCATCCAAACCGCGGCACCCCGGTAAAGAGCACGGAGTGGGGCGTTTGTGTGAGAAAACGCCAGGACCGACGCGACGACGAAGCTGATGGAGAGAACTCCGAGAATGGCGGCGAGCCAGAGATGCTCAGTGCGACTCGGATTCGCTTGTCCGAAGGTCCAGGTTTTGTAGAGAAAGAAGTGGGTGAGA
>DATHMS010000055.1:0-11360 GCA_035486795.1 Candidatus Sulfotelmatobacter sp. | reverse complement strand
CGCTTTCGCCGGCGCCCGACGTTCCCCCGCCAATCGCTCCTTGAGAAATGCGCCGATGGCGTCAAGAGCCTGGTTAGCGGCGTGCATTCTTCCGACGCCGTTGGTGAACCCATGGGCCATGCCCATCCACACGTCCAGCGTCGCATCGACGCCCGCCCCGACAGCACGCTCCACATAGCGACGCGAATCGTCGAGCAGCACTTCATCATCTCCGACGTGCACTCGGATCGGAGGCTGCGCGGTCAGATCTCCATAAAGAGGTGAGGCCAGCGGATTCTTCGGATCGGCGTCGCCCAGGTAGGAACGAACGAGTCCGGCGACCTGGGACTTGAGGAAATAGGGATCAGCCTGCGCGCGCGTTTCGTAGCTGGCGCCGCTGAGCGCGAGATCCGTCACCGGCGAAAGCGCAACCGCTCCAACCGGGAGCACACCACCCGAGGCACTTTTCGCAGCGGCGATGGAGAGAAGCACAAGCGCCAGATTGCCTCCGGCCGAGTCGCCGCTCAGCGCGATGTTGCGTATTCCCCGGGCCACGACCCCGCGATAGCAGGCCTCGGCATCCTGGACGGCCGCGGGAAATGGATGTTCCGGTGCGAGACGATAGTCGGGTATGAATGTCGCTGCTCCGGCTCTTAGGGCGATGTGGCCCACCAGGTTGCGGTATGCCTGGGCTGTTCCCCAGTTGAACCAGCCGCCGTGCAGGTGAAGGATTGCCTTTCCTTCGCGGGGCTGCGCCGGCTTGGCCCACCAGCCGGATATCCCTCCGACGGCGTCTTCCTCAAAAGTAACCCCTTCCGGGGCTTCGACCTGCTCGATGATGCTATCGAACGGCGCGCGGGCGGTTATACCTTCGAGCTTGCCCTTCATACCCGCCACGGCGGATCGCAAGTTAGCCATCGCGGCGGCATCTTCAGAGGTGAGGGGATGTACGGACAACCAGGGATCGTTTGCCGGTATGTTCTTGAGTTTAGCGGGTTGCATTTACTTCATCCTTTTGAACGTTTTCTCTAGAACGCGACCGGCCCTACCGCTCCGATCCAGCGGCTAACCTTGGTCGGTTCATTCTTGTCCATGTAGAAGAAGTGAGCCATGGAAGGTTTCACCGTGCTCTTGCTGGGGTCGTCCGGTCTCATGGTCACGATTCCCCGAAAAACCTTGAGCAGCCCGCCATCCCAATACTCCACCACGTCGTGATGCGCGGTAAAGCCCGTGTCGATAAATGCTTTGAGGTTCTTGCGGATCGCTTCGCGTCCATGCCAATCGGCAACGCCGAGATTGCAAACTGCATCTTCCGCAAAGCAATCGAAGCCCTTGCCGAAGGTCTTGTCATCGATCTCTTTCCAGAAATCTATGAGCCAGTCCGGCGGTGCGGTTTTCACGAAGGGGACGGTAACGGTATTCTCTAGCGTAGTCATGCTGCTCTCCTTGGTTTTGAAGTGGGTTGCTGATAGGCGCCAATAGCTTATGGCTTAAGGATGCAGTCAGGGAGGCGTTCGCCTCGGCGACTTGCGGGAATAACGGTTACCCGGCCGACGGAAGTGTAACCTAGGCCGCGCTGGCTGGAATCGCCGAAGCTGCCGCGCTTGGCTCCGCTGCTCACGGCCACTCTCAGGTGGATCGGCCCGTTTTGTCCCTGCAAGTTCCGATTCAAAGCCAGCCGTCGGCCAGCGAGTCGCGATCCTGGCGGATTGAAGGGCAAATGGTTCAAGCCGGCTGCCTTTAAAGGCCGCTGTTGTTGAGATCGCCAAAAAATTCCCTTTGGCTGAAATGGTTTGCCTTCCACCGTCACTTTAAATCCGTACGGATTTCGGCGTCGCTGCGTTGGTCATTTGGATATATACTGCCTGAGGAGATAACAATGCGCTCATCAATATCGCACCTTCTGCTCCTGGTCTTCGCTTTCATGCTCATTGGAACCAAGGTCTTCGCGGAGCCCATCTCCTACACCATGACGGCAACCGCCACCGGCACGCTGGGGGCGACGGCATTCAACGACGCGGCCATCACCGTGACCTCACTTGCCGATACCAGCGGAGCGTTCGTCGCCAGCGGTACGGCCCCCGACCTCAACTGGGAAAATATCGCGTCCAGCTCCACCATCACCATTGCTGGAATCGGGACAGAAACGTTTACCGACCAGACCTTCTGGGTGGATCCTAATGGCTCCGGCGACATCATCTTCGGCGATGTCGATGACACGAGCGGATTCTTCGGTGGAAACCTCGGGTTAACGCAAGTACTTTCGGGCCTGGAAACCTACAATCTGCAATCCGCTTTCGGGCCAATATCGTCCCCCTTCGACTTCGAAAGCGTTGCGTTCAACGCCTTCCAGAACATTCAGACCAGCGGAGGCCTGCTGAGCCTGGTGGCGAGCAACGACACGTTCACGGCCACCCCGGAGCCTTCCTATTTCGTGTTGAGTGGCTTGGCGTTGGTGGGATTGCTAGCCCGAAGGTTTCGCTCAAACACGACCGGCGGCAGATAGCCCAGCGCCGAGTGAAGCCGCTTTGGGCCTGGTCGGGCGTCGAGGCCTTTTGGGGACGAATGCAAGAAATCGACGCGGGTTATCGACCATGATGTGGTGCAGCACTTCATCGCTGACGCCGGCTGCCTTTAGTTTCGGCAGAAAAACCGTGATGGTTTTTGCATAGCCGCTGGATGCATCGGCTGAAAACACCAGATGATCCGCGAAGCCGGCTTCCAGTAGCGCCATGACTAACGGCACCTGCTGCGCGTCGTTGTTGCCTCCCTGCCGATCAAAACCTACGAAGGCCCCGCGCCTGCAAATTTGTTTCTGCACGTACACATTCGGGTCGATGAGATTACCCATGTGGCCAATGACAATTCGATCGGGCTTCACTCCGGCATCTTCGAGAATGTCGAGCTGCTCTAGCGCCGATTTCCCCGGAATGCCCGTATGGGTGAAGATCGGAATGTTGGTCGCGACGTGAGCTCTGCCGACTGCGCGGAATACCTTTCTTTCATCGGAGGTAATCTCGTCCCACGATCCAATCTCTCCAAACGCACCGACGGCGTCGTCGTCGGCCTGCTGGATGAGTGCGCGGAAAATCTGATCCTCACTCATCGTCGAGATCTCTTTGGGGTAAAAGGGCTGCGAGTAGAACCCGCCGCCGGCGACGATGGGCACGCCCGATTTCATTGCTACCTGGCGCAGGAAATTGATGTCGCGGCCCATCTCCTTGTGCCCGGCATCGACGATGCAAGCGATATTGCCCTCACGCGCCGCCTTGGCGACTTCCGCAGACATCAGATCCACGTCGTGCATGATGTCGGGACCGGGAGGCGTCGGTGGGCCGCCGGGCCTTTGGGGAAGCGGTGGCAATCCATTCGCGGCACGCGCTGCCGCGGCAGCTGCGCCGAACCGTGCACCGAAATCGGGAGCAAGTTGCAAGTGTTCGTGAAAAAGCGTGGCGCCGCCCGCCAACTCGTCCGGCGCGTAGTCCTTGAGGATCGTCCGTATGATGGCGCCCTGCGGAAATGCAGGCTTTTGTGCGAATAAGCCGCTCGGCACGACAGCGGCAATGGCGCCGCCCCCTAGCATCTGCAGAGTTTGACGGCGAGTCAAGCGTGGCAGCGAGAGCTTTTGCATGGTGAAGTTATTGTACATTTGCACGAACGAGAAGGCCTGCCATGCAATCATGGGCAATGGAGGCACATTGTTAAGCGGGCGATTTTGGTGGTTGATCGCGGCAACTTTTCTAGGCTTTTTGGGCTTCGGCAGCGTTCTACCCGGCCTCGCGCCGCATGTTCGGCACGATCTGGGCGGATCCGACCGGACAGTCGGGTTTGTCATCGGGATTTTCTCTGTGGTCGCCCTGTGCAGTCGTATCGTCGCCGGTCCTTTGGCTGACCGAAAGGGACGCAAGCGAGCCTTCCTCACCGGCCTTGGCAGTTGCACGCTTGCCGGCATCGCCTATCTGTTGCCGTGGGGCATCGGCGGCATCTACTTTGCACGCATCTTGCAAGGCGTTGGGGAAGCCTGCCTTTATACCGGCGCTGCCGCATGGGCAGTAGAAGTCGCAGGAGTTCACCGGAGTGCCCGAGCGCTTGGGTATTTAAGCAGCGGCATCTGGGGCGGCATCGCGGCAGGTCCGTTGGTCGGCCAGCTACTTGGATCCTTCAACAACGCAGCACGTTTCCAGGTTGTCGCGGCGCTCAGCGCGGCGGCTCTCTTGACCCAAGTGCCCGAAGATTACCAGCCATCGAACCACTCTCGCAGGCGCGGATGGTTGCGGCGATCCATCGTTCCCGCCGGCATCGCAGTCGGATTCGTCAACGTCCATTATCCGGTGATCACCGGTTTCCTGATCTTATACCTGGCGCGTCACGGAAATTCCGGACCGGCCGCGTTTTCCACCTACGCCGGGTTCGTCTTGCTCTCGCGTTTCTTTCTGGGCGGACTACCGGACCGCATTCACCCCCGCATTACGTTTTACACCGGTCTGACATGTATGGCGCTGGGCTTGGCAATCCTCGCCACCGGACCTGGATGGGCTGGTGCAGTGTGCGGAGCTGGGCTGTTGGGTTTCGGCTTTTCGTTCCCTTGGGCCTCGGTGGCGTCCACGGTGTTACGTGCAACACCGGATGGTGAGCGAGGGTCCGCCGTCAGCGTCCTGAGCGCATTCTACGACCTGTTCGTCGGCATTAGTGCGTTTTCGGCTGGTCTCATCGCCAATACATTCGGTTATGCCGCAACATTCCTGATGGCGATCGCAGCCGTCGGCGCGGCCGCCGTCGCAGGCCGCTTCGTTTTCGTAGCGCCGAAACCCGATTTGTCTCATTCAGCGGTATCGACACCTGCCGGAATACCCGAAACGCCGATTTGTTAGACTGGCGTGATACTCTCGTTCGAAAACGAAAGGCAGAATCTACCATGGCGCATGCAGCGAAACCGATTCGGGTGACAATCCTCGAGAGAAACGCAGACGGTACTTTGTCCGTTAAATCGACTGCCACAAGCAGCCAGAAGAAGAAGTCGACCAAAGGGCTGGGTCTGATTGAGAAAATCGTCCGTACCGGGGCAGAAGTCGGGACCACGGCTGCCGGGTCGTACCTTGCGCGCCACAACAAGTCCAACGACGAAGAGAAGGACGGTTGGATCAAAGACGCGCCGGTCAATGTGGTCCGAGCCAGCCTGAAGGGCATTAAGAAAGTGAAAGTCAGTCGATTTCTTTAACGCGCGGATTTGGTGCATCCCCATTGATTCATCGGGGGATCTGTGGTACCGTTCCCCGCAGGAGTGTGACAGGTGGAGACTAAGCATACGGTGGCGGCCGGTAACGGCGAGAGCGGTACGGGTCACGACTCATCGAAGAGTGCGGCTCCCATTGTGATCGACCTTGGCAGCGCCAAGAAGGGTCAGATCAAGTTGTTAGAGCAGGGTCAAGGCCCATTGCTCGAAAAGGTTTTTTCCGTGCTCGACGAACTTCGCACCGATGGAACAATTAATGGCGCGTCACAACCTGTAATTGTAGTGGTGAAGAAAAAGATCACCAGAGCCAGTCTGCTCGCCAACTTACTCTAGGATCGGGCTCGACAGCCGAGCGGCACAGCAGGCATGAAGTCATCCCTGGTTCCTACTCCCTTGCGACAGCATCGCGGAGGGGCCGGGATTGGCCCCAATCCTCAGAAACCTCTCGGTTCCCTTTCGCTCGGCCGGTTCCAGGTCTTCGGAACCTACATCGCCGGCCTCGGCCGCGCTCGCCTGAAGGGCGCCATCGGCAGTCGCGAGCATGGGCGCCTTCTGCGCCGGCTTTTCGAATCCTTAGGTGGCACCTGGACGAAGCTTGGCCAGTTACTCGGCATGCGGCGGGATGTTTTCTCGAGCGAATTCTGCGCTGAAATGTCCAAAGTCCAGAATCAGGCCGCGGGCTTTGCCGGCAGTATCGCAAGACGCATTGTTGAAGAAGACATCGGTACGGCGATTGAGACTGTCTTTTCCGAGTTCACTGACGCGCCTCTTGCAGCCGCCTCGATCGGTCAGGTCCACCAGGCCCGGCTCCGCGATTCCGGAATGCGGGTGGCGGTGAAAGTACGCAGGCCTTTCGCTGTTGAGCAGATGGAGCTTGATTTCCTCTGGCTCTCCAGAATCTTTCGGCTGCTGCACTGGTGCCGATTTAAGCCCTCTTTCGCCTGGAGCGACCTGCTGTGGGAGCTAAAAACCGCACTCCATGAGGAATTAGATTACCGGCTCGAGGGAGCGTATCTGGCGCGGATGAGGAAGTCGCTCACGCCCCACGGCATTCACGTCCCGCTGGTCTTCCCCGAATACACTTCGAGCAGGGTGCTAGTGATGGAGTTCATCGAGGGCGTCTTCATGTCGGAGTTCATCGCGGCTGAGGACGAGGATCCGGATCTGGTGGCCCGGTGGCTTGTTGAGAACAATATCTCCCGCGAAAAAGTCGGCCGCGCGCTGAATGACTCGCTGAACCGGCAGATCTTTGAGGATAATTTCTTTCACAGCGACCTTCATCCGGGCAACATCGTCCTGCTTCGCAACAGCGAGATTGCCCTGATCGATTTCGGCGCCGTCGGATCTCTCGAAGCCGAATTCCTCAGGAAGTTCGCCCTGTACTATCAAGCCATCGTGAATCGCGAGTTCGAACGGGCGGTCGACCTGGTTCTGCTGCTCGCCGCACAGGAGATCGAGAACTCCCAGGCCGAAGAGTTTCGCAAAAGCTACATCCGTTTGATGACTGCTTTTGAAACCAGGGCAGCCACCCGGTCCCTGTCGTTCCATGAGCGCTCAATCGTGTCGGTTTTTGGAGAAGTCATGGCTGAAATCGCACGGCTCGAAATTCCTCTGGACTGGTCCTTTATGCGCGCCGATCGGGCCCAACTCACCCTGGACGCTTCGCTGCTGTATCTATTGCCCGACGTGGACTATTTGGAGCTAACACGCGAATATTGGCGAGAGGCGAAACGCCGCGAGACACTCAAATCCGCGCGTCCAACTGCCCGGAAACTGGTGCCTGCGGTGGGGGTGATTCAAGATGTCCTCCAGAACGGGAGCGAACGTTCGTTGGCTGCTGAACTCCTTCGCACTCAGTCGACTGTCAGCCGGAGCATCGCCGGAACGTTCCTGATTGTCCGGGATGCGGCGCTGCGTTTGTGCTCGAACACCTTCGCTTGGCTACTGGTTGCCGGCGCCATCACCTACCCGCAGTTTGCCGGAGTCGCGCACCTTGCGGCGAAAGTGCATCTGAG
Source organism: Candidatus Sulfotelmatobacter sp. (assembly GCA_035486795.1). Taxonomy (GTDB): domain Bacteria; phylum Acidobacteriota; class Terriglobia; order Terriglobales; family Acidobacteriaceae; genus Sulfotelmatobacter. The sequence continues at coordinate 4,133 of DATHMS010000055.1, read as the reverse complement.
CGCTGCGGTCGCGAGCTGGCGAAGTCTCCCTCCTGCGTTCGCAATCTTGGTTCTTCTTCTGCTGTTCTGGATCAGTTGGCGGACCGCCCGAATCCCGGCGTCCTCACGCGCTTGAGTCGCTTGACACGGGACACTTCCAGTTGGCCAGGCTTGCCTGCGCCGCGCGATAACCCACCTCAACGATTTCGTCGAACCGGTTCGTGTTCAGAAGGCTGAAGTCCGCTAGCTGTGGCTCGATGTAAAGACTCACTTCGGTCCGAATCCGCTCGGCTGTGCTGACCGCAGGCAGAAACACGGTCCGCTGCAGCAGGTCAAGAATCATTGGGGACCGCTCCTGCTCTTTGCCCCTCATTCGGCTTCGCAGCACATCGATCACCGACGCCCCTTCTGTATATCCGCCAATCGCCTGATCGACGGTGGGAATGACGTTCACTGCGATCACGGCGCCGCCCGTTCTGGCTGCAGCGAGACTGGCCGGCAGGTTGTCAACGATCGCACCATCAACCAGCAGATCGCCGCTCTCGCTGCGAATCGGTGGAAACAGGCCAGGAACCGCCGAACTGGCCCGTATCGCGCGTTTCAGTCCCCCGTAGGTGTGAACTTCGGGACGCGCCCGCGTGAGATTGCTGCTCACACAGAAGAATTTCAACCAGAGATCCTCGATGGTGGCATCTCCGGTAATCTCCTGGAGTCTCGCATCCATCCGCTTCGCTTTGCAGAATGAGATGAGGGGCAGCCCGTAGTCGTACACCGAATTTCCTCGAAAGTGCCTCCGGGTCACGCTTTGGATTTCCTGCCAATTCATTCCCAGTGCTACTTGTCCGCCGATAATCGAACCCATGCTCGTCCCGCAAACGAGATCGATCGGAATGGCCGCCTCGGCGAGGGCTCGCAAGACACCGATGTGGGCAAATCCCAGCGCAGCTCCTCCTGCCAGCGCGAGCGAGATCGATTTTCCCCGCAGAAACCGGCTCAGCCGCTCCATGTCGGCGCCCACACCCAATCGGACATGGTGATGCTCGGAAACGGGGAGTGCATCTAGCCATGCTTTTGTCCCAGATGGCCTCGCCACATTGTCCTCCTGGATCAGGACCAGTTGATGGAGCCGCTCTACGCGGTCTGGATGAGCGGGCCTCAAACCCGGGTGAGTTTGATGAGCACCAGGGCGCGCCGGCCCACGCGCCACATAGATAATCTGGTCTCCATGGCGGACACACCTTTCCGTCCACGCCGTCGCTTCGATATCCGCTTCAAGAACAATGAACCGATAGCGGTTTTCCTGCTCATTCAGCCAGGCCAGAAGCCGCCCCCGGCTTTCGACGCCGAGGGTCTCGACCCTGACATCCTCACCCATCAGCTCCTTCAGACGCGCGGGATTCAGATAAAGAACCGGGCCTTCTTTCCCCAGGGACGCGCAGAGTTTCTCGCAGAAAACGGCTAGAGGCGCATCCTTGCTGGCGGCCAGAACGGCGAGAATCTCGGCGGATTTTGTAGCTTCCGGGTACGCACTGAGAACGTGGCGCAGTTGCCCCGCAAGAAGCCGGTTCAGCAGGATGAGACACTCCGGCACACGACCAGTCAGTGCCTCGTACCTCGCTCGCGAGAGCGTGACAACCACGCTGGCTCGATATGCCTGGACGGTAGCGGCTCTGGTGTGACCCTCCAGTAAGCCGAGTTCGCCTACCGCCTCTCCAGGCCCGGCCCAACCTTTGAGGATCGCCCGTCCGTGAGCATCGCGGCGGCTGATTACAAGGCGGCCATGCACCACCAGGAACAAACGATCGGCGGCGTCTCCCTCCGAACACAGAACCTCGTCCTCGGCGAAGCTAAGCCACTCGAACTCGCGCGCAATCGTCTCGAAAAGATCGGGTTCGAAACCCGCGAAGAGGACGCCGTTTCTCAGGACTTCCAAGCTGCTTGCGGCGGGATTGTACGGCGATCCCATGGTCCGATCCCCTAATCCGACCCGTCCGGACGGCTCAGCGTCTTTTGTCCTAGTCGACGCTGGAGCTTCCGGGATTCCTTGGCAAGGTACAGCACGAGAACCAACAGCACCGCGCCTTCCAATGTGTCAGCCACTGGAAGGCTTTCTAGCAGACGCAAGCCGTAAGGGCCGATCCAACTCAGATCGGGCAGCGAGTGGTGAAAGCGCTGGAAGCCAAAGGCCGCGAGCAGCAGCGCTGCCATGGCCAGCAGTCCCTTGGTGAGCAGCGAAAAGAAGAATTCCAGAAGCTGGGCGAGTTTGCTGCTGGTCTGCCGGAATATCTTGGCCTGACGACGGATGAGTTCGCCGCTGAATTCGAGTTGCTCGGCGAGCGCCTCGGGGCTGTTGGCGATCAGTTCCACGGCGCTCATCAAACTCCGGCGTAACGATTTGCGGCTCAATGTCTCCCGTAACCGCCGGACATCCGCTTCTTTCCAGAATTTCTCGTGCATCCGAATGACGTCGGCGTGCGGAATCAGGTCCCGCAGCGACAAATCCAGGACCCTGAAAGCTCGGTCCACTTCCAGAAAATCGAAAGTCGGCGACGAGCCATCCGCGACCATCGCGCGTCCCATCTCGCCGAAAGCCTTCATCAAAGTTTTTTCTTCGTAGGGAAGCAGTTCGGCGCGCGCCCTTACATCGAATGTTCGCAGGGACTGCACGATTTTGCGGCGCACCTCGCTGACATCGTGGGTCATCGGTACCGGGGGACCGATCAGGATAAAGTAATCGGCCGCCTTCCGAAACTCTCTTTGTACGATCGCCTGGAACAGCGTCCCGATCTTCTCCTGGAAGTTCCGTTCCAGAGCCCGCATGGCCCAGAAATCCACGATCGCCAGGCGATTGCCTTTCAGCAGCAGTACATTGCGGGGATTCCAGTCCTGATCGAACAAATCCTCTTCGAGGACCTGGCGCATGAGCGAATCGAATAGCCGTTTGCCGATCTTTTCGGGTTGAATGTCGTTTTCAAGCTGCCACTGCTCTGCCCGGCCGCGGTCCTCCTTCCTGGCTCTTACCAACTCGGCAACAGTCACCCCCGCGACAAACTGTTTCGTCAGCGTTCGCTTCCCTGAATACTCCTGATAGATCCATGGCACCAGAACCTTGTGCTTGCGGAGGCGCTTTCCGAGGCGCATCATATGCGTCGCTTCCAGCCGATAGTCCTGCTCCAGCGCGATCGTCGATCCCATCCTCCATAAGCCGTCTTCCCAGTTTGCTCGAGGAATTCGCGTCAACCAGCAGAGTAACGGCAACAGCCCTCTCACTATCCGCAGATCAGTGACAACGGTCTCGGTGATACCGGGCCGCTGAACTTTGACGGCCACCAGAGCGCCACCCGCGCGCAGACGCGCCTTGTGAGTTTGCGAACTGAAAGTGGCCGCGATCGGATTGTGGTCAAACGTCTCAAAGATCTCTTCGAGGGGCCGCCCGAGGTCTTGCTCCACAACCCGCCGCGCTATCTCGAAAGGAAAGCCGCCGGTCCGCTCTCCGGATTCGAGCAGCACCTGGCAGAACTCCTCGGAAAGCGTGGATCGGTGATCGGAGAGAAAGCTCGCGATGCGGACCCAGATTCCTCCCATGTCTCTGGCGAAGTTTGTGACCAGTTCGGCCCTGCTTCGAGGATCGTTTTTCCCTCGCAAGGCCAGCCCCGTAATTCCCGCCGCCAGCCGCAACCCGTTCTTGAAGAAGCGGCGCCTGCGCCTGCCATCAACAATGGGAAGTAATGGGATGCCGGGCGGTGTCGGCAGGTCGGCCTGATGAACCTGGTGCCCCACACCAAGCAGAGTCGGACATCTGAGCTCAATCAAGCCGATGCGAGCTTCGCGGCGGCGCACCGCAGACGCCTCTGTCCCCGCAGTTCCGTCGGCCGGCGGCGGGGCAGGCACGTCATTGGCGTGGTGCGTCGAATCGATACGTCGAAAAGCTAAGGGGCGCACATCAAGCTTTCATCCCGGCCGCGAGACCGCGAAGCTCTTCGTAAGACTCGCGGAGGCAGGACTCGAGTGCCGGCAGATCATGAACTACCGCTGGGTCGACCATCGCTACCAGGGAAACCTCCTGGCAATAGGTCACAAACGTGAAAGAACTGCCGTGATTCCTGTTAATGGTGGCAAAACCACTGATCAGATCAATCCCGGCGCCGGCGATG
>DATHMS010000054.1:0-7603 GCA_035486795.1 Candidatus Sulfotelmatobacter sp. | reverse complement strand
AAGCTCTCGACCTTCGCTACGAGCCGCACAGTGTCTAAACCCGCGTCTCCTGCAACGTCTCGCCCGTCGACGCAATCTGCACCAGCGGATGCACCGCCGCCACCGGCTCCTCCAGCAACCGCAGCGCCTCGTCATCCCGATACCGCGAGAAAAGAGTCCCCTTCACAGTCGCCAAAAATCCCCCGAGCGAATTGAACGTGGCATGCACGGCCGAAGCCTCATACCCGCTATGCACCATACAATTCGCGCACGCCGGATTTCCCGACTCCGTCCCATACTTCGACCACTCGGTGGTAGCGAGCAGTTCAGAAAAACTCTCCGCATACCCGTCCTGCAACAAATAGCAAGGCTTCTGCCAGCCAAACACGTTATAAGTCGGCATCCCCCACGGCGTGCAGGGATACGTCCGTTTCCCCATCAAGAATTCCAGAAACAGCGGCGACAAATTAAACTGCCACTCTTTTTTACGATTAGAAAGTATTGCCCGAAACATCCGCCGGGTCCGCGCCCGCCCCAGGAAATGTTTCTGATCTGGCGCCTTGTCATACGAGTATCCGGGCGAGAGCATCATGCCCTCCACGCCCAGCTCCATCATCTCGTCGAAAAACGCCCGCACGGACTTCGGATTCGCCCCATCAAACAGCGTCGTATTCGTCGTCACCCGAAACCCGCGCTTCAGCGCCTCGCGAACCGCATCCACCGCAATGTCATAGCCACCCTCGCGGCACACGGCCAAATCATGCTCTTCCCGCTGCCCGTCCAAGTGCACGCTAAACGTCAAGTACTTGCTCGGCTTGAACAGCCCAATCTTCTCTTTCAACAGCAGCGCGTTGGTGCAGAGATAAATATATTTCTTGCGCGCCACCAGCCCCTCAACGATCTCCCCAATCTGCGGATGCATCAGCGGCTCGCCGCCCGGAATCGACACCATCGGGGCTCCGCACTCATCGACCGCCCGGAAACACTCCTCCGGCGACAAATCCTTCTTCAAAATATGAGCCGGATACTGAATCTTCCCGCATCCCGCGCACGCCAGATTGCAGCGGAACAGCGGCTCCAGCATCAGCACCAGCGGATACTGCTTCCGCCCTGCGAGCTTCTGCCGCAGCACATACGTCGAAACCGTCCACATTTGTGACACCGGAACTGGCATGAGATTGAGAAACCCCTTATCCCACTATTTTAACAGGATCGCTCCCCCACCGCCTCTTCCATCGGGTTGCTTACTAAGGGGACGCCGGTGCCCGACCCTTGTCGCGTTCTTAGCGACAGGGTGGGGATTTTGACTTTCGAGGCATGTGGATCCGGGTTTCAGCCCCCGAACAGGCCCTCAAAACTCTCTGCAACCCCGCCGCCTCCACCCACCTCTAAAGGCCATGTTCCTCCGCTCCCAGCCTGGCCAGAAAGTCCTCTTGTCGCCACCCGGGAAACCGGATACCCTTATTCCCAATCATCAGCACGTTCGGCAGCGTGTTTAACCAGTATGTTTAACCCTCACCCCAACCTAGCTGACGAAGTCAACCGCGGCATCATCCAGTCGGAAATCGAAGGCGGCGTTTTCATCAACGACCTTCCACCGTCCACCGTCCTCGAAATCCAGACCATGCACCATCGCTACACAGCCGTGCTGCTCGGCGGTAGCGAAGCGTTGCTTTCCGGCCATCCCGAGTTCTGCCCCCAGCCCGTGCAGGTCGCCATCGCCGGCTCGACCTGGGGAGGGTCCATGCTCAAGCTGCAATACGTAGGTCGCGGCATGCACCTCGAATTTCGTCACCCGCTCTACCCCACTCCTATCGTGACCTCGCCCATCCAGGAAATTCGCGACAACGTTGTTCGCGATCATCCCCTCGTTCCCCTCGAACTTAACACCCGCCCTCAAGGCGCCCACTCGTAACGCTTTGCGGCTTCCCGTCATTTCTTCCCCGGCTGTTCGTTTTCTCCCAGCCCCAGGTCCCTTAGCGTTAGCCCCTCGTCTTGCAGCGCCGCGCGCTGGGCGCCCTCCAGTTGCGTGTTCATCGCTGCGAGATCGTCACGAAGCCCGCGCGCTTTGCGGAATCGCTCGTTGAACTGGTTCCGGATTCCTTCATCACCGATCATCAGTTTCGTCCCTTGCACCCGAATCTTTGTCGCGTTCGCCTCGGCGAACTTATACAGGTCCACGGTCGCGACCTCCCATTGACTTTCGGTTTCCATGGCTTGGCGTCGAATCTGCAGCGTCTTCGCGTTTCCGTAGGACTTCCGCAGCCCCTCCATGAACCCCTTCTTGTCCGATTCCGAAAAGCTTGAGCGGTCTACCGTTGCCTGCATTCGGTCAGGGATGCCCTCCAGTTGCTTCGAGTAGCGTTCGTCTGCAGCCACAATCGCATGCGTCGCGTTGATGATTCTCTGCACCGCTTCCTGGCTTGAAAACGATTCGGCTGAATAGAGCTTCCCAAGATCAGCGGACAACGGCTGCGTTTCCGTTTCAAACGCTTTCCTGTCGTCGAGAATCCCTCGCATCATATCCCGGACGAGATTGTCGAGAGCTCCGGGGCCGCTGTTATCCACCGCCTTCGTGCCCGCGGCTTCTTTCATCAGATCGCCGATGTGCTGCTGCAGGCTCACCGGGTGTTTGCTCGACACGATGAAAAAGAAGAGGCTCAGGCCGCTGAACCAAATACCGAATCGGTTAAAGTTCCGCACCGACTTGCGTCCCGCGATCGCGAATGCAATCAGCGCGGGCAGCATCGCCGCGCCACCAGCATATCCCCAGGCTTCTGCGCCCATCGTCCCGTAGGACCACGCCCAGGCATGGAAAAACGCCAGGAACAGCCCCAAGCCGATCCCGAGGCATCCAAGAATGAAGTGCTTTCTCCCTGGCTGCGGAGGCGGCGGTAGCGACTCAGTTCCAGGCGTGATCAGGCCGTCCATGGAATTCCTCCTAAAGGCATAGCCCGCGTCGGCTCGCACTCTATGACTCTCTCCTTCCGGCGTCAATACCCACGGCGAACAAGCTTGGTGCCGGGTGCCTCGTTCTCGAGCATACGCCGGAAGTAGGGACCACCCATTTGACTTGCCCCTCCACACCCACTACCATTCCGGCCATCGGTCCACGAAACGCAGACCGTCGTGCTCATGCCCCTAACCATCGCATCCCGCGAAGTCGCCCACGTCACCATTCTCGACATCACCGGCCGCATCGTGCTCGGTGACGAAATCGGCGACCTCCGCGACGCCGTCCGCGACCTCATCGCCCGCGGCAAGAAGAAAATCATCCTCAACCTCCAGGGCGTCGACTACATCGACAGTTCCGGCGTCGGCGAACTCGTCGGCAGCTTCACCACTGTCCGCAACGCCGGCGGCGAACTCAAGCTCCTCAACCTCACCCAGAAAGTTCAGGATGTCCTCTACGTCACCAAGCTCTACACCGTCTTCGACATCAAAGACGACGAATTCACCGCCGTCCGCTCCTTCGACTACTTCTTCGCCAAGTGATCCGTCGTATACACCCTCGGCTTGGCGCGTATTCGACCTGCGCCGTCGTATTTCCCTTGGACATGAAGTAAATCACGACGAGGGCCGACCATCGCTCTCCCCTGTTGTCATTCCGACCGTAGTGGAGGAACCTGCTTTTTCCATCCCCGGGCAGAGTCTCCCGCATCACCAATGTACTTCCGGGCCGTTGACCGAATCCTGCACCCAGCCTAGAGTGCTCAGCAATGTTCAATCTTCTTTCCTCGCCTGAGGAAAGAATTCCCAGTGGGATTCCGCTCCCATAGCGCTGTTCCGTTCGCGGTAAGCGCGGCACCGGCTTTTCTCGCCGGCCCGCAGCTGCAGAACAGCTAAGGCCAACCCAGCGCCGCCCGTCGCTCAAGACTCAAGACCGAACTCGAAGTGTGTCTCACCCTGTCATGGAGGTGCACAATGAAGGGTCACGATCGACCAGTCGTACTGCCTTTGACTTTAGATTGGGCGTGGCCGCTGACCTGCACAAACTAGTTTCGGATTTCGTAACGAAACCATCATTCAGCTTGACACGCCGCGAGAATCTGCTAACTTCTCGGGCAACAATTTCCCGCGCCCTAAGCCGCGACGAAACGACTGCGGCACTAATGCGCGGGCCACTTAACTCTTCAGGCCCAAGCCGCAGCCAGAGCAGGCACAGCATTGAAACTTTCGACTGCCTGGCAATGCGCGAGCCCAACACGAACGTGAACGCGTGTCTCTGACCACCGTTTCAGAACCACGCGTTGGACGCTTCCTCTTCACTCCTCGACCTCGGGTGGGAAGCTAACCTCAGCCACCATCGTCTGAAAACTCTGGGCGGAGTTCTGTCCGTCGGCATATCCGTACGCTTCGGGACAATCCGTCCGGCATTGGATTCCCCTGGGATCCTTAGTACCCGTGTGTCGACTTAAGTCGATCGAGGGTCGCAGGCGAATTGGGAGACCAACCCGTTACAAGGAGGAACCGTGATCAACACAAGTAAACTCGCATCCGTTTTAACTTTGGTGGTGTTGTTCCTTTCCGGAATGGCATTCGCTCAAACCGACCCTGGAGTGCAGAGTGCCAGCCGCGGCACAGGCGGGACAATCATTGATCCAGCGAATGACCCGAACGGCTTCACCGCCTTTTTCAACGACGGTCTCATTCGCTTCCACGTAGTGGAGACGGTTTCCGGCTCCGCGAACGTAGGTCTGGGGCCGCGGTTTAACGCAAATCAGTGCAGTTCATGTCACGCGCAACCTGCGGCCGGCGGGTCGGGCGCTGCCGCGAATCCTCAATTCGCTTTTACCAGCAACGGGGTCGCGCCGGGCGACACCACACCGTCTTTCATTACGGCCAATGGTCCAACGGTGGAAGTCCGGTTCCCGTTCTTCCTTACCGCCAGCGGAGCAGCCAACACCAAAGCTCCCAACGGCGGAGTGGAAGACCTGTTCACGGTTACAGGCCGCCCGGATGCAGGCAGTTGCAGTTTGCAGCAGCCTAACTTTGCCGCTGCTCAGGCGGCGAACGACATCATCTTCCGCATTCCGACGCCAGTCTTTGGCGCGGGCTTGATCGAGAACCTCGACGACTCAACCCTGTTGGTTAATCAGGCTGCCAATCTCGTCAACTCCTTTGGTATCGCCGGCAGCTTCAACCGCAACGGTAATGATGGCACCATTTCCCGCTTTGGCTGGAAGGCTCAGAACAAGTCACTGCACATCTTCACCGGGGAGGCTTACAACGTGGAGATGGGTATCAGCAACGAACTGTTTCCCCAAGATCGTCCGTTGCCGGAAGAAGATCAGCAGGGCACTGGGTTGCCGGCCAGTTGCCTAAACCTTTCTGGGGCCGGTTACCCGGAAGATGTATCCAACCCTAACGCGACACCGAACGCCGCGGTGCTCGATGATGTCTCGGCGTTTGCTAACTTCATGCGTTTCCTGGCTCCGCCACCACCCGGTGGGGTTATGCTCAATGGACAGCAGGTCGCTGCCTCATCGATCGCCAATGGCAGTGCCTTGTTTAGCTCGATCGGCTGCGCCACCTGCCACAATCCCACACCGGGCACAACCCAGGTTTCAAGCTTCGCTCCCGCATTGAGCGGTGTCCCGGTGCCTGCGTTCTCAGATTTTGAGATTCATAAGATGGGTACTCGCCTGCAGGACAACGTCTCGCAGGGCGGCGCAGGCGGCACGCAATTCCGCACGGCTCCCTTGTGGGGCTTGGGACAGCGGATATTCCTGCTACACGATGGCCGAACCACCGAACTGTACACGGCGATCTTGGACCACAAGAGCTCCGGTAGTGAGGCCAACACCGTGGTGACGCATTTCTCCAGCCTCAACACCAAACAGCAGCAGGACCTGTTGAACTTTCTGCGCTCGCTGTAACCGTCTACTCAACCTTGCTGGCGAGACGCAGTCTCGCCAGCTTTCCTCCAAGTTAGAAAGGAAGTTTAGAACGAACTCGGAAGATAGTGCGCGACGGGACTGAATAATGCGCCCGTCGACGTTGAAAAACATCATTCGTGCCGGAAGGAGAAGTATGCATTCCCGGTTGTCAGGTTTATTAGTGGTTGTCGTTCAATCCGCATCATTGTTGTCGCTATCCTTATCGCTAGCCTGGGGCCAAAAGACCGAGCCGCAAAGCACGCGGTCGCCGGAGCCAGAGATTCTGGTACGGGGTGCCTGGTCGAGCGCCAGTGACTCTACCACTCCCCTGCCGGAAGATGGGAGCGTGACGAATAACGTCTTTCGTGACCGGTATTTTGGCATGACTTACACGCTGCCTCCAGGTTGGACCGAGGAATATAATGGCCCGCCTCCGTCAGATAGCGGCCGCTATGTGCTCGCCGAGATCACACCTCCGGAGACACATAAGGAACCAATCCCGGGCAGTATTTTGATCACCGCCGAGGACATGTTTTTTACGCGTCTGCCTGCGTCGAACGCGCTCGATCTGACGGAATACATGAAAGACCATTTGCAGGCCGATTACAAAGTCGAACTCCCGCTAAGTGAGGCAAAGATAGCCGGCCATACTTTCCACTTCTTTGGATATACGTCTCCGGTGGCGCAGCTCCATTGGTATGTTGCCACTACCGAGATCCGCTGCCACACCCTGGAAATTGCGCTAACCAGCCGCGACACTAAACTGCTGGAGAGTTTGATCACCGACATGAACAAGATGGAGTTGCCCACGGAGGCCAGTCCCACGGCAGGTGCGGACGAAGCTGCCCCGGTGTGCATCAAGGACTACGCCCGCGACGAAAACCTGATCACACGGGTGGACCCAATCTTTACCGAACACAGGTTCAACTCTGTTCCAGTCCGAATCATCATCGATAAGAACGGAAGGGTAGAGCACATCCACTTCCTCAGCGCATTTCCCGACCAGTCAAAAGCCATCACTGATGCCCTGGGGCAATGGAGGTTCAAGCCGTACCTGCAAGCCGGAAAGCCGGTGGAGGTAGAAACCGGCATTATGTTTGGACGCTCGCAACAACCAAGCGCTGCGGCATTGAGTTCAATAACCCACTAACTCATTGAATCTCCGCCGGGTGCCCCACTCTAATGTCGCGTACGTTGCGACGGTAGAGTGGGGATTCTGACCTGTGAGGTTGACCTGTGGTGTCGATATATACATCGAGCGGAAACTCCCGTCCGCCAAAGTACGCAGCAAAACCCAACAGCAGAGATGCATTCCCCCGAACCGCTTTTAACACGCCCCAACCCTCCCCGTTTCCGGCTATCATTGCCAAAACGAAGTTTGCATTGCCACGAAAGTTGTGGGCAGGAGCCGTGTCGCTCGTGGACAACCACACTGCAGATCATCGCAAATTGGAGCAGAACACCGCGCGACAAATCATCTGGACTTCGACCCACGCCTTCCAGGGATGGACCTGTTCCCAGTGCGACTGGAATTATCCCATCCCCACATTCCTGAATGACCCCGACGCTCGCACCGCCTATGACCGCCTGGCAGCGGCCAAATTCCGCGACCACAAATGCGCTGAACACTCCACGCGCCAAGGTTCCCCCGACGACGCTGACAGCTTCACTCCCCGCATCCGCAAACTCGTTACCCAGGGATTCAAGCCCAAAGACGCCGTCGAACTTTTCCTCCAGGAAGTTGC
>DATHMS010000053.1:0-21274 GCA_035486795.1 Candidatus Sulfotelmatobacter sp. | reverse complement strand
GAAAGCGATGAAGAACTGCTGGTCGCCGGAAAAACCATCCTGCTCAGGCGCTTCCTTTCCCTCAAGAGAGGCGCGATAGCCGTCATACGCAGCGGAGATGCCGGCCACATCGGCGATATTCTCCGCCAAAGTCTGCTTGCCGTTTACTGACAGATCAGGAAAAGGTTTGTAAGTATCGTACTGGGCTGCAAGTTGGGCCGTGGCAGCCTCGAAATGCGCGAGATCGGCAGGGGTCCACCAGTTGCGCACGCGGCCTTTCGAGTCGAAGGTGCTGCCTTCAGTATCAAAGGTGTGGCTGATTTCGTGGCCGATTACCGACCCGATGGCGCCATAGTTCACCGCGGCCGGGGCCAGCGGATCGAAGAACGGCGGCTGCAAAATCGCGGCGGGGAAGTTCAGCGCGTTTTGCAGCGGGAGGTTCACTGCATTCACCGTCTGCGGCGTCATCGACCATTCTTTGCGGTCCACTGGCTTGCCGAGACGTGCCACTTCGCGGCGATAATCCGCCAGGTTGCCTCGCCAAAGGTTGCCAAAGATGTCATCTGGTTTTACTTCAAAGGATGAGTAATCGTGCCAGGTTTCGGGATAGCCGATGCCTACATAGAGTGTAGAGAGCTTGGCCTGAGCTTCCGCTTTGGTGGCTGGATCCATCCAGGCGAGAGCTTCGATGCGCTTGCGGAAAGCAGCGATCAGGTTGGCAACCATGGCCTGCGCCTGCGCCTTGGCTTCGGGCGAGAAATACCTCTGCGCGTAGATTTGACCTACTGTATCGCCCAGCAGTCCGTTCACCACGAAGACTCCACGCTGCCAGCGCGGACGCTGTTGGGATGTACCCGAAAGCTCTTTGCCGAAGAACGCGAAGCGCTCCTCCGTCAACGCTTTTGGGAGTACGCCGGCATAGGCCTCAATCAGGTGGAACGCAAGCCAATCTTTCCATGTTTCCAGAGGAGCCGAAGCCACCAGGGCTGATTCGCCGGTGAAGGCTTCGGGCTGCCAGACGATGAAGCTTTCCTGCGGGCTGATCCCAGCTCCGCGAAAATACTCGGCCCAGTCCAGGCCGGGAGCTTTGGCGGAAAAGTCAGCCTGGGTCCAGGTATTGTTGGCTTTGTGGATGTCTTCGTTATCCGCCAGGCTGCGATGCGTTTGTGCAATGGCGTGCTCGAGCTCAAGAATGTGGGCGGCACGGGCGTCCGTGTCGGAGAAGCCAGCAAGCTTGAGAATGGCTGAGACGTGCGCCTGATATTGGGTGCGGAGGTGGCGCATGTGCTCGCTGTCAGAAAGATAATATTCGCGATCGGGCAGTTGCAGGCCTCCCTGCAAGAGATAAGCCGCGTAATGCTCGGAATTATTGAAGCCCGGTGCGACCCAGAGTCCGAAAAGGTTTGCCGTGTGAAAGTTGGTGTTGTTGAGAGCGTCTACGTCGGCGCGCAGGCTTTCGCCTAGGGCGCGAGACAGCTCGCGCCGGTCACGGATGGCAGCGACGGCTTCGAGGTGAGGGCGCAGTGGCGAGAGGCCTTTCTGCTCGATGGCGTCCTCGTTCATATAGGAGTTGTAAAGGTCAGCAACCTTGCGGGTGGCGGAACCCGCGGGCGGGTTGGATTTGGCGATTTCCTCGATCAACCCCGCGGTGCGCTTGTTACTCAGATCACTAAGCGCTGAAAAGACGCCCACGCCAGCGCGATCCGCTGGAATTTCAGTGCGCTTAATCCATTCGCCATTCGCGTATTGATAAAAATCGTCGCCCGGCCTGACCGAGCGATCTATGTTGGCGACGGCGATGCCGTGCGCCTGCGGAGCCGGCGTGTCCTGCCCGTAAGCAGCGACACCAAAGGCGAGAGCACAACCTGGTAGACATGCCATGGCGAACTTGGAAAACCCCGGGATGAATTTCATTCACGGCTCCTAAGGGCTAGAGACAGCGCGGCGGAAGGCGGGCCGCTAATCCAGCATAGCATTGGGCGATCCGAAGCAGGGAAAGGATGGCTTTCGGAAACCGGCAGCAAGTAGCTGGCAAATGTAGAGTGGTTATTGAAGCTTGCGGAAGACGAAGGCAGTGCTTAGTTGGCGGCTCCGCGCTGCAGCGCGGTGAGGAAATCTGCTGTGCCGCTGGAGCGGAGAAACTCGTAGTCTTCGATCATGGCGGCGGTTCCAACCCGTAACGAAGGCAGAGGCGATTCCACGCGGATGACGCGTGCTGTGAAGCGCACTCGGACCGCGTCGGTCAGCGTGATATGAGGTGGAAAGGTGAGAGTGACATCACAGCGGGTTCCGGCCGGGATCGAGCGATCGAGGTAGAAAAATACGCCGCGAGCGCTGACGTTCTGAGTTTCGGTGTGGAATTCACCATCTTGATCGAGACGGACCACAGCCGGCAAGCGCATGTCAAAGCGGCGCATCATCCGCCGCTCCTGAGATTCCGGTTGCATCCGTGGTGTATTTTCCGAAAGCATGCTTTTCAACGAGAACGTTTGAAATGCAGAACCGAAATTAACCTTCAGGCTTGGGAGGACAAGGGCCCCGCCGCCCCTCAAGAGGCCCTAACTACCACTAATGTATAGAATTGCGTGTGCTTTGCAAGAGTAAAAGGCCTCTGGAACTAAGTCAGTAAATGCTCAAGCAGATCAGACGGCCTTGGGAGGGGCTCGGGTAAGTCCGTCCCGGCGTATCGCGAGCAGTCTCGCTGCCATCCGGCGATCCGGCTTCTTCACGCTAATCCGCGAAGAATCATGCTCACTTGCCAGGCTACGACGGTTTTTCCCGCGAGTGCGCGGCATCTTTCCACGGCTCGAAGCGCATCTGACAAATCCGGGAGTGGGGAGAGAGCAGAGCCTCGCTTGACTTGGCTATCCGTCAGATGTTTAAGTAGTTGTTTGTTTTCCGCCAGTTCCTAGTGACAGCTCAGCAGCGGGCGGTTTCGCCGGCGTGGGTGGAGTACTGACTCGCGCCGTTTCTACTCTCTCCAAATTGATCTGGCTGTAAATGATCTGGTTGAAAAGGGTCTGTTGAATCGGAGGAAAAGCGTGATGGGAAATGGCCGTTGGTTGGGAAGAACCTTGGGAAAAAGCTCGGAAACAAGCCGGGTGTGGCTCCGCGCGCTTGGGGCGATGTTTGTGCTGATGTTGGCCAGTTTCGGGCTGCTAAGTTTGGGTTCCCATCGCCGTGTCCAGGACACCCTAGCCCCGCGGCCAGCTTCTCCGCTCCCAACGTCTTCCAGCTCTTCCCTGAAGTCGAAGCGGGAGGCGCGGGCCGTCCTCGGGCAGTTGCCGCTCATCTTCGAGCCCAACCAGGGCCAGGCCGATCTCCGGGCAAAATTCCTCGCACGCGGTGCGGGTTACAGCCTGTTCCTTGGAACCACGGGTGCGGTGCTGGGCATGCAAACAGCGCACACATCGCTGTCTGACAGAAGCGAACAGTTTGTCGAGATGAAGCTGGTGGGCGCCAACCCTGCGGCCGCCCTCACCGGAGCCGATCCGTTGCCCGGCAAGACCAACTACATTGTCGGCAACAATCCTCAAAAGTGGCATAGCGACGTTCCGCAGTTTGCGGGGGTTCGCTACGCGAGCGTTTATCCTGGGATTGATCTCATTTTCTATGGAAACCAGGGCCATCTGGAATACGACTTCCGCGTCAGCCCCGGCGCCGATCCATCGCGAGCCGAACTGCAGTTTGATGGAGCCAGCAAACTGGAACTCAGCGGCGGCGACCTGATTCTTACCGGAAAAGACGATGGCGGCCTGCGCCTGCACGCGCCTCAGGTTTACCAGCGCGACGGCGACCGCCGCGAGCCGGTACCAGGACGCTTTGTCTTGCGCGCCGCCAACCGAGTAGCTTTCGAGATCGGCGCTTATGACCACAGTCGCGAGTTGGTCATTGATCCGGTGCTCAACTTTTCCACGTACTTCGGCGGATCAGGTGCAGAAACCTCACCTTCGGTCGCAGTGAATGGCGACGGCAATATCTATATGGTCGGTTCGACCACCTCGCCGCCGCTTAGCTTTCCGATTGGTACGCTGGGCGCGACCGCGCCGACGCAACTGGGCACAGCGCCCAACATCTTCGTCGCGAAGATCAATCCTTCGCAGCCTCCGTCGCTCGTTTACCTTACGTTCCTCGGTGGCAGTGGAGGCCCGGGGGCCGACACCAGCATCGGCATCGGCGTGGATAACGCCGGCGATACCTACATCGTGGGCAACACCAGTTCCCCGGACTTCCCCACAATCGGCCTTCCCTACCAGACCGGACCCGAGACGAAGACGTTTTGCGCTGCCCCTCCCGCGCCTTGCACGTCTGTGTTCGTTACCGAACTCAACCCGACGGGCACCTCTCCACTCATTTACTCGACTTATCTCTCCGGCAATGGCGACGACCAAGCCAGCGGGATGACGATCGACAATAAAGGCGACGTGTTCGTCACCGGCACCACGACTTCCTACCAACCAGACCAACCCTCAACTGACGAATTTCCCGCGACGGTGTTCCCGGTGCCGGTTCAAAGCACGCCGAAAGCAATCGGGCTGGTCCAGTTCTTCGCGACCCAGGTAAACACCAGAGCCGCCAGCGTGGGCGGCATCTCGTATTCGACATACTTCGGTGGTGGCACGCCGGTTCCTGCCATCGCGATCGGCGGCGGCATCGCGGTCGATACAACCGGCAACATGTATTTCAGCGGGACGACGAATTTTTTCAATAGCGGCCTGGGCCAGTTCGGCAACAGCAGTCAGTCGGAGGACTTTCCCATCGTCAACGCGTATCAAGCCTGCCTCGATACACATCCGGCGACCCTCACACCGCCCGTTAATAACCCGTGTACGCTGCCGCCAGCCCCGGTTCCGACCGATGCTTTCGTCGCCAAAATAAATCCGCTGGGGGCCGTGGGTGCGCAGCTGCTTTTCTCGACTTACCTCGGAGGCCTCGTTAATGATTCGGGCACCGCGATCGCGGTCGACGCCGGCGCCGCCAACATCTACCTCACCGGAGAGACAAATTCCAGCGACTTCGTGATTCCCACGGGCACCGCGCCCTACCAGTTGTGTCTGGACACTCCTCCTGTTACTCCGCCAGTCTTGACTTGTACCACCGTTTCATCGCCGACAGCCCCTTTGCCTTTCGACGCCTATGTGGCGCGGCTGAGCAACCCCACGCAGAACGGCTCCGGAACCCCGGTGGACGTCACTCTTAATTATTTTTCGTACCTGGGCGGAAGTGCGAACGATAGTGGCTCGGCCATCGCCGTGTTGAATTCGCAGTCGACCGTTCCGCTGAACGACGTAGTCATCACCGGAGCAACCAGCTCGAAAGACTTCCCGGTCACGATCACGACTACGCCCCCCATAATCACCCCAATCCAGCCTGCTCTTAACGGCACCACGAACGCCTTCTTTGCCGAGATTAATACGACGACGGTTGTGAGCAACAACGGAGTTGGCTCGTACGTGACATATTTCGGTGGCAACGGCGTGGATCATGGCACCGGCATTGCGGTCGATCCCAACCTGAATTCGTATTTGGCTGGTGATACCACCTCGACTAACCTTCAAGTCGATGATCCCCTGCAGGGCGCGATCAGCACCCCGCCTGACGATTTCGTCGTCAAGCTGGGGACGTTGGCAGATTTGACCGTCACCTGCGTGGTGCCATGCGTGTCTCCGGTCGGAAACGTAAGCGCGGGCAACCAGGTCGTTGTGACTTTTACGATTACCAACCAGGGGCCGGACCCGGCTACGTTTATTGCGGTGAATGGATCGGTTCCCGCGAATGCTGGAATCACTTTCAACAGCGCTTCGGTGGGTTCGGGCACCTGCAGTCCTCCGAGCAGCAACGGGGTGGTTTGCCAGATCCCGACGCTGCAAGTCGGTTCCCTTACGACAGTCACTTTTACGGTGACGCCGAACGGCACTTGCACCTCGTGTTCGGTGACCGCCGCAGTATCCAGCAGCAACGACACGAACACCGGTAACACTGCGACTGCCTCGTTCGTAGCGGGCGGTTATACGGTGTCGATTACGCCCCCTTCTCAAACCGTGGCCGCCGGTCTGCCGGCGAATTATTCCGTAAATCTGTTTCCCCAGGGCGTGTTCCCCGGCAACGTCACACTCAGTTGCAGCACTCTTCCCACCGGAGCAAGTTGTAGCTTTAGTTCAAGCTCGGTTTCCCTGGCGAACGGATCGCAGTCGGTGATCCTGGCCCTGACGACCACCGCGCAGCCCGTGACCACGATCGCTTCGGCAGCGTGGTGGCGCCCGCTTTATGCCCTCTGGCTGATGTTCCCGGGGATGGCTCTATTGGGTGCGGGCTACGGCGGCAAACGTCGCCGGGACAAACGTCGCAAAGCCCGTGTGCTGGGCCTGCTCGGGCTCTCCGTGCTCTTCGCTCTGATTCTGCTGCAGCCTTCCTGTAGCAGCACCAAGACGCAGCCGACGGTAAGCGGAACTCCCTCGGGCACCTACGCTCTGACGATCACAGCAGCATCAGGCTCGTTCACGCAGAGTCAGGCATTCAACCTGACGGTGACGCCGTAGGCGGCGGTTCCGCAAGAGACATGACTGAGTTACCTAGGTCTTTGTAATTTGGATCTTGGTCGTGTGGGTCAGGCGCCGGCGGAGAGCTTGTGGTGGCTCTTGGCCTCGGCTATGCCGTACTGCCGAATCTTGTAAAGCAGAGCTTTGTAGCTGATCTGCAGAAGTGCCGCGGCCTGCTTGCGGTTCCAGTTGGTCTGCTCAAGCGCTTGCCGGATGGCTTCGCCCTCGGCTTCGTCTTTCGCAGTGCGCGCCAGTGATTTCAATCCGCCGCCGGCGTCGGTGCCTTTGGTCGCAGAATCTCTCCCCGCGCCGCCGTTGCCATCGTGGCGCGGCTGCAGCTCCGCCACCGCCAGGTTTTCATCACCCAGGATTAAATAGCGCTTCAGAAAGTTGTTCAGCTCCCGCAAATTGCCGGGCCAAGAATGAGCCTGGCATGCCTCAAGCATCTGCGGAGAAAGCGGCAGCTGAGGCCGCGCATAACGTTCGGCCATGCGCGTCATGAAATGCTTCAGCAGAACCGGAATTTCTTCCTTCCGTTCGCGCAGCGGCGGCAGCTGCAGCGTGAAGGCATTGAGACGGTAGTAAAGATCTTCGCGCAGCCGCTTGGCTGCGAGCGCCTGCGGAATGTCGATGTTGGTGGCCGCGAGGATGCGCACGTCCACGCGGATGACAGATCGGCTTCCCAGCCGCGAGAATTGCTGGTCTTGCAGTACGTGGAGCAGCTTGGCCTGCAGCGCGGGCGGCATCTCGCCGATTTCATCGAGCAGGATCGTGCCTTTGTTGCACAACTCGAATTTGCCCGGCTTGGCGTGCGTCGCTCCTGTAAATGCGCCCGGCTCGTAACCAAAGAGCTCGCTCTCCAGCAGATCAGCTGGGACGGCCGCGCAATTCACTTTCAGGAACGTGCGGTGAGCGCGTGGTGAGAGCTTGTGGACCAGGCGTGCCAGCACTTCTTTGCCGGTGCCGCTTTCACCCAACAGCAATACCGGAATGTCCACATTGGCGACCAGCGCGGCTTGCGAGCGAATCTTCCGCATGGCGGCGCTGGCCGCGATGAAGAAGGTGTCTTCCCCGACTTCCTCGACTTCGCCTCCCACCGGCATTTTGCCCTGACCCAGGCACTGGTCGACCACGGCATCCAGTTCCGCCTTCTGGAAGGGCTTGGTGAGGTAGTCCTGTGCTCCCAGGCGCATGGCCTGCACGACTTTCTTGGTATCGTTGACGCAGGAAAGCATCACAACTTTTATTCCGGGCCGCTTCTGCCGGAGTTGCTCGAGGGTTTCCAGTCCGTCGATGCCGGGCATCAAAACATCCAGCAGCACAAGATCTGGCTCCATGCCTTTGTCTATGCGCAGCAGAGCCTCTTCGCCGGTCGATGCGGTTTCCACTTTGTAGTCGTCGACCTCGAGCAGCGTCCGAATATAGCGGAGCATGGCCGGTTCGTCATCCACCAGCAGAATCTTGGCGGTGTCGCTCATCGATTCTTTCCTTTGCCAGCAGAATTAGGGGACGGGTTGAAAGGAATGAGAAAGGAAAACTTGCAACCCGCACCAGGATCGCTTTCCACCCAGACTTTGCCTCCCATGCCCTGGACGAGTCGGCGCACAATCGCTAATCCGAGTCCCATGCCTTCCTGATTTTCCGTACCCGGCAGGCGGAAGAAATCATCAAACACTTCCTGATGATACTCCGCTGGGATCCCAGGCCCCGTATCGGACACGCTGACTTTCACGGCATTGGGCTGTGAAGTATCCTGTCGGCGCCTTTCGCCGACTGAAGCCGGCTGGGCCGCGGCACGGCGTTCCCACAATTGAGGTTCGGCGTGCAACCAGACCGTCCCGCCGCGGGGAACAAACTTAAAAGAGTTCTCCAGCAAGTTGGAGATCACGCGCTCCAGCTTGGGAGAATCAAATGGAAAAACCGGAAGCTTGTCATTCGCCAGAAAGTAAAGAGCCAGTCCTTTTTCCTGAAAGCGCGATGACCACAAATGGCAAACTTCAGACAGGCACTCGTTGATGTTACCCGCCGCGAACTGCATCTGCAGGCCGCCAGTTTCCAGAGCGCTGTAGGTCAGGAAATCCTGGATGAACTGTCGCAGCCGTTTGCCGCTCGACTGCATATCGCGCAACACTTCCCGCTGACGATCATTCAACGATCCCAGTTTTTCGCTCTGCAGCAATTCGACGTAGCCATTCAGAATTGCGAGAGGCGTTTTCAGGTCGTGAGCCGCGGAGCCGAGCGCATTCGTGGTGCGCTGAAATCGCTCCTGCAACTCGGAGTGCGCCTGCAGCAAATCACTCACATTGAGCGTTCTTTCCCCAAGGGCTGGAGCCGGTGACGCGCCCGTCTTTGCTTCGCCGGGCTCGGAAACACAAGTATTTTTCTGCACGGTGGCCATAAGGGACGGCGGTCTAACACAGAGGGGGGATGCACTCGACACGGGGGATGCTGTACAAAAATCGTATGCTAGGCCACTTTTCCTTGTCAACGAAAAATGCAAGCTGATTACCCAAGTGTGGCAAAACCTTGCACTCAACCTCGGGCCAGGATCCCGTACACGCTCCCCAAGTGCGGGAGACAGGGTGGTGGTGGCAGCGACTGCAACCTCCATGCCTGAACGGTCTTAGCGCTTTCGGCACCCGAAGTTGACCCGGTCTTTCAGGTTTTCTCCGGGGTTCTCTGCTGGATTGGGCCCCCAACTCAGGATTTGGCCCCTAAGATGCTGGAAATGCAGGATTAAACGAGACAGGAAGGGGTGTGCGTGAAGGGTCGGATTCGAACGGGAGAGCGTCGGCAGTGGCCCCGCCTGCCTTTGGCGATACCAGTTTTTGTCAGAGGTCAGGCCGAGGCTGACAAGGAATTCCTGGAGTTCGCTACCGCCCTCAACGTCTCTGCCGGGGGCATGCTGGTCGCCGTTCGCCGCTCCATCCCCTCCACAGCCCAGGTTTTACTGGAGATTCCGAGCGCTCCGCTGGCCGCTCTAGCTTCTTTGCCCAGAGTTGCCAGAAGTCTGCGCGCCAAGGTGCTGCGCATGCAGCATGGAGAAGGCTACAACCTGGTTGGTATGAAGTTCTCCCGACCCTTGGTAAATTCTAATGGTTCAAAGAAACTCCGGCGGAAGCTCACTTCTTCGGTGTGAAAATGTTTTCCCTCGCTTTTGAGGGACTTTCCGCCGCCTTCCCACCCCACGAACTGCCCGGAGTCATCTCCCTCAATCTTTAGTAAGTTGCTTTTCATCAAGCACATAGACTAGGCTGGCAGAGTAGGCGTTTGTTCTCCCCGCGTTTGGTTCTCCGGGTGCACACTACAGCATAAGCCTGTGCCGCGGAGGCCAGGAACACTTATGAGCACATCAAATCCAGTCAGCGCGCTAATTCAGCCCTTAGGCGAGATGCCCCCCGAATCGGTCGTATTCGGCGGCACCGAGGCCATGAGGTCTCTGCGCGAGCGGCTGGCCAAAATAGCCGGTGCCAACGTCCCTGTGTTGATACAGGGAGAGAGTGGCACGGGCAAAGACATTATCGCGCGCATGATTCACGCCGCGTCTCCCTGGAAGACCGGTCCGTGGGTGAAGGTGAATTGCCCCGCGATTCCCGGCACGCTTCTCGAAAGCGAACTATTCGGCTACGAGAAGGGAGCCTTCACCGGGGCCTATGGCACCAAGCCCGGCCGGGTCGAGATGGCGCATCGCGGCACCCTGTTCCTCGATGAAATTTCCGAACTCGACATGGCCCTGCAGTCGAAGCTGTTGCAGTTGCTGCAGGACGGCCAGTTCTGTCGTATCGGCGCGCAGGAAGACAAGAAAGTGGAAGTCCGCGTGGTCTGCGCCACCAATCGCAAGCTGGAAGAGGAAATTGCCGCCGGCGCTTTCCGCGCGGATCTTTTCTATCGCATCAATGTCGTAAATCTTCACATGCCGCCGCTGCGCGAGCGCGCTTCCGACATTCCGGAGCTGGTCAACTACTTCCTCGAGTATTACAACCAGAAATTCAACTCGCGTGCCAACCCGCTTTCCACCGACTTGATGAATGCCCTGCGGAAATACCACTGGCCGGGCAACGTACGCGAGCTGGAAAATCTGATGAAGCGCTACGTGATCCTGGGCACCGAGGAGTCCATCTCTGACGATCTTCGGCCCCAGCCAGCGGATTTTTTCACTTCCGACATTGCCATCGACGGACCGATTTCACTGAAGAAAATCACCCGGCAGGCCGTGCATGAACTGGAGCGCAAGATCATCCTCAAAGTTCTGCAGCATCACCACTGGAACCGCAAACAGGCAGCCCGCGCGTTGAACATCAGCTACCGGGCGCTGCTATACAAGATCCGCGACGCCGGCCTGCCCTCTAACCGCGCCCCCCGCCGTCCCCAGTCCGATTCCGAGGAAGTAAACCAGACCGTCGCCGCCGACTGATCCCGACCCCGGTCGTTACATAGCCGCGATTCTTTACACAAGAACCTTCTACGAGGCTCGCTGTTATTGCTGCTGTCTCATCATTGCGCGACAATGATATGCGATCTGCAGTTCCTCCTCGGCAGGCACAACCTGAATCTTGTTGGCCGTGAGGCCGAGGACTTCGAGACCCTTTGTAGCTGCCGAGCGAATGCGCTCGCTGTGCTCTCCGATGCCTCCGGTGAAGATCAGAAGGTCGAGCCCGCGAAGCAGGGCGACGTAAGCGCCTATTGCCTTTCGTACCGAAGTGGCGAAAACGTCCAGGGCAAGAGCAGCACGAAGATCGTTTGTGCGGGCGCGCTCTTCCAGTGCCTTCACGTCGCTCTCGCCGGACGAAAGCGCGAACAGGCCGCTTTGATGGTTCAGCAAGTCCTCAAGCTCATCGGCACTGAGCTTTTCATTGCGCATGAGGTAGAGAAAAACGCCTGGGTCGAGATCGCCGCTGCGTGTGCCCATAGGGATGCCACCCGTGGGAGTGAGCCCCATGGTGGTGTCGATCGACTTTCCGTGGCGCAGAGCGCACAGGCTGGCTCCGTTGCCGAGGTGCGCGAAGATGGCTCGTTCAGGAAGCCGCGAGCCCAAGCGACGCACCAGCGACTCGTAGGAGAGACCGTGGAAACCATAGCGGCGAATCCCCGCATCAAAATAGCGCTGGGGAATCGGCAGATGCGACGCCACTTCCGGCATGGTTCGGTGAAAGGCGTCGTCGAAGCATGCGTATTGTGCTGCTAAAGGAAAAATCGACTGCGCAGAAATAATGAGTGCAACCGCCTGTGGAATGTGCGACGGCGCAAAATGTACGGCAGCACGCAGTTCGTCGAGCACCTGCGGGGTAATGAGTTGATGCGTGAGAAGATTTGGTCCTCCGTGTACTATGCGATGCCCTACCGCCGCAGGCGTCGTCTGAAGATGCTCCTGGATCGCTGCCGCAAGAGCGGTAAGGGCGTCGCTTTGCGACTCATGAACCCTCTCT
Source organism: Candidatus Sulfotelmatobacter sp. (assembly GCA_035486795.1). Lineage (GTDB taxonomy): Bacteria > Acidobacteriota > Terriglobia > Terriglobales > Acidobacteriaceae > Sulfotelmatobacter. Next base: position 9,330 of record DATHMS010000053.1, on the reverse strand, counting down.
TTTGCGACAAGTGCTGTTCCATCGGAAGAGCGGATGTTTAATGTGCCATTGCCGCGCCCAATGCCCTCGGCGCTTCCCGTCAGCGCAGGCTCTTCATCGCTCTTGCCGCGGCGATAGACGCCGAACTTCAGCGATGACGAGCCGCTGTTGAGAACGAGGATTAGATCGTCTCTCCGAGCCAGCATTTCCGCCATCGCTATCCCGGCCACTTCCAGCTGCGAATCTCTTCCTTGTCGATGCCTTCGGTGTGCGCGTAATTGATGCTATCGATGATCTGGTCTTTCAGCCATCCTTTGACATGCGCTCCGATGGGTTGCAGGCGCGGCACGCGGTCGATAACATCAATCGCCAGGTCAAAGCGATCAATCTGGTTAAGAATGGCGAGTTCAAGCGGCGTGTTGATGCTGCCTTTTTCCTTGTATCCGCGCACATGAAAGCTGTCATGATTCCTACGGCGGTAGCTGAGTTTGTGGATGAGCGCCGCATAGCCGTGGAAGTTAAAGATGACCGGCTTGTCGACGGTAAACAGCGAATCGAAATCGCGGTCAGATAGTCCATGCGGATGTTCGCTCTCCGGCATGAGGCGAAAGAGATCGACCACATTGACGAAACGGATCTTCAAGTCAGAAAAGTGCTCCTTCAGGATCGCAACCGCGGCGACCGCCTCCATGGTGGGGATGTCGCCGGCACAAGCCATCACAACATCGGGCTCCGCGCCGTCGTCGGTCGAGGCCCAGTCCCAGATGCCAATGCCCTTCGTACAGTGATTGACGGCTTCGTCCATGGTGAGGTATTGAAGGTGGTTCTGCTTGTCGGCGACGATAACGTTGACGTAATCGCGCGAGCGCAGGCAGTGATCCGTGACACTCAGCAGGCAGTTCGCGTCCGGCGGCAGATAGATGCGAACTACATCCGGGCTCTTGTTCGTGACCACGTCAAGGAATCCGGGATCCTGATGAGTGAAGCCGTTATGATCCTGCCGCCACACCAGCGATGTAATGAGGAGGTTGATGGAGGGCACAGGCGCGCGCCAGTCGAGTTCCTTCTTCGATTTCTCCAGCCACTTGGCATGCTGGTTAAACATGGAATCAATCACATGCACGAAGGCCTCGTAAGTCGAGAAAAATCCGTGGCGGCCGGTGAGAACGTAGCCTTCGAACCAACCCTCTAAGGTGTGCTCACTAAGCATTTCCATGACGCGTCCGGCAACATCCAACTCGCCGCCATCAGCGTCTTCTGGCTTGTATTCGGCGAGCCACGTCTTCTTCGAAGCCTCATAAATGGCCTGGAGCCGGTTGGACGCGGTCTCATCCGGACCGAAAACGCGAAAGGAACTCATGTTGCGCCGCATCACTTCGGCAAGAAAGTGCGCCAGCACGTCAGTTGGCGGAGCATAAATCGTAGCCGGCGCCTTTACCTTGACGGCATAGTCGCGAAAATCCGGCAGCTCGAGTTCCTTGCGCAGCACACCGCCATTCGCGTGCGGGTTGGCCGAGATGCGGCGCGTGCCCAGGGGCGCAAGTTCCTGCAGCTCCGGGATAAGCGTTCCCTTGACGTCGAAGAGTTCTTCCGGCTTGTAGCTGCGCATCCAGTCTTCGACAATCTTGAGGTGTGGCCTGTTTGTGGCGGGGTCGAGCACGGGAACCTGGTGCGCCCGCCAGAAATCCTCCACCTTGTGGCCGTCCACTTCTTTTGGACAGGTCCATCCTTTTGGCGAACGAAGCACGATCATGGGCCAGCGCGGACGCGCGGTATCGCCGCTAGTCCGCGCATGGTGCTGAATTGAGCGAATCTCGAGGATGCACTGCTCCATGGTCGAAGCCATCAACTGATGCATCGCCAACGGGTCGTTGCCCTCCACGAAATAAGGCTTGTGCCCATAGCCGATGAGCAGCGCCTCCAACTCATCATGCGGGATGCGCGCCAGGATGGTGGGATTCGCGATCTTGTAACCGTTGAGGTGCAGTACGGGCAAGACAACCCCATCGCGAATGGGATTCAGAAATTTGTTCGAATGCCACGACGTCGCAAGCGGACCTGTCTCGGCCTCACCGTCACCAACCACGACGGCGACAATGAGATCGGGATTATCAAACGCCGCGCCATATCCGTGTGAGAGGGAATACCCAAGCTCGCCGCCCTCGTGAATAGATCCCGGCGTCTCGGGCGTGCAGTGCGACCCGATGCCTCCGGGAAACGAGAACTGTCGGAAGAACTTGAGCAAGCCCGCTTCGTCGCGGCTCTTGTCTGTATAAATCTCGGAATAGTAGCCTTCGAGATAGCAGTTGGCGAGCGTGGCCGGCGCACCGTGACCGGGGCCGGCAATGTACATCACATTTAAATCGTACTTCTTGATCAGCCGATTCAGGTGAACCCAAACCAGCGACTGGCCGGGATCCGATCCCCAGTGACCCAGCAGCCGATTCTTGATGTGCTCCGGCCGGAGCGGCTCGCGAAGAAGGGGGTTCGCGCGCAAATAGATCATGCCAGCCGCAAGATAATTGCAGGCCTGCCAGTAGGCATGCGTTCTCCGAAGCTCTTCTGGCGATAGGGGTGACGACAGGGGCGTTGCGACTTCGGTGGTAGCCATACATATTCTCCTGGGGTTGGAGGTGTACTTTGAAATTCAGAGTTTCAGGAAGGTGGGCTCTGCCTTCACAGAGAAGTATATCCTGCTGCGCCAGGAGGGCGCTGTACCAACGCGATCAGCCAATGCCAAGTTCGTCGGAAGATTCCAGCGGCGTTCCGCAGCGCCGGCAAATGATGGAGGAACAGTCGCCGCAGGTCAGCGGATCGTTCACCTCTTTGGCGCAATCCGGGCAGTAAAGTGAGCCGGGGCTTGGTACTTGCGGAGGATTCTCGGGACCTGTTGCCATGAAAGAAAACTGTAGCACAGCTGCAGCGGCGGCAAGCCGAACGGCGCCCACTCCAACTTGCGCTGCCATTAACGTCAGAGAAATTTCTGCAATGCCTCGGTTGTTTCCTGAGGATGCTCTTCCATTATCCAGTGCCCGGCATTCTTCAGCACGATGACAGTGACATCGGTCGCAACCAGCTTGGCTTGTTTTCCCAGTACCTCTCCGTTTGCCTTCTCGCCACCGATCGTCAGCACCGGCATGGTCAGCTTGATCCGCGAGAGTTGAGCGAAATCGTTGGCGGCTTGTAGAAACGAAACGAAGTAGGCCCATCCCGCATGCATGCGTCCCGGCCGCGCGTAAGCTGCCGCGTAGGCTTGGCGAGCCTCTTCCGGAATCGAATGATTCTTGTCTGCTGCGAAGTCATCCCAGAAATAATCGAAGTAGGTGCGCTCGCGGCCTTGCACCAGAGCCTCGGGGGTCGGTCCGTTGAAGCGGAAATGCCAGATCTGCGGGTCGTTGTAAACGGCTTCCCAGCCTGGCACCCCCGGGAGAAAGGCATCCATCAGAACAAGTTTCGATACTTCCGCCGGGAACTGAGCAGCATAAGCATAGGCGACCATCAGACCGATGTCGTGTCCCACAACCTCAGCTTTCTGCACGCCCAGCGACTTGGCGAGGTCATGAATGCGGATGGCAGCACTCTTCATATCCAGACCGTCGGCGGGAATGTCCGAGTCTCCGATGCCGGGCAAATCCGGCGCGATCACCGTGAAACGCTCGGCCAGAGTGGGGATGATCGGCTTCCACATCAGTGAAGTCTCCGCATAGCCGTGCAACAGGATGAGCGGTGTTCCGTGGCCGGCAGTCATGTAATGCAGTTTGGCGCCGTCGATCTCCACTACTCGGGAGGAAATGGCTTGGTCTTGTGCGTTTGCCGTCGTTGGGAATGCGGAAAATAGACCCAGCAAGATGAGTACTGCCGAGCTGAGAGCGCGCTGCATGAACCGCCTCCTGACGCTTAGGATCTTCCGCACTATACAGACTAAAATGAAATACATGTCAGAAAAAATGTCGACTCCCGATGAGAAGCTGCAGCAGGAATTCAACCGCTGGGCCGCGGCTGGCGAAGGCCCGAAGATGGAGAACCATCATCTCGACATTACAGCCAAAACGATTCGCAGGATGAATCTGCGTCCCGGCGAGCGCGTGCTCGACCTGGGTTGCGGCTCGGGATGGGCGACGCGGCTGCTCGCACGGCTTGTCGGCGAAGGTCCGGACGGCTTCGGCCAGGTGATTGGGCTCGACGTTTCCGACGAGATGATTCGCGAGGCTCGCGCCGCCTCCAAAGATTTCGACAACGTACTCTACGTCTGGGGATCGGCGCAGCAGATTCCCTGGGAAGAGAACTTCTTCGACAAGGTTTTGTCGGTCGAATCGTTTTATTACTATGCCGACCAGGACCGGGCTCTTATGGAACTTTTTCGCGTGATGGCGCCGCGGGGAAGGCTTTTCATCCTGATCAATCTGTACAAAGACAATCGCTATTCGCTGCAATGGGTCGACAAGCTGAAGGTGCCGGTCCACGTGCGCTCTCAGGCAGAATACGTCGAGCTGCTGAAGAAGCACGCCTTCGAGAATGTTGAGGCCTGCCGCATTCCCGACGACACACCCACGCCTGACGACTATCAGACGAAATCATTCCACAGCCTGGACGATCTGCGGGCCTTCAAGCGCGAGGGCGCGTTACTGCTGATGGCTTCGAAGCCCGATCTGCGAACACCAGCGCCGGGATACACGATCTACTAACCACGATCAACCAGCGTTTGGTGCTTTATTTGACTTTGGTGAGATTCCACGTCCCCCAAACCGATATCGGTGGATCGGTGTTGCGGAGTAATGTTTTTGCAACTCCCGCCAGCGATGCGGACGTGAATGCGCCCGAGAACTCAATCGTCCCTTTATTGGGGCCTTTAGGGTCTGTAAAAGCAATTCCATAGTCAGTGACATGAAAATCCGACGGTGTTACCTCAACATCCGGCTTGGCTCCATGGTAATAAACATGTAATTTGGCAGCTAACCCTGACCCCTTGTTACTGACCCGAAGTTCAATTTCGATGGGAGCATCGCTGGGGAAAAAGTGAAACGGTCCTTTCCATACGCCCTCTAGCTCAGCCGGCGAGGGACGGCGTCCATTCGGCATGGTAGGCAGAACAATCGCAGGAGGCTCGGAAACGGCTTGGTATCCGCCCGCGGCCCTGACTTCTTGATATGTGTTCCAGGCGGTTTGTTGGAGCTCCTTCGCAATTTCATGAGGGATTTCAACCAGGGTTTCAGTTTTCCCTTCAAGCATGTTCCCCTCATCCTCGTCGACCGCTGTACCGCTGATCATAGAAATCGCCCCGTCTGGGCTCTGTCCAGTGAGGGTTGCATACAATACGCAAGCTTCCAAATAGGAGCCTTCCGCCGAAGGATGGTGATCATCCTTAAGATACAGGTTGATGCCAGGGGCGTTGTCGCGAATTCTTTGCCAGGCTAACGAGACCGGAGCCGCTATGGCGCCGCTCGACCGGGCAAACTTTACAAACGCGAAATCCAGAGCTTGTTGTGAGCGAGCCTCGTCAGTCTTATCCTTCCATGTCATCAGAATGACTGTCTTCGCTCCAACTTTCCGTATCTCTTCATCGAAGAGCTTTGCATACTTCCAATAATCGACCGGATCGACGATTTGCATGTGTTGGTTTACGACCACAACATTGCCCAGGAGGCTCTGTTCCTGGAGCACGACATAATCCCAGCGTCCTTTCCGAATGGCTGAAAGCGCTGGCCCCGCATCCCGCCAATGGTCTTTGAGTCGGGCTCCACCAGAAACCACCATGGTCGCTACAACGCGCGGCCCACGGATGCTGCTCGATATCGCCTCAAGGACAGCTGGCATGTTATGGAAGTAAGTAAAGCTGTTGCCAATGAAGAGAACGCGTATCTCCGAGACTGGGTTTCCGGTTGCGGCCTGGGGCGCATCGGTCGCATCAGCAATTGATGCCAAAAACAGAAATACGAGCAGCAGGCTGCAAATCCCATGGCGCTTGATCAAGCTTCCTGCCGCTCGGCGTAAATCAGATTTCGTCATCGTCGTCACGACGGCTCAAGTCCTTAACCGGGCTTAGAGCACGGCCGTCGGAGGCGTGACGAATCTCGATGCGACCGTTTACGTTCTCCAGCTTGATGCGCGGACCGCCCGTCCCCAACTCCCCGCGCAAGTCGTGGCCGATCACCCTGTGATGATTTACGTGCAGTCCGAAGTCGTTGTCGATTCCGCCAGAAACCGTGTTGGCTTCGATTTCCGCTTGGGAATCCGAAGGGATGGTCAGCTCGACCGAGCCATTGACCGATTTCAGGTTAATGGAAGAACCGGCTAGCTGGTCAAACTTGGCATCCAGATGCCCGTTGATAGTGGAAAGTTCAGCGCGCCCGGAAAGGCTGTGCGCCTCCAGCCTTCCGTTGATGCACGAGGCATGCACCTCTCCGGTCACGCCGGTGACGTCGAGCGCGCCGTTGATCAGCTTGACTTCATCCAGCCGCACGCTGCGCGGTACAGTCAGCGTGTATTCAACGCTCGGAGGATTGTCGTGCGATCCATGGTTGAACGTGAGCTCGTGATCGCGATACTTGGTGCGAATCGAAAGATATTCCTTGCCTGAATCAATGTCGATTTGCGCGTCGTCGAGCCGCTCCTTCGCGTCGGCATACTTCACGGCGTCCACCTTCACTTCATTCTGGTCCCAGGTGGAGATGTGAACCGCGCCATTGATGTTGTCGAGCTCCACGCGGCCGTCGGGCGTGAGGGCGTAGGTCTGATGGAATTCTTCGGTGAATGCACCGCGGTGATCGGAAGCGTGGGCTCCGAGCGCGAGCACCAGCAGGGCACACGCGGTTCCAAGAACGGCACCTAGCCAGGTGGGGAATTGCCGTCGGCGGTTCATAGGCTTCCTCCGTTTCAATGGGTTAGACGCGGCGATTTGCAATTGGTGAGGGGCTAGCCGAAAAGGCTCTCTGCGCCCCAACTTGGCATACCAAAGTTATCTCGCTAGTTTCCTTGTTTAGCATGCTTGAAAGACAATCCGTCGTTCATCTTCCTTCTGGTAATTCTTTACCACCTTCAATCCCGGGACTATAATTCGCTGAAAGAGGAGGGCTTCATGTACATTCCACGCCTGCTGCTTCTCTCTTTGCTGGTTTCGCTATGCGTTGCGACAGCCGCGGCGCAATCCTCGCCGAGCAACAGCTCTGATTCTTTGCGGCCCGCGTCCGTACTGCCTTGGAACCCGCTTGCCAGCACGGGCCCTTCTCTGTTCCAGCTTCTCGCCAATGCGCAGAGGCTTTCAGGCGACGAGGGGACGGTCGAGCGCGGGAGCGACTCCGTCGTCAATCGTCCGCTGGATTCTGGCATACAGCACATTCTCACGATGCAGCAGGACGAGAAGACCTGTTACACACTCCGGGCCTATCGCGTCGCTCGCGAGAGCCCAGACTCGGACTCGACAAGGCCCGCGGGCTATTCCACCTGCCAGCGCGCCACTCGGTTTCAGCTGAAAGAAACCGTGGATTCGCATGAGATCGCACCTCACTGAGCGCGGTCGGCTGGGCGGTCTGTGCCCCAGCTAACAAGTTCTTTCGAAACTTCTTCACGCGTTTTCAGTCGCGGTGTGCGGGCGTGTCGTCTGCACGGTTTTTCCCGCCAGCCTCGGTCAGCAAGTACACTCCCAGGATCGTCATCTCCGGCTCAATCGGATGCCGGTAGCGTTGGCCCGGAAACACAATGTAGTAAATCGCAGGATAGAACAAGATCAGCCAGAACAGCAGCCAGGCGCCCGGTTTGTGCCTGCGCAAAGCCCGTCCCAGGCCCCAGAACATCAGCACTGAAGAAGCCAGAAATAGCGAGTTCTTTACCTGCGCCAGCCACCAGATTTGCGCCAGCCGCGGCGGCCCAGCCCAAAAGTAGATGAAGCGCTTAAGGCACAGAACAGCAAACCGTCCGTAGTCGGCCTCGATGTAATCGAGCGCCTGCCGCTTGCGCATCGCAATGTAAGCCAGTTCGCCCATCGCGGTGTACTGGCGCATGGAATAGACATCCTGCGTGGGATGCACTTGCTGCATCCATGTACCGTCGGCGCCCCGGCCGTTTCCCAGGCGCAGCTCCGCCCCGAAGTTGTCCCGAATGAAGATGAACTTGCCGAAGGTTTCATAGTTCCGTACCGTCCACGGCGCAACGCAGGCCAGAAAGACGACGGAAGCCAGCACCACCCCGGCCAGCGATGGCTTGCGCCTCTTGGCGCGGTGATACCAGGCCCACAGCCCCGAGGCCGGCAGAAACGACAGCAGCACCGTGCTGTCGACCGCGGCGATGCCCCAGAGCACGCCGAACCAGAGCCACGGCTTCAATCCGTCGCGTTCCTCCATGGTGAGCGTCAGCCAGAGGATCGCAGCCAGTAGCAAGGGCGAGAGACTCGTTTCCCAGACCCAGCGCGTGCACCAATACATCGTGTAAGGGAGCAGAGCCCAGGTCCAGGCCGATCCGACAGCCACTTTCTCGGAGAAAATCCGCCGGGCGATGAGAAAAATCGGGATGCAGGTGAGCGCCGAGAAAACGCTGTTGAGTGAGAGCAGCACGAAGGCCGAAGCACGCGAATAAATGCCGAAGAAGTGGAAAACGCCCGCGGTGAGGTAAGGGTATAGCGGAGGCTCCCACGCGGTTGGCCCCGTGGCCGCACCAAAGGGATTGCTGAAGCCGTGTCCCGAGGCGATGGCCGCGGCAATGCGTCCCATCTCCCATCCGAAGCCGAAATTATCGTCCGTGTTCTTGAATTTGTAGGTGTGTCCAACGATGATCCAGCCCACGCGCAGGAACAGGGCGATGGCCACCATCCAAAACATCGAAGCGCGGATATGAGCCCACGTATTGACGAGCAAAGTGGGAGTGCGTGCGCGGTCGGCGGCCACGGCGGGTCTTGAATCCATGAATGGTTCTATTTGTAACTGACTCGCGAGCCAGGGGCAACTTAACACCGGCGTCATCCAGAAACCCGGCGTTCTTCAGCCGGGTGAGGAATCTCCCGTGCGCACACTACCGCCCAACCCAAACTGACCATTGCTTTACTCCTCATCGATTGACACCCGCCGCCGGCATCCCTAAACTGAAGTGCTTCGCGCCATTGGCCGAGTGCTCGAACTGTATAATTGCAAGAGTCGATCTCCCGAGGGTCACTGCATGGGCTGGCTGCAAAACAAGTTCGAAAAGAATTTCATGATCAGCACGGTGGACTACGTCTTCAACTGGGCGCGCAAGTCCGCCGTGTGGCCGATGACCTTCGGCCTGGCTTGCTGCGCCATCGAAATGATCGCCTCTTCGACCGCGCGCTTCGACATTGCGCGCTTCGGCTCGGAAGTATTCCGCCCCAGCCCGCGCCAGAGCGAC
>DATHMS010000052.1:0-131305 GCA_035486795.1 Candidatus Sulfotelmatobacter sp. | reverse complement strand
GGGCGATATGCATCAGGTGTTTGTCTCCGCGCCGCGTGCCAGTTCCAGCGGGTCAGGTTTTGGCGGAGGCGGCTTCGGTGGGGGCGGAGGATTTTCCGGCGGAGGCTTCGGTGGTGGCGGCGGCAGCGCGTTTTAGTTAAGGAAAAAATGGTGCGCCCGGAGAGACTCGAACTCCCAACCCTCTGCTCCGAAGGCAGATGCTCTATCCGATTGAGCTACGGGCGCCGGGAGCATTTTACGGCAAAGCGAGACGCATGTGTACGAGACCTACGTGTACGGGCCTCATTCCATTTCAAAACTCAAGTAGGTCAGGCCGTCTGAACGTTCTACCTGAAGGACTACCGGATCGCCGGTTTTCAGGGCGAGGACGGCTGCGCGAAGGGCGTCCATGGAAGTGATGGGAGTGGTGTTCAGGGCGTGGATGACGTCGCCGGTTTGCAGGCCGGTGTCGGGCATGATGAGGTCGGCGGCGCGGCCGAGTACGACGACTCCGGAGGGAATGCGCAGCGTCCCGATTTTAGCGCGCAGGTCATCGGTTAGATCGATGGCTAAAATGCCGAGGCGGGGGACTAGATTTTTCTCAGGGTCGGCAGCGTCGAAGAGTTGATCCATCTGGTCGCGATGCTCGATGGCGGGAATGAAGAGAGTTTTCTTCTGATCGCCGCGCAGGATTTCCAGCTTGAGCACCTGATCGAGACGGTGCAGATACAGCGCCGAAGAAAGCTGGGGAAGAGTTTCGATGCGGCGGTCGTCGGCGGTGAGAACGATGTCCTGAACCTGGAGGCCGGCGGCGGCGGCGGGGCCGTCGGGCTTGACGTCGGCGATGATGACACCCCAGTGCTGAGCGAGCTGGAGACCGTCAGCCAGTGTGGGTGTGATTTCCTGCGCGACGGCTCCGATCTCGACGCGATGAACGTGGCCGTACTGGCGCAGGCTGTGGTAGACGAAATCGACGATGCGGGCGGGAATGGCGAAGCCCAGTCCCTCGCTGCCACCGCCGGTTGAAAGGATGAACGTGTTGATGCCGATCACGGCCCCGTTCATATCGACCAGTGGTCCTCCGCTGTTGCCGGGGTTGATGGGAGCGTCGGTCTGGATGTAGGTGAGCGGCTTGTCGGGATCGGCCTGGCGGGCCACCGCGCTTACGACTCCCATGGTGACCGAGTTCTGCAAGCCCTCGGGACTGCCGATGGCGAACACTAACTGACCAACGCGAGGGCGCTGCTGTGCAAGCAGGACTAGCGTCGGAAGATCCTTGTCGTTGATCTTGAGCAGCGCAAGATCAGTTTCTTTGTGCGAACCCACGAGGCGGGCTTCGAGGATGCGGCGCTTCCCCGCAGCCACGGAGCGGCCCGCATCAGTCGGCAAGGGCAAGGCTACGCGAATACGCTGCGCGCCTTCGACTACGTGGGCGTTGGTCATGATGTAGCCAGTGGAATCGACAATGACTCCGGAGCCGACGGCGTGCTGGCGCACGATGAGCGCGGTCTCGGAGCGACTCTCCTCGTGCAGCGGGCCGTAGCCGGTTACCAGGATCTGAACTACGGCGGGAGACACTTTGGCAGCCAGGTTCTCGAGGGCATCGTTGAACTGCACCAGAGTCTGGCGCGATGCGGACGCGGAGTCGTCATTAGGCTTCTGGGCCGTTGACTGCTGGGCCGACAGGCAGGTAGCCAAGGTCACAACGAGGGCGGCGACCTGGCAGATGGAGGATCGCGGACGACGAATGGCGTTGATGAAAGAGAAGAATGAACCGGGCATAAGTTAGGTCTCCTCAGAAGAAAAGAGCTTAAATCAAACGGTATCACGAGGGGTTTGGTTTGCGGTGTAACGGTAAGTCTTGCTTTGGGCGTAGGACGCAGCAGGGGTCAGGAGGGGGGTTCGTCGAACTGCAAGCTAATGCATGGGTCCCTCGGCCCGCAAAGAACGCGGACCTCAAGATGACAATCGAGTCAGAATCGTTTGAGTGATACACATAAATGTGACATACTTACACATTGGAGATTTAGTGTGCGCACAAACATTGACATTGATGAGCGCTTGATGCGGCAGGCTATGCAACGCAGTGGGGCTCGTACCAAGAGGGCCGCCGTGGAAGCCGGGCTCCGGCTGCTGGCGGAGACGCATGCTCAAGGCTCGATCCGGCGGCTGCGGGGAAAAGTGGCCTGGGAGGGCAACCTTCATCAGTCGCGGCTGACGCGGGTTCGGCAGTAGGCCTGGCGATGGTCATCATCGACACGACGGTGTGGATCGATTATCTGCGCGGCACCGAGAATCCGGAAACGCGTTGGCTGGACCGGGAACTGCAACGGCAACGGCTGGGGCTGACTGATCTCATTCTCTGCGAGGTATTGCAGGGTATTCGGGACCAAGGCGCGTTTACCCGGGTGCGAGCCGACTTGTTGAAGTTCGAGGTCTTTCCGACGGGCGGCAGCCAGTTGGCCGTTGATGCCGCCCAGAACTACAGGGTGTTGCGCCAGCGAGGCTACACCGTTTACAAAACCATCGATTGCATCATTGCCACCTTTTGTTTGCAGGCCAGGCACGAACTGCTGCACCGGGATCGCGATTTCGATTGCTTTGAGAAGGTGCTTGGGCTGCGGGTGCTGCATGCGGTGGCTTGACCGCATAGGTCGCGGGGCCGGGCGAAGAAAGCAGGTTCCCGGTAGTGCATCAGTTTCAAACTGAGGCACTACAGGTTCCCCACTGGGCTTAACACCCGGTTCGCAATGGCATCATTCGAGAAATGGAAGAGGGCTGTTCTCGATTAGAGAACAGCCCTCTTTTAGCTCATGAAGGGTGGAGGTTAGTTTTCTCCGCCCACTACGTTGCTGCCCCAGAGGGCATCGCTGCCCCAGAGTGCGTCACTGCCCCAGAGCGCGTCGCTACCCCAGAGGGCATCGCTACCCCAGAGTGCGTCACTGCCCCAGAGCGCGTCGCTGCCCCACAGGGCATCGTTGGCCAAAAGCGAGCCGGCTCTCGATGATGTGCCGCTTGACACTGCTGAAGTTGCGGTCACGAACTGCGAAGAACCCCATACGGCCGCATTCGACCAGGTGGTTGACGTGTTCCAAACCGCCGAGGGATCATCAGCGAGGTACACCAGGTTTGTGGTGGAGTTAAACGTAGCGATAGGAGACATTGCGGTCCCTCTCGCTACGGCGGTGCTATTGAGCGCAGCCTCGACATCTACGTAGCCGGCACCGATGGTGAAGACGTCATACTGGTCGGTATAGGTGATGCCGGTGGTGGCGTCGGTGGTGCTGCTCGAAGCCGGGAAGGTCTTGTATGCGGTGAGCATGAGTCGAGCTTTGACTTGATCGGGAGTGAGGCTCGGACTCTTTTGCAGGAGGTCGGCGACGACACCACTGACGATGCCCGTCGCCATGCTGGTTCCGCTCAGCTGGAAGTAGGTGGGAGAAGATACACTGCTTCCTCCCTTGACGTAATAGCTGTAGGGCACTTGATTTCCCGGATATTGGGTAAAGAGTGTGGAGCCGGGGGCTTCGAGCGAGACCAGCAGGTTGCCGGGAGCGACGATATCGGGTTTCACGACGGCATCAACAACCGTTGGGCCTTTGGAGCTGTAGCTGGCAATGAGGTCGTCGACTCGCGTAGGCGTGCCCATGGGCTTCATGTCGCCGACGGTGATGACATAAGGATCGTTGCCGGGGGAAGTGACAGTGGCGTAACCGTCGGTGGGCTGGTAACGGCCATTATTGCCGGCTGCAACCACGACCACGATTCCGTTCTTCCAGGCTTTTTCGACGGCCTGGCAGAGCGGATCGAGTTTGTAACTCTCGTACACGGCGCGGCCGAGCGAAAGGTTGATGACACGAATGTTGTAGCGCGATTTCAGGGAGATCGCCTGGTTAATGGCGGCAATCACCAAGCTATCGGTACCGGCGCCGTTCTGATCGAGGACTCGCAGGTTGACGATGCTTGCGCCCGGCGCGATCCCCTTGAAGGTCTTGCTGTAGGAAAAGCCGGTTGAACTGAGACCATCACCGGCGATTAACCCGGCGACGTGCGTGCCGTGCCCGAACTGGTCATTGGTTTTTGAATTTCCCGGTACAAAGGACTGTTGATACACAACTCGCGAGAGAGGAAGGATACCAAGATCGAGATCCGGGTGACTGCTCACACCGCTATCGATGAGCGCGACACCAACACCAGTTCCGATGTAGTTCGACTGCCACGCGAAGGGCGCGTTGACGGCAGAGGCGGCATTGCTGAGCGACGGCGACAAAGGCCGGTCAGTGCTGATGTATACAACATTCGAGTGGTTCGAGAGCGTCTGGATGGCGTTGCCATCGAGTTGGGCAACTACGCCGTTAATAAGCGGCAGGTCTGCCAAGATCTTGCCGCCAAGGGCCAGAATGTCGTTTACCAGGCAATCCACCAGGCCGAGCAGTCCGCTGCAGTTCACCTGCGTTCCGGGAGCATACTGCACGATCACCTGGACCTGCTGGGTGGATGTGTAGTTTTGCAATTCGGGAGCTATTTTCGAGTTCTCGGCATGGGCCAGGGCTCCAGCGACGAGTAGCAATACGACCAGAAGTCTTTTCATAATCTCCTCGGAGCAGCGACAGAGCCGCCCGGTGATGGAGCTGATTCCGGGAGTAGAAGTGCAGCCGGAAGGCCAAAGCGGAGTGGCGTTCGTCCTTTTAACTCAATGAGTTAGCGTGCTGAGGTTGGCGGTCCGAGGGACAGCTTGTCCCACTGGGCTGGGGCGAGGACAGTTTGTCCCTACCCTTTCGAAACGAGCACGACGGTAACCAGAGGCACCAGTTTAGGGCGGACATGGTCCCGGAATTCGGCAAAAATCTAAAGGGACTCCTAATGTCATCGGGACGACATATTGGCGCACGTGCGTACATCGCCGGAATGGCGATGGCGGCTTTCGGTTGCTTCGCTTTTGCGTTCCTGCACTGGCACTCGACGGACCCGATCAAGTTCGCCTGCTACATGGCGGCGGCGCTGCTGGCCTCATCCCTAAAAGTAAGCTTGCCCGGCATCGAAGGGACGATGTCGATGAATTTCCTGTTCACGCTGCTGGGCATTCTAGAGCTGAGTTTGGCGGAGACGCTGCTCATCGGCCTGGGGAGAACGCTCGGCCAGTTTTACTGGAAGCCGGCGCGACAGCCGAAACCGGTGCAACTGGTGTTCAATTTGTCGCAAGTGACGGTTTGTAGCGCGGCAGCTTATGGCGCATACCAATTGGTTTCGGTGCATGTTCTGCATGGTCCCGGACCGCTGGCCTTGCTGGCGGCAGCGATCACGCATTTCCTGTTCAGTACGGCGGCGATGTCAACCATTATTGGGCTGACGGAAGACAAACCCATGTGGAGGGTTTGCACCGAAAGCTATCTGTGGTTGTTCCCGTACTACCTGGTTGGAGCGGCAGTGGCGGGGTTAATCAGCTTTTTGAACCGGCACATCGGATGGCAAGCGTCTCTATTGGTTCTGCCGCCGATTTACCTCATGTACCGCTCGTATCGTCTTTACCTGGGGAAACTGGAAGCGGAAAAGCAGCACGCGGAGAAAGTCTCTAATCTTCACCTGCGAACCATCGAAGCCCTGGCACTGGCGATCGAGGCCAAGGATGAAACCACCGGCGAGCACCTGCAGCGGGTGCGGGTTTATGCCATGGAACTGGCGCGGGAACTGGGTTTGAACGAAGACGAAACGGAAGCACTGCGGGCGGCTTCGGTGCTGCACGACATTGGCAAGCTGGCGGTGCCGGAGCACATCATTTCCAAGCCAGGGAAGCTGACGCCGGAAGAATTCGAGAAGATGAAGATCCATCCCATTGTGGGGGCGGAGATTCTGGAGCAGGTAGATTTTCCGTATCCGGTTGTCCCTATCGTGCGTGCGCACCACGAGAAATGGGACGGAAGTGGTTACCCGAATGGATTGAAAGGCGAAGACATACCGATCGGGGCGCGGATTCTGGCGGCGGTGGACTGCCTGGACGCGCTGGCTTCTGACCGGCAATACCGGAAAGCGATGCCACTCGATGAAGCGATGGCCAAGGTAGCAGTAGAAGCGGGCATCAGTTTCGATCCGCGGGTGGTGGGGATTCTGCAGCGGCGTTATGTGGAACTTGAGAAGCTTGCCAAGGAGCAGCCATTTCAGGCTCCGCCGAAGTTGTCGACTGACATCAAGGTGGAGCGAGGATTGGCTCCGGCGGCAGGTTTCGCGGAGTCAGAGAAGCCTTTTTTTCAAACGCCTGCCAGGGGCCACGTGACTGTTATGGCGGCAGCCCGGCAGGGAGCCCAAGATCTGTGCGAGTTTGGCTACAAGCTTGGGGCATCACTTGGTCTGGACGACACGATCGCTCTGCTAGCGGTGCGGGTGAAGCAGCTGGTACCGCACGACTCCATGGCGGTGTACGTTCTCAGGAAAGAGGTGCTGATCCCGGAGTTTGTAAGCGGGGATAATTTCCGGCTATTTTCGTCGTTGAGAATTCCGATGGGGGAAGGGTTATCGGGGTGGGTGGCGCAGAACGCAAAGCCGATCTTGAATGGCAATCCGTCGGTCGAACCGGGCTATCTGAATGATCCGAGCAAATACAGCACGCTGCGCTCGGCGCTGGCCGTGCCGTTGGAAGGAACCTCCAGGGTGGTTGCCGTGCTGGCGGTTTACCGGGTGCAACCGGATGCATTTACGGCTGAGGATCTGAGCGTGTTGCAGGCTATGGGTTCAAAGTTAGGATTGGCCATCGAGCATGCCATGCAGCATTCCGGCGGCGCGGCTTCGGCGGCTGCGCACGCGGGTGCCGACTGATAAGATTCTGATCCAGTTGCAGAAGGGGGGAATCTAGGTTCTACCCCTAACCAACTCGTAATCAGGCTTTTATCCGGGTTGCATCCGTGATATAACCGGCGCTGAGCAACAAAAGTGGCTGATCCGCGTGCCAGTGGCGTATTCTGGTGGCGTGGTCTGGGCTTGTCGAGAGTCGAAGGATCGAGCCACGAACTGGATCAGGAACCACATCAGGAACTAGGAGGCACTGTGTCCGAAGCACGGACCGGAAAAAGATTTCCGCTGGAATTGCCGATCAAGATTCACGATGAGCGTGCCAGCGGCGACACTAAAGGGCTGACAGGGAATCTGAGTGCGGCGGGAGTATACATTCGCGCCGACGCGTCGCTCGAGATTGGTTCGCCGGTGGAATTTGAGATCACGCTTCCTCCTGACGTCACCGGGGGGCAGGAGAATGTAGTGATTCAATGCAAGGGGCGCGTGGTGCGCGCCGATCCTACCGGGACGAGCGAAGAAGGCCGCGGCGTGGCTTGCGTGATTGATTCGTATGAGTTCGTCAGGAACTCATAGTTGGAATGGGCTTTTTTAGAGTGACAGAATTTGGATAAGGATGCGAGCCAAACGCGCTATCGCTCTTTCAGGGCAGGCTCTGAGGATCGCGCGGTTCGCTCAGGTCCTGCGGCGGGCAGAAGGCACCCGCCTCAGGATGATAGCCTGAGATGACAAGGGAACTTTTGGGGTACCGATAACATGCTGAAACTGATTCTGGCCGATAACCAGGCAATCTTCCGGGCGGGCATCGCCAAGGTGCTAGCCGTGGAAGATGAGATGCGGATTGTGGCGCAGGCCCAAACGCAAGAGCAGATGTTCATGGCTCTGGACAAATTCCGTGCCGCGGTGCTGGTGGTGGCTGCGGGCTTCCACAACGATTTTGCCGCGATCATACAGTCGGCGAACCGGGCCAAGACACGGGTGGTGGTGCTGGCCGACACAGGCGAAAGCGCGCAGCGGCACATGGCGAACGGGGCGCATGGCGTGGTCTACCGCAACGTAACCAGCGCGGCGCTGGTGGACTGCGTACGCAAGGTGGCCCGCGGTGAGACCTGGGTGCAGGATGTGGCGGTACCGAGCGAGTTGACCGAGAACGATATGGTCGGGCTGCGGGTGCGCGACCGGCTGACCGCGAAAGAGCTGCGCATCGTGGCGCTGATTGTGCAGGGCTACAAGAACAAAGAGATTGCCACGCAGCTGGGAACTACCGAGCAGGTGATCAAGAATTATCTGCGTAACGTATATGACAAGATCGGCGTGTCGGACCGGCTGGAGCTGGCGTTGTTCACGATTCATCACCGGATTTTGAATGAAGCGGCTGCCGCTACTACTGCGGGACCGGCGCCTCAGCCTCCGGCGGGGGTTATGCCTTAGGTCGTTTGGGATTGGAGAGCCGCCCCTTGTGGGCGGCTTTTTTTTCGGCTTCAGTAAAGTCAAAACCTTCAACACAGAGGACACAGGGTTACACAGGTAAGTCCTCGAATCTTCCTGGGGTTCCGACCGCATCGTTCGGATTAGGGGTGCATCTACTTCTCATGGAATATCGAACGTTGGGACGCTCCGGATTGAAGGTACCGGCTTTGAGTTTTGGCACGGGGACATTTGGCGGGTCGAACGAATTCTTTCGCGCCTGGGGCGCCAGCGACGTGGCCGAGGCGACTCGCCTGGTGGACATCTGTTTGGAAGCTGGCGTCAGCCTTTTCGACACTGCGGACGTTTACTCGGATGGGCTATCGGAAGCAATTCTGGGGAAGGCTGTCGCTGGACGGCGCGACTCCGTATTGATCTCGACGAAGACCACTTTCCGCATGGGACCGGGGCCGAACGATCTGGGGTCGTCGCGCTATCACCTGATCAAGGCTTGTGAAGCCAGCCTGCGGCGGCTGGGCACGGATTACATCGACATCTATCATCTGCACGGGTTTGATGCGCTGACTCCAGTCGAGGAAGTGCTTAGCACGCTCAATCAACTGGTGGTGAGCGGGAAAGTTCGATACATTGCGTGCTCCAATTTTTCCGGATGGCATTTGATGAAGTCGCTCGACTTCGCGGATAAGTTTGGCTGGGCGCGTTACTCCGGACATCAAGTCTATTACTCGCTGATTGGGCGCGAGTATGAATGGGAACTGATGCCGCTGGCTTTGGACCAGGGAGTGGGGGCGCTGGTGTGGAGTCCGCTGGGATGGGGACGGTTAACGGGGAAGATCCGGCGCGGGCAGCCGTTGCCGGCGGAGAGCCGGCTGCACAAGACCGGCGACCTCGGTCCGCAGGTTTCGGATGAGCATCTGTACAAAGTGGTGGACGCGCTCGATGCAGTTGCGAAAGAGACGGGGAAGAGCGTGCCGCAGGTGGCGCTTAACTGGCTGCTGCAGCGTCCGTCGATTTCGACCGTGATTTTTGGGGCGCGGAATGAGGAGCAGCTGCGGCAGAATCTGGGTGCGGCGGGATGGAATCTTTCTGCCGCGCAGGTTGCGAAGTTGGATAAGGCCAGCGATGTGACGCCGGTTTATCCGTATTGGCATCAGCGGCAGTTTTTGGAGAGGAATCCGGCGCCGGTGCCGCTCGCTGGGAAAACTGAATAAAAATGGCGCGTGTTTTCATTACAGGATCTTCCGATGGGCTGGGTCGAATGGCCGCGCAGCTTCTGGTCGAGCAGGGGCACGGGGTGGTTTTGCATGCCCGCAATGGGAAGCGAGGACAAGAGGCGTTGGCGGCCGTTCCTGGCGCGGAAGCAGTGGTGATCGGCGATCTGGCCAGCATCGCACAGACGCGCGAAGTGGCCGAACAGGTGAACGGGCTGGGCTTATTCGACGCAGTGATTCACAATGCGGCGATCGGCTACCGGGAGCCCCGGCGCATCGCGACCGAGGATGGGCTGCCGCAGGTATTCGCAGTCAACACGCTCGGGCCCTATATTTTGACCGCGCTCATCAAGAAGCCGAAGCGGCTGGTCTATTTAAGTTCCGGCCTTCACCGGAATGGCGATGCGAGCTTGAAGGATCTGACGTGGGAGCAGCGGCCGTGGGAGGGGCAGCAGGCTTACTCCGATACCAAGCTGCATGATGTGCTGCTGGCCTTCGCCGTCGCGCGCCGTTGGCCCGGCGTTCTCTCGAATGCGCTTGAGCCGGGCTGGGTGCCCACGAAGATGGGAGGTGCGGGAGCGCCGGATGATCTTGATGAAGGGCACCGCACACAGGTTTGGCTGGCAGTGAGCGATGATCCCGCAGCGACCGTGACGGGCGGGTACTTTTATCACATGCGGCCTCGTGCGCCGAACCGCGCCGCGCGCGACGTGGAGCGGCAGGAAGAGTTGGTTGATGCCTGCCAACGGTTTTCTGGAATAGAACTGCCCAACTGAACAAGGCTCTACGACAGTATCGCCGGTCTTCTCTTCTAGATCTTCTCTTCTAGATCTTCCCTTCTAGATTTTCTCGGCTACCGACTTGGCTTGCGTGAACAAGTACAAGTAATCCGGGCCGCCGGATTTCGAATCCGTGCCGGACATGTTGAAGCCGCCGAAGGGATGGGCTCCGACCATGGCTCCGGTGCATTTGCGGTTGATGTAGAGATTGCCTACGTAGAACTCTCTTTTGGCGCGGTCGATTTTGTCGCGGGATTTGGTGTAGATGGCGCCGGTCAGGCCGAATTCGGTGTCGTTGGCGATTTCCATGGCGTTGTCGAAACCGCGAGCTTTGATTACGGCGAGCACGGGGCCGAAGATCTCTTCCTGCTCTAGCTTTGACTTCGCGGGGATGTCGGCGATGACGGTGGGGCGGATGAAATAACCGTCCCCCGCTTCGGTGGCGCGCTCGCCGCCGGTGAGGAGGCGTCCATCTTTTTTGCCTTGCTCGATGTAGGCAAGGATGGTCTTCATCGAGCCTTCGTTGATGACTGCACCCATGTTGGCGTTCTCGGCGGGATCGCCGACGGTGATCTTTTCGACACGGGTTTTGAGCTGCTCGAGGAACTTGTCGTAGATGCGTTCGTCGACTATGGCGCGGGAGCAGGCGGAGCACTTCTGGCCCTGGAAGCCGAATGCGGCTTGCGCTACGCCTTCAACCGCGGAGTCGATATCGGCGTCGGCATCGACGATGATGGCGTCTTTGCCTCCCATTTCGAGGATGGTGCGCTTGATCCAGAGCTGGCCGGGAGCTTGGGTGGCGGCGGTTTTGTTGATGTGGAGTCCTACCTCGCGGGAGCCGGTGAAGGCAACATAACGCGTTTTGGGATGCGCGACTACGGCATCGCCGAAGCTGGCGCCGGCACCGGGGCAGAAATTCACTACGCCTTCGGGCATGCCGGCTTCTTCCAGCAACTCAATGAATTTGGCGGCGATGGTGGGGGAATCGCTCGAGGGCTTAAGGATTACGGTGTTGCCGCCGACGATGGAGGCGAGAGTCATGCCGGCCATGATGGCGCAGGGGAAGTTCCACGGGGGGATTACCGCGCCTACGCCGAGCGGGATGTAGGTTAGCGAATCATGCTCGCCGGGCATCTGCACCGAGGTTTCGGCTTTTGCCAGACGAAGCGCTTCGCGGGCGTAGAACTCGCAGAAGTCGATCGTCTCAGAGATGTCGGCGTCGGCTTCGCCCCAGTTTTTGCTGACTTCGAAGACGAGCCAGGCCATGTAGTCCATTTTGCGGTCGCGCAACAGGTCGGCTACGCGGAAGAGCAGGCCGGTGCGCTCTTCGATGGGAGTGTGCTTCCAGGAATCGAATGCTTTCAGCGCGGCGGCCATGGCCGGCTCTACGTGGTCTTTGCCCGCCTTCTGGTGGATTCCGACAACTTGCGACGGCTTCGAGGGATTCAGGGACTTGATCTTGTCGGTGGTCTTGACGTGCTGGCCACCGATGATGAGGTCATACTCACGGCCGAGTTGGCCGCGGACTCGCTCGATGGCGGCGCGCATCTTGCGGGCGTTGTCTTCTTTGGTGAAATCGAAGAATGGCTCGTTAATGAATGGACCTTGATGGGAGGCCGTGCGCGGGCGGATGGGGAGTTCGGCGATTGCCATGGGAGAAATCCTTTCACACCTGGACGCTTGGACAGTTAGATGTGCGTAATTATTTTACACCTTGAGTTGAGAAGTGATGGGTAGAATGAGGCGAGTCTAAACGTCATGGGCAGGCGCGTAGTTCCAGCTATTACAAAGCTCGCGTGCGGGCTGGCCGGCGTCGACCGACCGGGGTCCTCAGTCCTCAGGATCAGACCGTAGATCAAAACCCCCACCTTAACGTCGCAAAGGGCGCGACGTTAAGGATGGGGCACCGGCACGGGTGATAGACTCGACCGTTTTCATCATGGGTCCGAGGGAATCATATGCAGATTCAGAAGGTGGGAGTCATCGGCGCCGGAACGATGGGGAACGGGATTGCCCACGTCTTTGCTCGCGGCGGCTACACCGTGGTGTTGTGCGATGTGGAGCAGCGGTTTTTGAATCGCGGGCTGGAGACCATTATCAAGAATCTCGACCGCGAGGTGGCAAAGGACAAGATTTCCGCCGAGGACAAAGAATCGACGCTGCGGCGAATCGATCCCGTGACCGACCGCGCTCGGCTTGCCGACTGCGATTTTATTGTGGAAGCGGCCACCGAGAAGTTTGAGATCAAGACGGAGATTTTCCGCGATCTGGACCGAGTGGCGCGGCCCGACGTGATTCTAGCTTCGAATACTTCGTCGATTTCCATCACTAAACTCGCCGCATTGACCAAGCGTCCCGAGAAAGTGATTGGGATGCACTTCTTTAATCGTGTGCCGGTGATGAAGCTGGTGGAGGTGATTCGCGGGCTGGCTACCTCAGCGGAAGCTTTTGCCGCGGTGCGCGAGTTGGCGGTGAAGCTGGGGAAGACTCCGGTCGAGGTGAACGATGCGCCAGGATTTGTTTCGAACCGCGTGCTGATGCCTTTGCTGAATGAGGCTATGTATGCGGTGATGGAGGGCGTGGCTACGGCTGAGGCCGTCGATGAGGTGTTTAAGCTGGGGATGGCGCATCCTATGGGACCGTTGACTTTGGCTGACTTTATTGGGCTCGACGTTTGCCTCGATATCATGCGGGTTATGCAGGATGGGTTGGGAGATCCTAAGTACCGGCCTTGCCCGCTGCTGATCAAGATGGTGGATGCGGGGTGGTTGGGGCGGAAGAGCGGGCGGGGATTTTATCGGTATTGAGGCGCCACCGGGGCTGAAGCCCGTGTTGGGGTCGATCTTTACGCGGCGCTGAAGCGCCGCTCTTCCACGTCACTGCATGCATACGTTTTTCCGCGAGAAAACGCAACACGTGACTATTGAATCAGATTCGCCGCCGGGGGGGAGCGATGCTCCTTTTTATCTTCTGGCGGCGCTGGCAGGGATCGGCACCGGGTGGGCAGACGTGATGATCGACGACCTGCTGTTTACCGCGCTGCTGGTGTTGATGGCTTGCATGCTGCTCGGACTGCTGCGGCCGCGGTGGCCTTGGCGGTGGGTGGTGGTGGTTGGCGTGTTCGTTCCTCTGGCTGAGCTGGCCGCCTATCTGATGCTTACCGTGAAGCCTACGCGGGCGCAGGTGTATGGATCGTTTCTGGCGTCGCTGCCTGGGATTGCGGGAGCTTATGGGGGATCGCTGATGCGCGGGGTTATCGATAATTTGCGGCAGGGAAAGTGAAAAGGCAGTGGCCAGTGATCAGGGGTCAGTGACCAGAAAAAGCTGAAACCGGGACCAGCCACTGATCACTGAACACTGGCCACTGCCCTTAGGTATCGGATAACCAGAAAGTTACTCCCGAATCCACAGGAGGGGCGCGTATGCTGCGGGGATGGGTGTGACGGTTTCGATGCTGGCCAGCGGGAGCCGGGGGAATTGTGCGTTTGTGGCCAGCGCGCACACCCGGATTCTGGTGGATGCCGGCATTTCCTGCCGGGAAACGTTCAAGCGCATGAAGGGGCTGGGCGAAGATCCACAGTTGCTTTCGGCGATTCTGATTACCCATGAGCATTCCGACCATATTTATGGTTTAGCAACTTTGGCGAAGAAGTTGCGCATCCCAATATTCATGACGGGGGCGACGCATGCGGCTTGGGCTCGGGCGATGCGTGACGAGAACGGCGAACGGCCGCAGTTGGAGAGGCTGGAACGGTTCGAGTCAGGGCATCGCTTTCAGGTTGGGGATATTGAGGTAAAGCCTTTTACCATTCCGCATGACGCGGCGGATCCGGTGGGATTCACGTTTCGGGTGGAGGGCACGAAAGTGAGCGTGGCCACCGATCTGGGCTACCTTCCGGCTAACGTGCGCGACCACTTGCGCGGGTCGGACATTTTGGTGATGGAGTCGAATCACGATGTGGAGATGCTGCGCGGCGGGTCTTATCCGTGGTCGGTGAAGCAGCGGGTGGCGAGCAACGTGGGGCACCTGTCGAACCTGAAACTCGCGGATTTCTTCATTAACGACTATGATAATGGTGCAGCGTTTGTGGTGCTGGCGCATCTGTCGGAGGAGAACAATCATCCGGAAATAGCGCGGCGAGAGGCAGAAAACGCGCTGGCCGAGCGGGGTGGACTGTTTCAGAACCGTCTCTTTCAGAACCGGGTGCTGGTGGCGATGCAGTCTGAGGTGTTGCCGCCGATCCGGATGTAATTACTTATGAGTCAGCAGTGCATTGATCCTATTGTAGGGAAGATTCTGGCGGGCTGGCGGTATGATATTTCCGGCCTGGCGCCGGAGATGCGCGGCGACTACGAAAGCCATTTTGCGGAATGCGGACTTTGCCGAGGGCGGCAGCGTATCCACCGCACCATTGATGTAGGGTTGATCGCGCTGGCCTCGGTTTCGGGCGGCGTCTTTCTGCTGGCCTTTGGAGTGATCCGGCACTTTGTTCCGCGGCATGCCTTCTGGCTGGAGATTGCGGCGCTGGCCGGCTTTGCGCTGTCGGCGCTGATCTGGCTGGTGGTGGCGGTGGCTACGCCGGCGCCGGTCACAGTGCTGGATGCGGCCAAACAAGGGGCGCGACGGGTGCATGACCGGCTGCCGCAGGAAATTCGGGAGCGCCTGCCTGAGGAACTCCGCGTGAAGATTACCGGGACGTAATTGTGATTCATCCTTTTTCTCGAATTGTTGCAGTGGCGCTGTTGAGCACGATGGTTGTTGCCTCTGCGGGAGCCGTTTGCCTGTTACCGGCTACGGCTGCGCCTTTGCACGCCGGGTGTCATCCTCCCCGAGTACCAGCTGATCCGCATCCCGCTGACTATCGTTGCTGCGTGGGGCGCCATCCCTCGGCCTTGCTGACTAGCATTTTTTCGCCGCGCCCTACGCTACTAGTGCTGGAGCACGGCGCAATTCTTGTTCTTACAGCGGCGAGTTCCGGCAACGCGTCTTTCTCTGCCCTTGAAAGTTCCGCCAGTCCACCTGGCCGCTTCATTCTCAGGATCTGATTCATAACTCTCTCTCCATTCTTCTCCGGCACGCGCACTCATGTGCGTGTGTTGATCTCATACATCACATCCTTGGTTTTGGGAGAACGAGGTTCTTGTGGACAGGACTTTCTGGGGTTTGGTCCTCGGCTGCTCGGTTTCAGTTGCGGCGCTATTATGCGCGGCCTCAGCGCAGGACACATCCATGGCTGGCATGAACATGCAGATGGGGGAGCACGCTGCTTCGCAGTTGCCCTCGCCGCACGCGGGGTCGGGAACGGCCTGGGAACCGGCTTCGGTGCCGGGCGATGAGTGGATGCTGATGCGCGGCGGCTGGGATCTGATGGCGCATGGCGTCATCTTCGCCGACTACAACCAGCAAGGCGGGCCGCGTGGCGAGGGTAAAGCTGAATCGGTAAATTGGGGCATGCTGATGGAACAGCACCGGCTCGGCAAGGGAACGATTTTCTTGCGGCAAATGTTTTCGGCGGAATCGCTGACGTCGCCGCATCCAGGATTCCCAGAGCTTTTTCAGACCGGAGAAACTTACCACGGAGAGCAGCTGGTCGACCACCAGCACCCGCACAATGTGTTCGCGGAACTTTCAGCGCTTTATATGCTGCCGCTCTCAGAGAAAATCTCATGGGAGCTGTATGGAGGACCATCCGCGGAGCCAGCACTCGGTCCGGTCACCTACATTCATCGGACGTCGGCTTCGGAACTGCCGCTGGCACCGCTCAGCCACCACCTGCAGGATTCGACGCATACGAGCTTTGGGGTGGTCACGACCGGGTTGGTGATCGAACGCTTCAAGCTGGAAGGCTCGGCGTTTAACGGACACGAACCGAACGAAGAACGGTGGAGTATCCAGCCAGCCGCGCTGGATTCCTGGTCGGTGCGCGGCAGCGTTGCTCCTGACCGAAACTGGACGGCCCAATACAGCATTGGGCATCTCGACCACCCTGAGGCCCTGGAACCCTGGAACCAGTGGCGGGAGACGGCTTCGGTGGAATACAACCATCCTTTGGCGGCGGGCAATTGGGCGACGTCACTGGTGTGGGGGCGGGTGCGCGAGATCGGCACGGGAATCCGTCTCAACGGGTACCTGCTGGAATCCACGCTGAACTTTCTGCGGCGCGACTATGTCTTCACGCGCATGGAGTTGGTGGACAAGAACGAATTGTTTCCGCCGGCGGAACAGCCATCCTACCGCATCGGCGCCTATACCTTCGGGGGCACGCGTGATCTGGTGCAGACGCGCGCGTACCAACTTGGGCTGGGCGCGGATTTGACGATTTATTCGAAGCCCGCAGTGCTGGATGCGGCCTATGGCAATTATCCCGTATCGTTTCAGGTTTTCTTGCGGGTGCGGCCGGGGCGACAGGCAAACGGGCATGCTCACTAGCCTGAGAGAAACAATATTGCCTGCGCGGATGCTGGCCGAAAGATTTGTGGTCACTTACCCCGAACTGCGGGAAAATATCCATGCCATGAAATCGGCTCTGCGGACACTGCGTGTCGTGCAGTGGGCGATGCTGGTCAGCATAGTGCTCTATGCCTTCCTGGGCGAAGTTGTGGGCTCGCGCGCCAGAGCCGTGGATCCCTCCTTTAGCTATATTTTCTCAACTGCCGCGGTGGCTGTGGTGGGGGCGATCTTTGTGGTGAGGCGCACTCTGGTGCTGCGTTCCGCGGAGAGTTTGGCAGCGCACCCTGACGACCCGATCACGCTACGCCACTGGAGGAGCGGATACTTTGCGACCTACGGGTTGTGCGAGGCTCTGGCCTTGTTTGGCTTCGCCCTGCGCTTGCTGGGATTCAATTTTCAGCAGAGCCTGCTGTTTTACGCCGGAGGGTTTGTGCTGCTCTTCTTCTTCGGACCTAAAGAACCTGTGGCTTCCTGATGCACTTGGCGTGCGGGTATGCCGTGGAAGTATCATGTCCTGAGGTGAAGTCATGTCGATCAATGGGCCGCAAGAATTGGCCGGGATGCGGGCTGCCGGCGCCGTGGTTTGCCTGATGCTGGGGGCGATGAGAGGCGCGGTGCGGCCGGGGATCACAACGGCGGAGTTGGACGAAGTGGGCGCAGGGGTAATGCGACAGCACGGGGCACGGTCGGCTCCCGCGTTGGTTTACGGATTCCCGGGGGTGAATTGCATCAGCGTTAATGACGAGGCCGTGCATGGCATTCCCGGCGGCCGCGCGCTCGAAGAGGGCGACCTGGTCAAGCTTGATGTGACGGTCGAGAAAGACGGATTCATGGCGGATGCCGCCGTGACCGTTCCCGTGGGTGAAGTGACGGAAGAGGGAGAGCGCCTGATCGACTGCGCGGAACGGGCCTTTGCCAAGGCTATGCTGGTAGCGCGAGCGGGATTTCGGGTTTTCGAGATTGGGAGAGTGATCGAGCGCGAGGTGAGGCGCAGTGGATTCTCAGTGATTCGCGATCTGGGAGGGCACGGCATTGGACGCACCATCCACGAAGAACCTCGAGTGCCGAACTATGCTGATCCGGAAGCGAATCAAGTTCTCACCGAGGGGCTGGTGATTACCGTCGAACCCATTATTGCGGCTGGGTCTGGCAGGGCGTTTGTGGCGCAGGATAAGTGGACCGTTGTCACGGTGGATCGTCGGCCATCGGCGCATTACGAGCATACGCTGGTGATCACGAAGGGTGCACCGATGCTGCTGACTGCGGCTTAGGGCTGATCGCATGCATTCGCAGAGCGCGGAGATCTCGAGATGACTCTGGTAATTAGCCGCCTTCCAGTCTCTCTCGGTAGAGTTCAGAAGTGGGGTAAAAGCATGAAGCGAGTTCTGATTCTCATGTTGGCGCTGACGAGCTTAGCAGCGGCGCGAGACAAAAAACCAAAAGCGCAACCCGGACCGTATGTATTCACCAGCAAGGCATCGGTACAGACCGTCAAGGCGCTAATCGTCCAAGAGAATCTGAGAGACGGCTACAAAGTTGATTCTGACAATCAGCTTCAGCTGCGCTTCTCAAAGCCGGGGCAGATGCCTGTCATCGGAGCGCTTTTCATGGCCTCAAGTGCTTGTCCGGGCATGACCACAAAAGAGGTGTGGTCGTATACGTTATCGGAACTCAACGGCGGGACGAAGGTGACGGTGCAGCCGGTGTGGGAATATCCCGACGATTATTGCCAGACGCAAACTCACGAGATGATATGGAACCGGCCGGAGGAGATCGCGGCATTTCAAGCAAGGCTCGACAAAGCTCCCACTTCGGGTACTCAGGCTGCAACATCGACTCCAGCTCCAGTTTCACCGGCGGTTGCACCGACCCCTGCTTCGACCCCAGTCGCGCGAGTTGAGCCCACGACGCAAAACGCGGCACAGCCGGTTTCGCAAGACGATGGTACGGGAGATGCGGCCCGGCGCGCGAAACAACATGCGGAGTGCCTCGAGTTGGCGAAGGATAACCCGAGCATCACTTGTAAGTAATACTCCGCTACGCCTTGATGTGGCAGCTGGCCAGGCCGCGCTTTTCCAGATACTGCTGGTGATAGTCCTCTGCGGGATAAAAGGTGACTGCGGGGACGATCTGGGTCACGATCGGTTTGGAGTAGTGGTGCTGCTTCTCGAGGGCGTCTTTCGAGGCTTGCGCCTCAGCCTGCTGCTCGGGCGTGTGGAAGAAGATGGCGGAGCGGTATTGCGTGCCCCAATCGGGACCCTGGCGATTCAGTTGCGTGGGGTCATGATTCTCCCAGAAGACCTTCAGCAGGTCGGAATAGCGAACCTGGGCGGGATCGAACTCGACCTCTACAGCCTCGGCGTGGCCGGTGCGATCGGTGCAGACTTCCTTATAGGTGGGACTATTGGTGCTCCCGCCGGTGTAGCCTACGCGCGTGGATAGCACGCCGGGCATCTGCCGGAAAGTGGCTTCCACTCCCCAGAAACATCCCGCTGCAAATGTGGCTTTCTCCATCAGTTAAGATCGCTCCTGAGTGAATTCCCGAATGCCTTTGACTGACCTTTCAATTAGATTACGAAATCTCCAGAAAGTCACGCCCGGATGCTGATTTGTCGCCTAATCGGGTAATTGACGATGCTAAGAATTCATTATAGAGTGCGGCAAGGTTGTCGCAGGTTGTGCCAGGAGAAGTTCTGTGGTTTGTAGATCCAGCCGCGTCAGGAGTGTGCAGAGGTTTGCATTGTGCCTCCTGTTGGCGCTGAGCACCGTGCGGGCGGCGCTGGGCGTTTCGGGCTTTGCTCCGCCGCTTCGAGTCGGCTATGACACCGGCGATCAATGGGAGCCCGCTCTGGCAGCCGACGGGCATGGACACATCTACATTCTGTTTCCTCAATATGGTGCGGTGGGCGACTGCGCGGCCTGCGTCGCGCCTACGATGGCCTTGCTCGTCAGCAGTGACAACGGATTGTCGTGGCAAGCGCCGCAGGCGTTGTCGGCTTCTTCGACTGGCCAGTTTGATGCCCAGATCAAGGTTGATCCGGTTGATCGGCAAACTCTTTATGCATCGTGGTTGCAGGGCACGCACGACGTCATCGTTGGGCGGTCGCAGGATTTTGGACGCTCCTGGTATTTTGCCGTCGCTGAACATTCTGCGGAGGCCGTTATCGACAAGCCGGTGCTGGCCGTTCGGGGCGCCAATGTCTACGTGAGCTTTAACCACGATCAGACGCTTGCGATATCAGCGTCGCACGACTACGCGCAGAATTTTTCCTCGACGGTGCTGAATCCTGGAGCCGAGCCGGGCTGGTCACTGGCGGCTGGGGCCACTGTGGATCCCACCGGCAATGTGTATTTTTCCTGGACGGCCTACCCGCGAACCAAGATTCTTACTCGACCAGTGGAGGTGTTTATAAGCCGGTCAGCGGACGGCGGCCGGAACTGGAGTACGGCGCCGATGGACATTTCCAGCGCGGCACCGGATTGCCCGGCCCAAGAGTGTTCCGCGGGCTTTCTGGCCTCCCAGATGGCTCTGGCTTCCGATGATGCCGGAGTCCTCTACGCCCTGTGGAACGCGGGCTCGGTCATGGGCGGACCCCAGCGCATTTACTTCTCCTCTTCCACGAACCAGGGGGAAAGCTGGTCGGCAAAGGCTGAAGTCTCAAACGCTCCGTTGGGCGTGGAGCACTGCTTCCCGGCCATCACCGCCGGCACCGCTGGCGACATCCGCGTGGCATGGATGGACACGAGGAGAGTGGACACGCAAAACCATCCTGTCTGGAATACCTTCTACCGAACTTCCACCAACGGTGGGGCGACCTGGTTGCCGGAATCGCAACTCTCCGGGCCGGTACGGGGATATGATTACATTCTGCCCAGCGGCTTCCTCTTCCCATTTGGCAACCTGTTTTCCATCGGCATCGATAACCTTGGCGCAACGCATGTGGTGTGGGGAGAAGGAAGCAACTACAGATCTCCGGGTTCGATCTGGTACACTCGCGGGCGTTAGGCTAAGGTCTTCGGCCTTGAGCGGTGGACTTTTGGCAGTGCTGTTTTTCTATTCCGGCCCTATTCTTCATCTGGCATCCCTGCATTCGTAACGGCTGAGGCCGATCTTCAGGAAATCGACGGAGGTTCTGATGAAGTTCATGGGAGTGAACTTGTGGGCCGTGCTGGTGAGTGCACTGGCCACCATGGCGGTGGGATTCGTGTGGTACTCACCCTTGCTGTTTGCGCGCCCGTGGATGGTGCTGATGGGGTACGACCCGAATGACAAGGCGAAGACCGCAGAAATGCAGAAGAGTGCAGGCCCATCTTACGGGCTGTCGCTGGTAGCAAGCTTGGTCTCGGCGGTGGTCCTGGGGAAAATTATTGTCGTCGCGACGATTCACGCTCCGCTGTATGGCATGAAGGTGGGGC
The DNA here is from genome assembly GCA_035486795.1 of Candidatus Sulfotelmatobacter sp. Taxonomy (GTDB): domain Bacteria; phylum Acidobacteriota; class Terriglobia; order Terriglobales; family Acidobacteriaceae; genus Sulfotelmatobacter. The sequence continues at coordinate 110,258 of DATHMS010000052.1, read as the reverse complement.
TGGCAGTGTGGCTGGGATTCGTAACCACCGTACAACTAACGAATTCACTCTTTAGCCGGCAGCCCGCCAAACTATATTTGATCAACACCGGCTATCAGTTGGTTTGCTATCTGGCGATGGGGGCGATCATGGCAGCGTGGCGGTAAGAACCTCACGATGCTCGGCGTCGGAAGCCGTCAAAGACCTCAGGGCTAAAGCCCAAAATTCGACGGCATTCTCACGGCACGGCTGAAGCCGTGCCCTTCCCGATCCATTTCTTGAGCTGGCCTTTTCTTGAGATGGGTTCTAATTGCCCTCATTCCAAAATCATGCCGCCGGTCAGGTCTGCCAGACGGGTGATGCCGCGATCCTGGCACCAGCGTTGTAGTTCGTCCACGATCTTCTCGGTGGCGCAGGGATCCCAATAGCTGGCGGTGCCGATTTGCACGGCGGTTGCGCCGGCGAGCATGAACTCGGCAACATCGGCCGCGGTTGAGATACCTCCCATGCCGATCACCGGAATATCTACCGCGTGCGCGGCGTCGTAGACCATGCGCAAGGCGATGGGCTTGATAGCCGGGCCGGAGAGTCCAGCAGTAACGTTGGCGATGCGGGGCTTTCGCGTATCGGGGTCGATGGCCATGGCGACGAAGGTGTTGATCAGCGAGATGGCGTCGGCGCCTGCTTCCTGCGCAATGTGGGCCATCTGCGCGATGCTGGTTACGTTGGGAGAAAGCTTGACGATCAGTGGCCGGCGGGCGGTCCGTTTTGCGGTGGTAACTACTTCATCGAGAGAGCGCGGATCGCTGCCGAACTGCAGACCACCGGAGGTTGTGTTGGGACATGAGACGTTAAGTTCGTAGGCGGCGATGCCTTCGCCGTCGTTAAGAATTTCGATGGTTCTCTCGTAGTCTTCGCGGGTGTAGCCGAAAACGTTGGCGAGAACCACGATGTTTTTCAGCTGGCGCAGCTTAGGCAGTTTCTCTTCGAGAAAAGCTGCTGCGCCGATGTTCTGGAGACCGATGGCGTTCAGCATGCCGGCTGCGGTTTCCCACAGTCGCGGTGGAGGGTTGCCGATCATCGGTTCGCGGGAGAGGCCCTTGACGACGAATCCTCCCAGCTTGTCGAGGTGAACGACGTCTTCGAACTCGACTCCGTAGCCAAAGGTGCCGCTGGCAGCGATGATGGGGTTCTTGAGCTGGATGCCAGCGAAGCTCACGCTGAGATCCAAAGGAGACTTGCCGCCGTTTTCGGAGGAGGGGGTCACTGCGGCGGCCTTTCATTAGACGAACCGGAATTAGGAGAGCCGGCGTTAAAGGATCCCGCGGCGCTTTCCGCATGGTGCGATTGGACTAATGCTTCCGTCAGCACGCGGCCCACGGCGTGGGTGGGAGCGTCGATGCCGAGCAGCGAGGCCAACGTGACGGCCAGATCGACTGGCTCGGCATGGTTGCGATAGGTTCCCGGGAGGAATGGCAGTCCGTAGAAAGCCAGGGGCACGTGCGTATCGTAGGTATAGGGCGATGCGTGATCCGTGCCTTTGGACGACCCCACTGTGTAGATTTCGGGAACTCCCATCACATACCAGCCGCCTTCCGGCGAATAGCTGTGCAAGAACTTTCTGCCGAGAGCGGTATCCGGTACTTCGCCGGCTGCGAGTTGTGACTTAGTGAAGTAATCACGCAGTCCAGCCTGCTTCATCGCCTCACCGACGGCAGTCTCCGCGTCGTGCTCTTTTACGTGCGCGGCGGCGAAGGCATCCGGGTCGAGCCAGGCGACCGGGTAGTCGAGCTTTATGTAGGAAGCGGCGTGGCCGGGCGAAAATTTGGCGGTCAGCGCGCTGTTGATCTGGGTTTCGAGTTTGCCTGCATCAAGATTGGCGGCGGGAATGCGGAGCTTCTTCGCGGCATCGGGCAAAGCCGAAACACCGTGGTCGGCCGACAGTGCGATCCATGTATTTGCGAGGCCCACCTGGTGGCCGAGGAAGTTGAAGAAGTCAGCCAGTTCACGATCGAGTGCCAGCGCCATGGCAGACATCTCCGGGGAATCGGGGCCGACCTGATGGCCGAGGATGTCGTTGGGAGAAAGGCTTATGGCGAGCAGGTCAGTCGCTTGTCCGGCGCCGAGATTCTCGTAGATGACCAACTCCTTGGCGAATTCCAGTTCGTACTCGTTGGCGAAAGGAGTGGAGCCGACCACGTCGTAAAAGCCCGCGTCGGAGCCGTCTTTCCCCTTGCGATGAGCGGTTGAGCGCAGAAGGTCTCCGTTGGCGTTCTTCCAGTCGCGATCCCAATACTTGGTTGCGCGGTTGGCGGCGTTGAAATCCTGCGCCCACTTGGGCAGGTTGGGGCGATAGTAAGTGGAGGTAATCCAGGCGCCGCTTTTGGGGTCGATCCAGAAAGCGGCATCAGCGGCAAAGCCGCCGGGAAGGATGGCTGCCCGATCTTTTAAGGAAACGCTGAAGACTCGCGATTTGCCTTGAGTGGCGAGTTTGAGTTCGTCGCCCAATGTGTCGGCGAGCAGGTTGTGGGGCGATGCGCCGGCCTTGTCGTCCGCAATACCCACCAGTTTGGTATTGTCGTCTTCGACTGAAGTGACCATTTTCTTTTTCTTCGAGTCCCACCATTCGTTCGCCACGATGCCGTGGCCGCTGCTGTAGGCGGCGCTGAACAGCGTGGCATGTCCGGGAGCGGTACGAGTATTGGCGTAGTCGTAATTGCAGTCGGTGAAGTTGGCGCCATGGTCGAGGAGCAGGCGGAATCCGCCTTCGCCGAACTGGTCGCGGTAGCGCTCCAGGTAGTCGCCGCGGAACTGGTCGATGATGATCACGACGACCAGCTTGGGATGGGCGTTGTAGGCGGAGGCGAAGGTGGCCGGAGTGGAAGCCAGTATGAGGATGGCCAAGAACGCGGGCATAACACGTCGGCCCACAGCGATCGAGCGGGGGAAGAATCTCATCGCAAGGTAGTGTACACAGTTGAGCGGCCTGCGTGAAAGTTGTTCGACTCGACAGCGTTTCGCAGGCTGTGTAAACTTCCGCGACTAGCAATAACTTTTCAATAGAGGCCGTTCATGCGAAGGATGTTTGCCGCTGCAGCAGTCGGCGCCCTGTTCCTTGTGCCTGTGCTTGCTGGACAGAAACCGCGGGCGACAAGCGCTTCCGCTACTGCTCTCGCCCGTGGCAAGTACTTAGTCGAAAACATCGGTTTGTGCGGCGATTGCCACACGCCGCGTAACGAAAAGGGTGAACCGGTTAAAGAACAATGGCTGCAGGGCGGGACACTAGACTTCAAACCGATCGTGCCAATGCCCGTGTGGGCGGACAAGACGCCGGCCATCGCCGGGCTGCCCGGATGGGAGAGGGAAGCTGCCATCAGGTTCCTGATGACGGGTGTGGCGTATAACGGATTGCCGGGACGTCCACCGATGCCACAATACCGTTTCAACCAGGCGGATGCGGAAGCCATCGTCGCGTATTTGAAGTCGCTGGCGCCGGGAAAGTGAATAGAAGACTGCTATCCGGAGACTAGCTCTTCTTGGTCGTCGGACCCGCATCCTGGCGTGCATTTCCCGCCCGGCTTCCGGTAAAGTAATTGTTTCCCATGCTTGATTTGAATTTTGTTCGCGAGAATCTGCCCCAGGTGGAGGAGATGCTGCGCCAGCGCGGCGCGGATCCGGCTGCCGTGCTCAGGGATTTCCGCGATGTGGACACACAGCGCCGCCAGGCCATCACCGAAGCGGAGACCATGAAGGCGCGGCGGAACAAGGCGTCCGAAGAGATCAACAAACTGAAGAAAAGCGGGCAGGACGCTGCTGCCACGATCGCCGAGACAAAGGATCTGCGCGAGCAGATTCAGACGCGGGAGAAGATTGCCGCCGACCTTGATGCCCGCCTGCATGACATTCTTGCCGGAATTCCTAACATGCCGCATTCGAGCGTGCCGGTCGGCCATGGTGCGGAAGAAAACGTGGAAGTCCGCCGTTGGGGCACGCCGCCTCAATTCGACTTCGCTCCAAGACCGCATTGGGATCTAGGGGCAGAGCTCGGCGTGCTAGACCTGGAACGCGCGGTCAAGCTCACTGGCGCGCGCTTTGCCGTTTACTGGGATCTGGGCGCTAAGCTCGAACGGGCGCTGGCGAACTTCATGCTCGATCTGCACACGCGGGAGCATGGATATACCGAGGTTCTGCCGCCGTATCTGGTCAATTCCGAGTCTATGTATGGCACGGGACAGCTGCCGAAGTTTGCCGCTGATCTTTTTCGCGTACCTCACGGCGAAAGGGATCTCTGGCTGATTCCCACCGCTGAAGTTCCGGTCACGAATCTTTATCGTGATGAAGTCCTCGACGCTGCGCGCTTGCCGATCTCGCTCACCGCCTACACGCCATGCTTTCGCAGCGAGGCGGGCTCGTATGGGAAAGACGTCCGCGGAATCATCCGGCAGCATCAGTTTCAGAAGGTGGAGCTGGTTAAGTTCGCGCGTCCAGAGCAGTCTTACGAAGAGCATGAGGAGCTGACGCGGAATGCCGAGACGATCCTGCAAAAGCTTGGTTTGCATTATCGCGTGGTGACTCTGTGCACTGGAGACATGGGACCATCTTCGGCGAAGACGTATGACATTGAAGTGTGGCTGCCGGGGCAGCAGCTGTTTCGCGAGATTTCGTCATGCTCGAATTTCGAAGCTTATCAGGCGCGGCGAGCGAATATCCGTTACCGTCCGGAAGGCAAGAACAAGACCGAGTTTGTGCACACCTTGAACGGAAGCGGGTTGGCGGTGGGCCGGACATGGGTCGCAATTGTCGAGAACTACCAGCAGGCTGACGGAAGTGTGGTGATTCCTGAGGTGTTGCGACCCTACATCAGGGCTGAGAGGATTACGAAGAAAAGCTTCTAGCTTCTAGCCTTTAGCTGCTAGCCTGAACCGAGACGTCGGTGCGGGTTCTAAAGCGGGAAGCCAGAAGCTTCTCCATTGCCAAGAAAGGACACGGGTCACTAAACTTGCCAAGTGTGGACATCAGCACGACCGCCGCTGCCGCGCCGTCGCTACCAATGAACGGCGTCTGGCGCACAATTCGGAGCTACGTCCTATGGCAGCATGAGCGGGGCACGCTGCACTATGACATCATGGTCACGCTGATTTTGATCTTCATTTTCCTGTCGCCCAGGGTGATCAATTTCAACGATAAACCTGTGCTCCACAATCCGCATCTCAGCGATGTGGTGGTCACGCCCGATGCACAGGGCGGACTGCTTTACCAGATTTCTGCCAGCGCGATTACGCCGGGGGACGATGAGTCGGTGCGGGATCAGTTGCTGCGCGTTATCCAACCGATTTCAGGCGATGTTCTGATTGTGAAGTACGAAGGCGTTCCCGACTCCAAGGGGCAGGTGCAGGGTTACCGGGTTTGGGTGAAGCGAAAATAGTGAGACGGGGCTTCGTGGGACAAATCGGCGCGGGACAAGTCGGCGTGGCAAGAATCTGCGTCGGAAGAGGCGTCTGCGATAAGCATCCGTACGGCCGCCCATGATGTTTTCCCTCCACATCTTCTTCCTCTCGCTCAGCATGCTTCTGCAGACGCATGACGCGGCCACTTTGGAGAGTGTTCTCAGGAGAATGGACGAGGCCGCCGCCAGCTTCCAGAGCACGCAGGCCGACTTCGTCTGGGATCTATATCAGAAGGTGGTAGACGAACACGACACACAGAAGGGCACGGTTTACTATCGCCGGGCGGGGAAAGAAATCGAGATGATGGCGGAGATCAAGGAACCCGACCCGAAGTTCGTGCTTTATAAAGACGGCAAGCTGCAGGTGTACCAACCGAAGATCGAGCAGGTCATCGTGTATCCCACTGCCGGCAATCAGAGCGAGATTGAGAGCTATCTGGTGCTGGGCTTTGGCGGCAGCGGGCAGGATCTGAAGAAGGCATTCGACGTGAGTTATCTGGGCGAGGAGAGCGTGGGCGGCATCGCAACGGGGGAACTGCAGTTGATTCCCAAGAGCGAGAAGTTCCGGAACAATGTTTCCAAGATTCTGCTCTGGATCGACTTGAACCGCGGCATCTCGATTCAGCAACAATTCTTCCAAGGCCAGGGGGACAATCGCATGGCCAAGTACTCTTCGGTGCAGTTGAACGGAAAGATCGGCAACGACGTGTTTCAGTTGAAAACCACGAAGAAGACGCAGTTTGTCTCACCTCGCGGGTAAGTGATTGAATCTAAAGCGTAAGAATGTGTGCCGAAAAGGGAACGCCGGGCGCTATACTGCCTTAGATTCGCTTTCGAGTTCATCCATTTCGAGTCTGTCCGTTTCGAGTTCGTCTTTCGAGTTTATACAATGGCCAAGGTTTTTACGATACCTGTCCCGCCGAAGTTTGGCAGCAAGCGAAGAGAACGCACGTCCGACCCTCGTTATGTCGATGGACAGCGTGTGCTGGTGGAGGCCATGAAGTATCTGGCTCAGAGCGATCCGGTGTCAAACCGTCCCGCGATTGAACTCATTTCCGAGCATGTGCGGACGCGCTTCCGTATGAGCGACTCGCCGCTGGCGTAGAACGTTCAAGCCCAGCGGCTTACCCAGCCAGCCCTAGAAAACGTACCGTAGCATAAACTCCATGACGCGTGGATTCGACAGCGTCGAGCTGAAGTTTCCAAAGCTGCTGCTGGTGGAGAGCGAGTTGTTGCCACTCAACTGCATCGTTCCCACGTCAAAGCGCGCGGAATTGGTCACGTTGTACATTGACCAACTGAACTTCACGAGCTGGCTTTCACGGATGGCCCAGCTTTTTACTACCGTCGTATCGACATCAAATGTGCCAGGGCCGCGCAGACCATTCCGCAGTCCTCCCTCGCCGGGGTAGGCGGGACGGAAGAGATTGATGGCGGCGTTGGGGTTCGTGGCGGCGTCGGTAATTCCAGGGTCCCGGAAGACGTTGGGACCGGTTCCACCGCCCGCCTGAGCCACGATGTAGCTTCCGGTCTTAGGACGCGCGTTGCTGATCGGGACGGCTGGGGTCTCAAGGTCGTAGTTCGTGGCCCATTCGGGACTGAGTAGAGTGAACGGATATCCTGTGGAGTAGCGCCACAGACCGGATAAGGTCCAGCCGCCAACAATCGCATTCGCAAAGCTTCCCATGCCTCCACCGAAGTGCTTGCCCCGGCCGAGCGGCAGTTCGTAGACCCAGTTCGCGTTGATGATTTGAGTGGTGTCAAAATCCGAAACCGCGCGATTCTGCCTCGGGAACCAGGAATTAAGGATCTGGCTGGCGAAACCACCTCCTTCAAACGTACTGACTCGTTCGGCGTTGGAGCCGTCGTCGATTGACCTGGAGAAGGTGTAATTCACATCGAATGCTAAACCGCCGGCACGATGGCGCAAGCTGAACTGGGCAGCATTGTAGGAGCTGTTGCCGATGCTCCTCCAGGCGTCCATCGAAGAGAATTGCGGCGAATAGTAATCGTAGCCCGCAGTTTGGACCCCGTTGATTGTGGCACATGCTGGGAAGCACTGGTTGGGACCTTCGAAGGAGAATATGCCCGGCGCGTCGGCGGTTTCGAGCGCGGTGGTTTCATTGCCCGCGTAATTGCAGAACAGGTCGTACATCGCCTGCGTGGCCGTTAATAGCGCTGTGGGTGCAATCGGGGTCGAGTTTGTGCCGCAAGGGAGGATGAGTCCCGCGTTGGGTTGTCCAGCCGGAATGGGCGTTTCAAAAAGCACGTTCTGGGCTTGCCCGGCAGCGCCCGGAAACAGATTCTGCCAGTAATTTGTCCCGATCGTCGAGGGACTGATGTTCTGATTTCCAGTTCCAGCGTAGTAATTTCTGGCCAGAGCTTGTGCCGCCTGGAAGTAGGTGGTCTTGCTCTGGGGGTCTTTGAGATTGGTCGGCAGCGCCAAGTCTTCTTCCTGCATGAGGCGGTGGGCAAAGCGGCCAACGTAGGAAGCTTCGAAGACAAAGCTCGAGGGCAACTCGCGCGTGATGGAGAAATCGATCAGGTGCGAGTAGGGAGTTTTCAGCTTGTCATCCAGTCCCCAAGTGATGGCGAAGCCGCCGGGCGTGGCGGCACCGGAGGGCGCAAACACCGGGAACGGTCCGGTCGGCGGCTGTCCGATCAGCGAGCAAGGAGGAGTCATGCAACCGTCGAGGCTGCTGGTCGGAATATTGAAGAGTCCCGAGTACCGGGCCGAGCCGTCTACGGTTTGAATTCCAGCGGGATTCACTTCGGCTGTGGTCAACCCAAACGAGCCTTCGCGATCGAAGGTGTTGGTGATGCCTTCTCCGAAGTGATCGAAATAGATGCCGTAACCGGCACGAATCGAGGTTTTCCCTTGCCCGCCCCAGAGGCGCCTGGACCAGCCACTCTCACCCTTGGGGGAATAGGCGAAAGCGAGGCGTGGGGCAACATCTTTGTAATCGTAGCCCCAATAAGGTGGCTTGCCGTTGGCCTGGCCCGAAAGGCCGAAACCGATGGCTGGATCGTAAACCTGTCCATTGGCTGCCGCTATTGAGCGCTGACTAAACCAGTTATTCAGGCTGATGGTCGGCGAAACCTGCGTGCCGGTGGTTTCATAGGGCGGCTGCAGAATCGAATAACGCACGCCATACGTAAACGTGAAGTTGGGCTTGACCCTCCACTGATCCTGCCCGTAGAACTCATATTCGTGATTGCGGAAGTGGCGAGGAACCAGTTGGCCCTGAGGAATGACGCTCAGGTTCTTGGTTAACTCGTAGTTCGCGTTGATCTGGGTGATAATCCCGGCCAAGGCCGCCATGGCAAAGTCATAGCTCGCGGAGAAATTAGCATCAACCGCTGGGTACCACGGCAGATTAGTAGCCGGGTTGATGGACGCGGGGTCCAGGCTGCTTCCCGTGTTCGAGATACCGGAGACATTCAGCCAGTAGACGTTGGTCTGCCCCTGGAAGAAGTTTTGCGCATCGGATTCGCGCACGTTGTCAATTTCCCGGTAGTTTCCGCCGAACTGGAAGGTGTGGCTGCCCATCACCTTGGTGACGTCATCGACAACGTTTTTCACCGGCACATGGGTATTGATAGTGGGAGTAAAGGCATTAATGTTGTCCATGCCGCGGAAGTCGTTGTAGGGCTGGGTTTGCAATCCTTGGACGTTAATAAGCTGGCTGATATAGCCAAAGTGGAAATTGTTGATCACAGTGCTGCTGAGAGTGGCGGTATAACCGACGGTGATGCCTTTGTTGTTATCGCGTTCGACCTGACCTTCGGGCTGCCCAGGAAACTCTTCGCCACCGTCGCCAGTGACGGTATTGACGGAGTTAATAAAATTACGCTCGGCCGAGCGCTCGTTATCCATGATGCCTTTTAGAAACAGGCGGTGGTTGCCGTCCTTGGTGAGGAGGTAGTCGAACTTCAAAACGTAGTCATCCAGACTCGCGGGCAGCGGAGAAGGGAAGGTAAAACCCTCGAAGTCGAGCCCATCGCCAACCGTAGTCGTGTTCGGCAGCGGGTACTGATTGAAGATGGAGTTCGTACTCGAGTTGGGATTTCCCGGAAGGTAGGCGATGAGAGGATTCGCTCCGGGTCCCAGAGGGCAAGTGCCGTTGCCGGAGCAGTTCGGATCTATGTTGGCGATCTGACTGGCCGTCAGATATACCGGCACATCGTTCGAAAGGTAACCTATGGTCCCGGCACGAAGATTCGCACTGGGAACGACGCGCGTGACTTGCAAGTCTTCGCGCTTACGCTGGCCCTCGTAGGCGCCAAAGAAAAATAGCCGGTCTTTAATGATTGGACCGCCGACGTTGGCTCCAAACGTATTGCGCAACAAGAACGGCGGCGAGTTAGGCTGATCGGCCTGGAGTTGCGAGGCCTTGTTGAACCAGTCATTCGCCGTGGTGAAAGTGGGGCGGTTGTAGATGTAAAGCGAGCCGTGAATCTTGTTGGTACCGCTCTTGGTTATCTCAGAAACCTGTCCGCCGGAAGAGCGGCCGGTGTCGGCATCGGAGTTGCTGGTGGTTACCTTGAGTTCTTCCAATGAATCGAGAGGAGCACGGATAGCTCCCGTGAAAGCTGTGCCCAGAAGTTCATCGTTGTTGTCGACGCCGTCGAGAGTGATGTTGCTCTGGTCGCTGCGGGCTCCATTCACGGCGCCGGCCCGGCTGTCGGCCGCGGAGGAGATGTGGGTGCTGTTGCCGGTGAATACGACTCCCGTCTGAAGGCTGAGAATGCCGGCGGGATCGCGCCCTTCGAAGGGAAGGTCGGCGATCTGCTCCTCTCCAAAGGCATGTCCAAGAGTGGCATCCTGCGTATTGACCAAGGGGGTGGTGCCGCTGACTTCCACGGTGACGGTTCCGCCCGTTACCTGCATGGTGATGTTCACGGTGGCGGGAGTCGCCACCTGGAGTTCTATGCCACTTTGTTTCATGGTGGCGAAACCTGGGGCGTCCACGGTGAGGTCGTATTTGGCCGGCGGCAGCTCGAGAAACTGGTAACGGCCCTGGGTGTCACTCTTGGTGGTGCGGCTGAATCCCGTGGCTGGGTTGGCAATGCTTAGCGTTGCAGCGGGCACCACGGCGCCTTTGGCATCGTAGACGGTACCAAGCAACGAGGTGGTTGCACTCTGCGCCCAGACGGAAGCGCTGAAGGCGAGGAAAAACCCAACCAGTAGAGTAACTACACGTGATCCAGAACGCATAGAGTCCCCTTTGTACCCTTAACAGGCGTCATACTTCGGATGTTGTGCCCTGGGAATAGAACGACCGTCGAGACCCCCGGGAACCTGACAGGGCGCTATTGTGCAACTGCTGGGCCATAATGTTCAAGCTGAATCTTCAATGCTTTGGGTATCGTAAAACGTTTGAATATGCCTTTTCACATACTCCGTTCCAGATTTGGGAGCCTGTTCATGTGGGTCTTCGATCATTGCGATTCGATTTCCCGATGAACAGGGCGGCCGCGAGGACTATGACCACGGGATAGCATTCGAGCGTGTAGCGGGGCTCAGGATTCTCCAGAGTTCCGAGGAACAGCGACCGCATGACAACAAACAGAACGAACAGTCCGATGCCGAACAATTGGCGTGTGCGCGCCAGTCCGGCAAGAGCGGCTGCGACATAGGCGAGGTTGATCAGGCCGAAGGCGATGCTCACGGTGAGCCAGGCAGGGTCGTCATTGAACTCCCACCAGCGCGGGTCAGAAGGCAGCAGTTCGGTGCGCGGGCGCAGCCACATGTCGGCAATGCGCAAGGCTGGCAGGCACATGTAGTAGCGCAAGGGAGCGGCCTCTATGCGGGCTGCAGCCACGGCGGCAAAGCGCTTATCGAGCTCCGGAGTTATGTCATGATCCCGGTTATGATCGGCGAAAAGTTGTTCCGTTGCCTGGCGCTGCGCTGCCGAATCAAAGGCACGCTGAGGTAGAAGCGTGACGTCGATTGGGTCGCCCGGCATCTTCCAGTAAATCTCCTGCACCGAGGTGTAGTCCGCCATCCAGGTCTTGGTCCAGCGATTGAATCCCGGCATCACGCGTTCATCGGAGTCGTTGGCATAGCGGGGGGCCAGCGGCTGGAAGCGGTGCATGGTGTGTAGATTACGCAGCGTCCAGGGGACCAGGACCGCGAAAGTGCAGATGGTGAGAATTACTCCGACGCATAGCATGGGACGCAGCCGGGGGGCTATCTCGGATGTTTGCTCCTGCCTCACTACGAAGCTTCGCAGGAAAACCAGAAACCAGTATCCACCGACAGCGGCGAACAGAATGCCGCCATCTGGTCGCAAGAGGATGCACGCGCCCATGGAAAGACCGCAGCCGACCCACGTTAGCGGTACCGGCGTTGAGTTTGACTCGAGGTCACGGAGAAAAGCGTCAATCCCGCGCAGGGCCAAATCCAGCGCCAGCGTTGTGAAGAAGACTTCGAGCGTCTCGGTAAGAGCCGCGGCTGAGTAGTTGGCCAGGAACGGACAAAGTGCTGCGAGCAGGAACGCGGCCTTCGCCGCGCGGTCGGATGCAAAGCGGCGCGCGAGATCGGCGACGAGGAAACACGTGCCCAGATCGAACAAGACCTGAATTAGCAGGACCGCGCGGAAGTTGCTCCAGCCGAAGATGGCGAAGACCGCAGCTAGAAACCCAGGGTATCCCGGCAAGCGGGAAAACGTCGGCATGACCTGGCCAGAATCTGTAATGCCGTAGACGCCATGCTGCAGCCAGTTTTCGGCGATATCGGCATAGAGCCGCGAATCATCCACGACCGCAGGAAAGTGCAGCGCAAAGACCAGCCGCAACGCCAGCGCCGCCAGGGTCGCCGCGAAAAAGAACCGAGCATCCTTTCGCACCAGTTCCAGCACGCTGAGAATATAGCGCGTTTGGAGTCATCTTCGGTCTGGGAAAGTGCATTGTGGTTCCCGATTGCACGACTTGCTCCTGACCTCGTCTCGACCGTGTCCAACCGAGAATTGACCGGCCGCCGTCCGCAGCATACGATGAACGATAAGCCCTCCATGGCCGAACCCGTTTTTTACGATCCGGAACGCGCCCGCTGGAAGCGCCTGAGACGCCTGGTCGACGCGCTGGTCGCGGTGCTGTCGGCGCTGGTTATTTTCTTTGTGTACACCACGCTGCGGGACGAACGCCTGCCTGAGCTGCTTTTTTCACCGCAGAAGCGTGCCTTTAAAGCCCTGAAGGAAAGTGAGAAGGAAAAGGCCCGCGAGCGCCAGAAGAAGCTGGCCAGCCGCTCCCATCGCAAGTCGAAGCTGCCTGCTTCGGAAGTGAAGCTAAACCAGGAAGAGGGCATCCGCGCGGCGTTCTACGTGCCTTGGGACGCAGCCAGCTTTTCTTCTCTGCGCGATTATTCTCGCCAGATCGATCTGTTGTATCCCGACTGGCTGCACGTGCTCACTCCCGACGGCCGCCTGCAGGGGGTGGACGACCAGACCAACACGTTCTTCGACGTCGTGCAAAGCAATCGTGTCCGCTCCGTCGACGACCGTGTGATGCCTCTGCTCAAGGCGGAGGACGCCACCATGGAGGTTTTTCCCATGGTGAACAACTTTGACGGTACTGAGTGGGTGGGAGGAATCACGGATTTTCTAAACGATCCCAGCGCCCGGGCGGTCTTTCGTCAGCAGGTTGGCGTGTACCTTTCTTCGGACCGTTTTCGCGGGTTGATGGTGGATTTTGAAGCGTTCCCCAGTGTGGGGCAGCCGGGCTATGTGGCGCTGCTGAATGAACTTGCTTCGGACCTGCATGCCCGCGGGATGAAGCTCTACGTCAGCGTGCCCGCGCACAATCCGGAATTCAACTACGCGGCAATCGCTGGGCCGGCGGATGGTGTGGTGGTAATGAATTACGACGAGCACTATCCCGGCGCGGCGTCGGGCCCGGTCGCTTCCCAGGATTGGTTCGTCGACAACCTCAAGTACATCGTGAAAGCCATTCCCAAGGAAAAGGTCATCTGCGCCATCGCCAACTACGGCTACGACTGGGTGCTCAAACCGAAGAAAGGCAAGATTCCTCCCGATGCCAGAGATCACACCGTCTCTGCCCAAGAAGCCTGGCTGGAAGCGCGCGATTCCGATGAGGATGTAACCTTCGACGATGATGCTTTGAATCCGCATTTTAGCTATCTGGATGAGCACAGCCTGCGGCACGATGTCTGGTTTCTCGATGCGGTTACGGCTTTGAACCACATGCGCGCCGCGCAAACCCTGGGCATCCAGACTTTTGCCCTGTGGCGACTGGGCGGCGAGGATCGCACGCTGTGGCGTATCTGGGACGTTCCCGGCGAAGCGGGAGCGACCGACAAACTGCGTGACGTGCCTCCCGGCCAAGACGTTGATATGGAGGGCCAAGGAGAAATCCTTCGTATCGAAGACCGCCCCACCCATGGCACGCGTGACTTCACGATCGATGCAGGCACGAAGCTGATCACCGACGAGAATTTTCAGTCTCTTCCGGAACCATACCGGGTAGCGCGTTACGGCTACACTCCCAACAAAGTCGCACTGACGTTTGATGATGGGCCCGATCCGGACTGGACCCCTAAGATCCTCGACGCGCTCAAAAAGGAACACGCCTCGGCGACGTTTTTCCTCATTGGCATACAGACTGACAAGTTTCCAGGCTTGGCCGAGCGCATTTACCGCGAGGGCCATGCCATCGGGAATCACACCTTCACCCATCCTGATGTAAGCAATATCTCTTCGACACAGATGAAGGTGGAGTTGAATCTCACTGAACGGCTTTTTGCCAGCCTGGTGGGAGTTCGCGTGGTGCTCATGCGTCCGCCCTATGCGATCGACGAAGAGCCCGACACCGCCGACCAGGTGCGGCCGCTGGAATTCGCGCAAGACCTGGGCTACATCACTGTGGGCAACCGGATCGATCCCAACGATTGGAGCGATAAGCCGCGGCACCACACCGCAGAGGAAATCTCCACCTATGTTCTAGCCCACCTGCCGCCTTGCGGCCCTAACGATCTGCGTTGCGGCAACATCGTGCTGCTGCACGACGGCGGCGGCAACCGTGCCGAAACCCTGCGGGCGCTGCCCATGATCATCGACGGTATTCGCGCCCGCGGACTTGAGGTCGCGCCGGTTTACGAATTGTTAGGCAAGACCAGGGCAGATGTGATGGCGCCGTTGACCACGCGCGAACTCTGGGCCGCGCGCCTGGATGGGCTGGGCTTCTGGCTCTTCGAGGCTGGCATCGTCGCGATTACGTGGATATTCTTTCTCGGCGACCTTCTGATGACCGGTCGCCTGCTATTTATCGGAACGGCTGCGGTTTACGACCGCCTGCAAGAGAAGATTTTCGGCAGGCCCGCCGAGGTCGCTTCTTACAAACCCAAAGTCGCGGTTCTCATCCCCGCCTACAATGAGGAAAAGGTCGTTGAACGCACGGTGCGTGCCGCGCTCAATTCCAACTATCCCAACCTGCGCGTCATCGTCATCGACGACGGCTCCCGGGACCGCACCCTGGAAGTCGCCCGCCGGGCCTTCGCCCGCGAAGAAGCCGCGGGAAGAGTGCTAATCCTCACCAAGCCGAACTCGGGGAAAGCCGAAGCTCTCAACTATGGCATCGAACACATTGGCGATGCCGAACTCTTCGTTGGCATCGATGCCGACACCGTGATCGCCAGTGACGCCATCTCGCGCCTGGTGCCGCATTTCATCAATCCTAAAGTCGGTGCTATTGCGGGCAACGCCAAGGTCGGAAACCGTGTGAATCTGTGGACGCGCTGGCAAGCTCTCGAATACATCACCAGCCAGAACTTCGAGCGCCGTGCTTTGGATGTTCTGGGCGCGGTCAGTGTGGTTCCGGGTGCGATCGGAGCCTGGCGCGTTTCCGCCGTACGCGAGGCGGGTGGATACCAGATTGACACTGTCGCTGAGGACGCCGATCTCACTATGGCGCTGTTGCGCCGCGGCTACCGCGTGGAATACGAAGACATGGCTTTGGCTTATACCGAGGCCCCCACCAGCGCGAATGGGCTGATGCGGCAGCGGTTTCGCTGGTCCTTTGGCATTTTGCAGGCGGTTTACAAACACAGTGGAGTGTTTGCGCGCAAGGGAGCGCTTGGCTTTGTGGCTCTGCCGAATATCGTGATCTTCCAGATTCTGCTGCCGCTGGTGTCGCCGCTCATCGACATCATGTTCGCCGTCGGCGCCATCTGGTACTTCATTCAGAAACACTTCCATCCCGATTCCACCGACCCTGCAAGCTTTCACAAGCTGGTGGCGTTCTTCTTCGTTTTCCTGGTGGTGGACTTCCTGGCCTCAGCTCTTGCGTTCGCGCTGGAGCGCCGCCGGCCCGACGATAAAGAAGACAGCTGGCTGCTAACCCAAGTGTGGCTGCAGCGCTTCGCCTATCGCCAGTTGTTCTCCGTGGTGTTGTTCAGGACGTTGAAGCGCGCGCTCGAAGGCCGTAGGTTCGCCTGGGACAAGTTAGAGCGCACCGCTGCAGTGAAGTACGTGCCGTCGGAGAATCGGGATTCGGTGAACGTGCCTTAGCGGCTTAGCGACGGGTCGCGCCTGCCCTACCGGAACAGCAACCCCGCGAACTCCGCAAGATTTCGCCGCCAAACCATCCAGGTGTGCATCCCAGGCGTCTCGATTTCGGTCGCTTTCACGCCTTTGGTCTTGAGCCATTCCCGCAAGGCGCGGTTTACCGTGATCAGGTGATCCTCGGTACCACATGCGATCCAGAGCAGATGCAGTTGCTGATTAGCTTTTGCGTCGAGAGAAGGAAAGTCTTTTTGAAAGTCGTCGGGAATGCCACCCGAACTGAAGGCGCCGACCCAGGAAAACTTGTCGAGGTTGTTCAAACCCGTCAGCAGCGATTCCGAGCCGCCCATGGATAACCCGGCAATCGCCCGCGCATTGCGGTCTTTCGCGATCCGGTATTCGTTTTCAACACGCGGCATGACCTCGGTGAGCAAAGCTTCGCGAAAGTTTCTGAAGTTTCGATCGCGCAGCTCAGTGTGGCTCCACGCGGTCCATCCACGCCGCACCAACTCCATCGTGCCGTAGCCGAGAGGCATTACCACGATCATCGGTTTAGCTCTACCCTGGGAGATCAGATTGTCGAGGATCACGTTGGCGTGTCCGACGGCTGTCCATCCGCTGGCGTCGTCACTGTAGCCGTGCAGCAGATAAAGTACGGGATAAGTCTTCTTTGAGGCAGAGTCATAGCCGGGCGGAGTGTAGACGTAGTAATCGCGGTCATCGCCCGCAACCGCCGACCTATAAAAGTGATGATGCACTTCGCCGTGCGGCACGTCATTCAGTTCCCATGGCAAAGATAATGACCCTGGAACATGCACTGCAGTTTCCGTGGCCAGCAGATTCGGTACCATGAGCGCATTCTCGGGATCGATCAGACGCACGCCGTCGGCAACAAAAGAGTAGCCGTAGTAGTCCGGGGCTAGGGGCGCAGTCGTGATGCTCCATACGCCCTGATCATCCCGCTGCATCGGGGCAGGGTCGGCTCCCTCAAGCTGAAGCTGAACTGCTTTTGCATTCGGAGCACGGAATCGGAATGTCACGCTGCCGTCGGCGTGCACCTCAGGCGAAACGAGGGACGCTGGCGGTGGCGGAGGTTGTGCCGGTTTGTCCTGCTGAGCCTTCGCCATGACTCCAAGCATCGCAAGAATGCAGAAACACAATTGAAGAAGAGGGGAGATCGATCTCATAGGCCGTTTCACCAATTGAGGTGGAATCCGGTCGCTACCGGGAACTCGAGCAAAGATCTGGCGCCGATCTAGGAGTGGCTTCGCCCTTCGGCCACTTCCAGCCGCGTCTCCGCCTTGTGCAGCGCGTTCAGAGAACGGTCCACATCGACATTAGGATCGCCGCTCGTCAGGCGTTCCTCAGCGCGAGCTTTCGCTTTGCGCGCGCGTTCCACATCAATATCGGAAGGACTCTCGGCGGTTTCAGCGAGAATCGTGACCTTGTCGGGCAGCACTTCCGCGAATCCCCACGCGACTGCGAGCCGCTGCTCGTCAGCACCCGTGCGGAAAGTGATTTCGCCCACGGCCAGTTCGGTGATGAGCGGCGCATGCCCAGGCAAGACGCCCAGATAGCCGTTCTTGCCGGGAATCTGCACTTCGGCCGCAGTCGTCTCCACGACTTTCTTTTCCGGCGTTACGATCTCGAGTTGGAAAGTGTCTGACATCAGTGGTCAGTGTCCAGTGGTCGGTGGCCAGTCTATTCGTGAATCAGTTGGTTTGACTGACCACTGATCACTGGCACCTGGCCACTGCCTGTTACGCTGCTGCCTTCATCTTCTCGGCCGCTTCCAGCACTTCTTCAATCGGTCCCTTCATGTAAAACGCCTGCTCGGGGATGTCGTCGTACTTGCCTTCGACAATCGCCTTAAAGCCCTTCACCGTGTCGGCAATCTTTACGTAACGCCCCGCTGCGCCGGTGAACTGCTCGGCCACGTGAAACGGCTGCGACAGGAACCGTTGAATCTTTCGCGCTCGCGCCACGGTCAGCTTTTGATCTTCGCTGAGCTCATCGATGCCGAGAATCGCAATGATGTCCTGCAGATCTTTGTAAGTCTGCAGCGTCTTCTTCACCGACTGGGCCACGTCGTAGTGCTCTTGGCCAACGATGCGGGCATCGAGAATACGCGACGTCGAAGCCAGCGGATCCACCGCGGGATAAATTCCGATCTCAGTCAAAGCGCGAGACAGTACGGTGGTGGCGTCGAGGTGAGCAAAGGTGGTGGCAGGCGCGGGATCGGTCAAGTCATCCGCCGGAACGTAAATCGCCTGCACTGAAGTGACCGAACCCTTCTTGGTCGACGTAATGCGCTCCTGCAGTTCGCCCATTTCCGTGGCCAGGTTCGGCTGGTAGCCTACGGCGCTGGGCATGCGGCCGAGCAGCGCCGACACTTCTGAACCTGCCTGAGTAAAGCGGAAAATATTATCGATGAAGAGCAGCGTGTCCGCGCCCTCGGCATCACGGAAGTATTCGGCGACCGTCAATCCCGTAAGCGCTACCCGCAAGCGCGCGCCGGGAGGCTCCGTCATCTGCCCGTAGATGAGCGCTGCCTTTGACTCCGCGGGCTTGCCCGGCTTGATCACACCGGATTCTGTCATCTCCAGCCACAGGTCGTTGCCCTCGCGAGTGCGCTCACCGACACCGGCGAAGACAGAGAAGCCGCCGTGGTTTTTGGCAACGTTGTTGATCAGTTCCATGATGACAACGGTCTTGCCGACGCCCGCCCCCCCGAACAGACCGATCTTGCCGCCCTTCAAGAACGGCTGAATCAGGTCGATGACCTTCACGCCGGTCTCAAACATCTCGGCCGTCGTCGCCTGCTCATCGAAAGCCGGCGCCAGGCGATGAATCGGCATTCTTTCCTTGTACTCGATTGGACCAAGCTGGTCGACGGGCTCGCCGATCACGTTCATCACCCGTCCGAGCGTGCCGCGGCCCACGGGCACCGAGATGGGGCCGCCCTGGTCGATGGCCTTCATGCCGCGGACCATACCTTCAGTGGCTTCCATCGCAATGCAGCGCACGCGACCTTCGCCCAGGTGTTGCTGGACCTCGAGAATCACGTTGACAGGGCTAGGCACCGTGAAGCCATCACTCACGACTCGTACCGCCTCGTAGATAGGAGGCAACTTGCCTTCGGGGAACTGCACATCCACCGCCGGCCCCGCAATTTGAACGACGTGTCCTACGTTTTCTGCCATATGTTTTTGACTCGTCTTGGGTACTGGGTACTGGCTACTGGGTACTTGCTACATCGCGGCTGCGCCGCTCACGATCTCGATAATTTCCTTCGTGATCTTCGCCTGACGCGCCCGGTTCATCGCCAAGGTCAGTGAGTCGATCATGTCGGTGGCGTTGCTCGTGGCAGAATCCATCGCGGTCATTCGCGCGGCGTGCTCGGCTGCCACAGACTCCAGCAGAGCGCGGAAAATCTGAATGGCCACATATTTCGGCAGCAACGCGCGGAACAACTCCTCCGGCGCCTGCTCGTAGATGTAATCCACTTGCCCTGAGCCCAGCGAAGCTCCGAACTCCGCCGCGGCCGGGTCCCCTGCCAGCTCAGAACTGCGCAAGCCCACTCCGGCGCTAATCGCAGCTTCCTTGGCTTTTTTCTTTTCTTCTTCGGTCATCTCCTCGGCCAGGCGGACCGGCGGCGCGCCGATCTGTTCGATGGGAAGAACCTGTTCCACGATCAGCCGCTGTGCAATCACTGACTTGAATTCGTTGAAGACGACGTAGACGGCATCAATCTCCTCGCGCTGATACCGCACAATCACGTTTTCCGCCAACGCCCGGGCTCGCGAAAAGTCCAATTTGCCGAGAACACCAACATGCTCTCCCGTGATTTGTATCGCTCCAGCACGATCCCCAGTACTCGGTTGAGTCTCCAGCGACTCTTCGGTCTCGGCCAGGCTGCGCGTTTGCACCGCGGCCGCTGGGTAGCGACGCCGCAGGAAGTCGCGCCCCTTCCGGCCAATTGCCTCAATGTCGATATTCTTTCCAGCCTTGAACTCGATAAACCGGCTGGCCGCCTTGGTAACGTTGGCGCTGAATGCCCCCGCCAGGCCCTTGTCGCCGGTAACAACGATCAACAGGATGGTTTTCTCCGGCCGCTGCGCCAGTAGGGGATGCTTCGGCTCACCGGTTTCCGGATCGTAGATCTCCGTCCGGGCCACCAGCGACTTCAGAACGTTCGTCAGCATCAGCGCGTACGGGCGTGCCGACAAGGCGCGGTCCTGCGCGCGACGGAGCTTGGCCGCCGAGACCACCTTCATGGCCTTGGTGATCTGCCGCGTGTTCACTACGCTGCGAATGCGGCGTCGAATGTCGAGAATGTTAGCCATTTGTCGTGGAGACGTACTTGTTACGTCTCACACCCACCACGGGCGCTGCACGCGAGACGTAGCAAGCTACGCCTCTACGAAACTATTTCGCTACCGCTTCCCGCGTCCCTAGGAACTGCTGCTTCGCCTGTTTTATTACGTCGGTCAACTGCGCCTTCAGGCCGTCGTCGAGGACTTTTTTCTCCATGATCGCGCGCAGCAGGCCGGCTTGGGTTGCATCCACGTACTCGTAAAGGTCTTTCTCGAAGTCGCGCACCTGATTTACCGGAAGGTCATCGAGAAAGCCTCCGGTGCCTGCAAAGATGATCAGAATCTGCTTGGAGAACGGCAGCGGAGAGAACTGGTTCTGCTTCAGCAGTTCAACCAGCCGCTGCCCGCGATTAAGCTGCGCCTGCGTGGCTTTGTCGAGGTCGCTGCCGAACTGCGCAAATGCCGCCAATTCCCGGTATTGCGCCAGTTCCAGCTTCAGCGTTCCAGCCACTTGCCGCATGGCTTTGATCTGCGCGCTGCCGCCCACGCGGCTCACCGACAAACCCACGTTTACGGCCGGACGCACGCCTTGATTGAACAAGTCGGTTTCTAGATAAATCTGACCGTCGGTAATCGAGATCACGTTGGTCGGAATGTAAGCGGAAACGTCGCCCGCTTGCGTCTCGATAATGGGCAGCGCGGTCAGCGATCCGCCGCCGTTCTTGTCACTCAACTTGGCGGAGCGCTCTAGCAGTCGGGAGTGGAGGTAGAACACATCGCCCGGGTACGCCTCGCGCCCCGGCGGCCGCCGCAGCAGCAACGAGATTTCACGATACGACGCCGCATGCTTCGAAAGATCGTCATAGATAACGAGCGCGTGCCGTTTGGTGTCGCGGAAATATTCTCCGAGCGCGGTCGCCGCATACGGCGAAATGTACTGCATGGGTGCGGGCTCTGAAGCCGATGCCGCAACCACGATGGTGTATTCCATCGCTCCAGCGTCCTCGAGAATCTTGACCACCTGCGCAATCGATGACCGCTTCTGCCCGATCGCGTTGTAAATGCAGACCAGGTCATTGCCTCGGCTGTTGATGATGGTATCGAGCGCGACCGCTGTCTTTCCCGTCTGCCGGTCGCCGATGATCAATTCCCGCTGCCCGCGGCCAATCGGAATCATGCTGTCGATGGCCTTCAGTCCAGTCGCCATGGGCTCGCGTACCGGCTGCCGGTCGATGACGCCCGGTGCCAGCCGCTCCAAGGCGATGAATTTATCGGTGGCGATGGGGCCCTTGTCGTCGATGGGCCGGCCCAGCGAATCCACAACGCGCCCGATCATGGCATCTCCCACGGGCACGCTCATGATGCGGCCCGTGCGCTTTACCTCATCGCCTTCCTTGATCTCTGTGTATTCGCCGAGCAACACCACGCCCACCTGGTCTTCTTCCAGGTTCATGGCGATGCCGGCCACGCCGTGCGGGAAGGAAAGAAGCTCGCCGGCCATCACTTTGTCCAGTCCGTACACGCGCGCGATGCCGTCGCCCAGCGTGATGACGGTGCCGGTCTCATCCACGGAGATCTTCGATTCGTAGTTCTCGATCTGTTCGCGGATCAGCTTGGTTATTTCGTCTGCCTTGATCTGTGCCATAGGTTGCTCTCAGCCTTAGCTTACCGCCGACAGGAATTAGCGCTTGGCGATTAGCATTTCGCTGAATGCTAATCGCCAATTGCTAACTGCCGGTTATTTCTTCGCGAATCCTTTCCAACTGCCCCTTTACCGAACCGTCGTAAACCGTGCTACCGAGCCGGACCACCGCGCCTCCCAGAAGAGACACATCCTGCCCGTAACGCGCACGGACTTTCTTACCGGTCAGTTTCCCGACCTGAGCTTCGAACTCACGCTTTTCCGCAGCGCCCAATTCGCGAGCGCTGGTGATCTCGGCCTCGGCGAATCCCAGCCGCGCGTCAAGTTCCTTCTCCAGTTGCCGGATGATTGGCTCTAGAAAATGTATGCGCCGGTGATCAATCAGCACCGCAACCAGGTTCCTCACCTGGGTGGAAATCTCGTCACGCTGCGCGATGACGTCCAGCACTCGCCGTTTCTGGTCTGCGGGTATCGCAGGATTCTCCCACACTCGCCGCAACACCGAACTCTCGGCCAGCAAGCCGGCAACGACGCGCAATTCCGCAATCGAGCGGTCTGCGTCGAGATGCCTCGCTACAACCACATCCGCGAAAGCCCGGGCGTAAGTGCCGGCGACGGAAGCCATGGTCTAGCGCCCGTCCTTTCCCGATCCTGAAGCGTCGGACACACCCAACTCCCCGGCAAACTTCCGCACCAGCAGCTGATCAGTCGCCGCGTCCACCTGAATCTGCTTCTTCGCTAGGCCGACAGCCAGATCAGCCGCGAAAGCGGTAAGTTCACGCCGCGCAGTCTTCGCCGCGGACGCGATTTCCTGCTGTGCCGATTCCACAATCTTCTGCGCATCTTCCTGAACTGCTGCCTGGATGCGGGCCTCTTCGGCTCCGGCTTCTTTCTCGGCGGCATCGCGCATCATGCCGATCTCCACATCCAGCCTCATCAGCCGCGATTCGATCTCAGCCAGCTTCCGCCGCGCTTCCTCACTGACCTTCTGCGCCTCCTGCATCGCTTTCTGGATCGCCGCGGTGCGTGCGCTGAAGAGACCGGGCAAATACTTGCGGCCCGCCCAGAAGATCACCCCCGCAATCACGGCAAAATTCAGCAGCACGCTCAACAGGTAGGCGTTCCCCGTGCTCAGGCCCGTAATCCGCGCGATGAATCGCACCGATGGGGATTGCTTGAACTCTGCCTTATCGTCTTTCTCTTCTCCCGCTGCCTCCCGCGTTTCGTGCGCTAGTTGCTGGCCAATGCCCCGTTGCTTCTCCGAGTCTCCGGACTGCCGTTGCTTCTGCGGCGTCGGCGGCTGCTCCTGCGCCCGCAGCGATCCTATTGCCCCAAGACTCCCCACAAGCAAAGCCAGCACACTCAACAGGACAATTTTTTTCACGGAAGTCATCGTCGAAATCGCACTCTGCGTCACCACGACTCGGGGCATCATCGGCCGGCTCCGGCCGGCTGCAGCACGCGCCGCATGATCTCCGCCGCCAGCGACTGCGCCTCTTTCTGCAAACCGCCCTGCGCCGCGTCACGATCCTTTTGAATGTCAGCCTTGGCTGCCTCGACCTGGGCTTGCGCCTTGCTGCGAGCCTGGTTCAGCGCCGCCGTACGGGCATCCAGGGCCGATTTGCGCCGGGCTTCTTGTGCCCGGAATACGGTCGCCCGCGCCTCGCGCAACCTCTGCTCATATTCCGACGTGCGGGCTTCGGCTGCGGCAATGTCGGCCCGCGACTTCTCGACTGCACCTTCCGTTTTACTGCGCCGCTCCTCCAGCACCCGCCGCAATGGCTTGTGCACAATCGTCGCGTAGAGCGCGTAGAGCAGCGCAACTAGAATTACCGTCGGCACCGCTCCAAGCAGTAATTCGCCTAGTTGTTGTAGCGTTTGATCCATCGATTGCGGCTTAACAGGAAAATGAGGGCTATGAAAACTGTTAAGTCTAACGTCCGTAGGAGTTTATGTCAACGTAAAGGGCTTGATTTTCAGCCGCTCTTCGGGGCCGATACCAGGTCTCAAAGTGGGCGCAATCCCGCTGTCAAGCTCTTGCTGGCAGGCCATGCAGAAACCTGCAACTAATCCTTGACTTCCCGGTAAAGAGGACTAGCATTGAACTATCACCTCCGATCCAATTCAGGATCGAATGGGCCGATAGCCAAGGAATGTCACCGCTTCTTGGTTGCCGGCCCATTTAAATTGTGCGGCAGTCACCCTACGACCCACTCCCGGATTCTCCGCACCACCGACTCCGGCGCCTCCAGTTCCAACTCGACCGCCCCATCCCTGTACGCCCGCGAATAAATCCGCGTCTTAGCCTCCAGCATGGCTAACGTCTTCCCTTCTTTCTGGGGCACGCGCAGATGGACGCGGCTCACGCGGTCTTCCTCGATCATGGCGTCAATGTGCGCCAGCAACCGATCCAGCCCCGTGCCCTCCGCCGCGGACACATACACTGTGTTCGAGTGATCCCGCAGCGCGTCATCCTGCAAAGATTGCGCCACTTCCACATCCAGCAGATCTACTTTATTCATCACCCGCAGCCGGGGGGTTTTCTCCGCGTCCAGTTCTTTCAGCACAATCTCGACCTGCGCGTCTTGCTCGGCTGAGAGCCGGCTGCTGGCGTCGGACACATGTACGATCAGCGACGCCCGCTGCACCTCTTCCAGCGTGGCGCGAAATGCCGAGACCAGCGTGTGCGGCAAGCTGCGAATGAATCCCACCGTGTCGGACATCAGCACCTTGCGCTTCGATGGCAGCACTACCCCACGAATCGTCGGATCAAGTGTCGCGAACATGCGCGGCGAGGCTAGCACCGCGGCCCGCGTCAGCGCGTTGAACAGTGTCGACTTCCCCGCGTTCGTATATCCGACGAGCGCCACGGTTGCCACTGGCGCCGATTCGCGCCGCTGCCGCTGCTGGGCCCGGATACGCCGTACATTGTCCAGTTGCTGCTCCACATGCCGGACGCGCCGGGCTATCTTTCTCCGGTCAGTCTCGAGCTGCGTTTCACCCGGACCACGTGTGCCGATGCCGCCACCCAACTGAGACATCTCCACGCCTCGGCCCGCCAGCCGTGGCAGCATGTATTGCAACTGCGCCAGCTCCACCTGCAGGTGGCCCTCCCGTGTGCGCGCGTGCCGGGCAAAAATGTCGAGGATGAGTTGGGTCCGGTCGATGACCCGCCGGCGAACAATCTTTTCGATGTTGCGCTGCTGCGAAGCGGTTAAGTCGTGATCGAAGAGAAGCAGGTCGGCATTTACCGACGCAGCGGCCCCCGCGATTTCCTCAAGCTTGCCTGCGCCAATCAAAGTCGCGGGATCGGGCCGGTCCCGCCTCTGCAGAATTTCACCGACAACTCTTGCGCCCGCGCTCCCAGCCAGCGTGCGTAGTTCCGCCAGCGACTCTTCCGCGTCAAACTCCGGAATGCTGGGTTTGTTAGTGCTGGGTTTCCCGCCGACTTGTCCCGGGCTCTGCTCCTTTGCGCTCGTGGCCGACGCCGAGGACGCTGCATCGCGGGCTGCCTGCGCCTGTGCGGTGACCGTCCTTCGCGCGACGCGCCCACGGGTTCGCACGTCAATCCCCACAAGAAAGGCACGTTCCTGCAAGTCTCCTGTGGCTTTGTCTTTATTTTTGCGCGCAACCTCGACAACCAGAGGCACAGCTCCGCCTGACCCTCGATCGCGAGTCTTCTTGGGATGAGAACTACGCAAGCCGACAACGCCTCACCCTTCGGTGCCCGAGGCGCTGGCCGCCGAAACCGCCGTCGGTCCCGACGCGGATGACGAAGATGGCGATGACGCCGCCCCGGCTGCGCCCGCGGCCTTTGCGTCGGGATGCGCCATGTGCGCCACATGCGATCCAGTTCGGCCCATCACCACAGTCGAGATGGCGTGCTTGAAGATCAATTGCTCCTGTCCGTTGGCCTCCAGCACCACGGAATACTTGTCGAAGGAACGAATCCGGCCCGTCAACTTCACTCCGCTCAGCAGGTAAATCGTGATGCTCAACCTCTCCTTGCGGGCCGTGTTCAGGAAGGAATCCTGGATGTTCTGCGCCGGCTTGCTGCTTTCCATAGCCGATCTCCTTACGCTCTTTTGAACTGTGACATACCAGCTCGCACCTCTTGGCAGTGGGCCTCGAGAGCAAGCTCATGAACGACAGCGTTTCCTCGCGGCCTTTTCCGCCTAAGGAACACGGGGGGTTAACCTGCCTCCTCGCCTCTCGGTTTTCCCGAGGTTGCGCCGCCCGGCAGGTAGCTGCCAGTACGATACGGCGTCCCTCTGCGCTTTTCAACCGGCAAGCTGTTGGAAACCGATTTTCTTTCAGAACGTGAAGATTTGCGCAGCCGTTCTTCATCTTTCCCCATGGCTGTTGTGTACAATCCCCGGCGTGGGCGATTTCGGCCCCGCGTCACGCACCGCGTCTTTCGCTAAGGGTCATGAGGCATGCGAAGGCACCGGTGAGATCTGAGGAGGCATCATGGCAAGCGCTGCTCTGGCAACCTTTGGACCCCAAATCAACTTTCCCCCCGACTTCAATACGAACTTTCTCATGTTCGTCCGCTGGATCCACTTCCTGGCCGGCATCACCTGGATCGGCCTCCTCTATTTCTTCAACCTGGTGAACGTCCCCTTGATGAAAGAACTCGACGGCACCACCAAGGGCAAAGTCATGCCCGCGCTCATGACTCGGGCCCTGTGGTGGTTCCGCATGTCGGCGGCGCTCACGGTGCTCGCCGGCCTCATCTATTGGGGGGAAATCGTCGCGACCGACGCGCACAATGGAGGCGCCTCAAGCGGCACCGCGATGGGCAGCTTCTTTCTGATTTGGACGATCGTCTGGGGCGTGCTCTACGCCTGCCTTGTCCCCGGCAAAGGAATCTTCGACAAAGGCGCCTTTGTCGGGGCGGTCTACGCCGTCGTTGTGGCGGTCGCGGCCTGGCTCTTCCTCAGCCTGAACAACCACGGTTGGGAAAGCAATCGCTTGCTCTCCATCGGTGTCGGCGGCGGTATCGGGTGGGTCATGCTGCTCAACGTCTGGGGAGTGATCTGGCGCATCCAGAAGCGCCTGATTCAATGGACCCGCGACAACGCTACCAACGGCACACCCATGCCCGACAAAGCCAAAGGTATGGCCCGCCAGGCCTTCCTGGCCTCTCGCGCCAACGCTTTCCTGTCGGTGGTGATGCTGTTCTTCATGGGCGCCGCCAGCCACTACCCCATGTTTGGAAAATAAATTGTTCTTGAAGGTTTAAACGAGTGCGCTGGTCAAAAAATAAGGAGCAACCCTTCTCAGGATGCTCCTTATATTTCTTCAACTTCGGTCCGTTAGAACTCAATCCGCAGCGAAAGCTGCATCTGGCGCGGATCAGACGTGGTTGTTATTACTCCAAACTGACCCGGGTTGGTGATATCCGCAGTACCGATGGTCCCGGAGTTGCCGGGAAGATCGAAGTTCGTATGGTTGAATACGTTGTAAGCTTCCGCGCGGAACTCAATCGCAAGCCTCTCATAGATCGGGAAATGCTTGTTGAGTGAAAGATCCACATTGGAGTAGCGAGGACCGCGTAAGTTGTTGCGGCTACCTGCCTGCAGCCCCGTTGGGGCGCTGAAGGCAGCGATTGCGTTGGCCTGGTTTGCGAATAACTGAATCGAGCCGTCCACGTTGTGTATGTTGGTTTTCAGCGCTGCCGTGTTCCCGTCGAAAATGGCGGGAACGTTATTGTTGACGCTGATCGTTTCCGCATTGGCGACGGAGGTGAAGGCAAAGCCGGTGTGCCAGCTATCGATGCCGGCGAATTGCCAGCCGCCGACGACCTGGTTCAGCCAGTTTGGCATGTTTGACCCGAAGTGTTTCCCGCGTCCGATCGGCAAGTCATAGATGCCATCCGCGCTAATGATGTGAGTGATGTCAAATTCCGAATACCCGCGGCACAGCCGAGGGTTGTTGGCATCGCAAAGAATGCCTCCGGAGAAGTTCGCACTTTCCCCCGAGAAGTTATTTGCTGTCACCGAACTGTTGTCGATGGAATGGGAGAAGGTGTAATTAAGATCAAACTGCAAACCGTCCGCCAGCTTCCGGTGCAGCGTAGTCAGGAGGCCGTCGTAATTCGACGCGCCTTTGTTGGTTTGATAAATGTTCAATCCGTATTGTGGATTCATGCCGACACCGGGAATGAAACCAATCTCCCCGGGAACCCCTAACTCCTGCAATTGGCCGAGTGCAGCCTCGGTGAACACGATGCTCGCAAGATTACCTGTCGCCAGGAACGTGGAGTTGTTGGCTGCCAGAAGTGTTGTACAGTTGACTCCATAAGTTCCTTCACAGGCTGCCGTACCACCGACGGTTTGGTTCTCAAAAAATGGCTGCGCGGTGATGGCTGCTCCGCTCCTAGCCTGTGTCTCCAGCGCCGAGAATGCCTGATTCAGCGTCTGCCCGGAAGTTGGGTCGGTAAAGTTTACGACCTGTCCGGCGTCTGCCTGGGCAAGCAGCCGGCGGCCAAAGCGTCCAACGTAGGTCGCATCAAGCTGGAAGTGTCCCGGAAGCTCACGCTGGATGCCAAAAGTAATAGTCTCCGCGTATGGAGTCTTGAGATTGGGATCGGTACTGTAGGTAAATGAGCCTGAGGCCTCGCCTACCGGAATCCCGGCGACGAAATACGGGGTAAACGGGTTGGTTGGAGGCGTCGGTTGGATCACGCCGGGTGGCAGCGTATTCGTCGCAGTGAAACGCGGGTCCACCGCCAAACCATTGCCTGGGGTACCGTTGGAGTTTTGAAAGATCCCCGAAAGCTGCTGCTGAAAAAAGGCCAAAGCTGACGTAATGGTGTGGTCAAACACGACGCCCGCCCCGACGCGAATCACGGTCTTGCGGTCGCCCATGAGCTTCCCCAGAAATCCGTCTGTAAATGAAGGGTTGTACGCCAACCCCAAGCGCGGGGCGAAGTCGTGCCAATCAGGGTGATAGTATCCCAGCTGGTTATTGGCTTTGCCGGAAAGAGAGAAACTCACGGGTTCGAAAGGCCCGACTGAGCCCTGTTGACCGGCTTGCAGGCGTGGCAGGAAGAACTGATTGAAGCTCTGATTTGAGAGCGCTTCCAAGCCGTTCATTTCATAAGGAACCGAGTAGTATTGATAGCGCAAGCCGTAGTTCACGGTCAGATCGCTGCGGGCCCGCCACGTATCCTGAACGTAAGCCTCCGTTTCATAAAACCGAGAGTTGAGCTGAAACTTGCTGTCCGGCGGCAGAGGTTGCAAGTTGCGAGTGTTGTTGGTATTTACAACGGTGTTAGAGAAACGCCCGAGGATAAAGGGAAAAGAAGCATTCCAATCCGTTAGCGCAACTCCGCTGGCATCGTTGGGGCCCGGCTGGAGAATGTCAGACGGTTGCTGACTGGGGGGCAAGGCGTTCAAGTTACCGCCGATCCCAAGATCAACGTCATCCAAATCAAAAACGGTGTACCCTTCATCCTTGATGGGTTTGAATTGCCCACCCACCTGGAATGTATGCGCGCCACGCGTGTAGGTAAAGTCGTCTTTGTAAACCGGGATCGGGACCGTCCGCCCCTGGGACGCCTGGCTCGAGTACGGGCTGGTTATGTTTCCGAAGTCTTGGTAGTCGATGTACGTGGAGGGATTGAAAAGTGTAGGGAAGTTCAGCCGCTGGCGGGTCTCGCCATACACGAACTGATTCACCTTGTTACTCGATATCGTCCAAGTATGGCCGACGACATAAGAGTAGGTGGTGTCCTGGATCTGATGGGTGACAGGATCGCCAGGGAATTGAAATGGAGCCGGGAAGTTTACGTCATCGTCTGTGTACTGCCGAAGGATGCTGACCCTGCCGAAGAGCTTCATATTGCTCGACATGTTGTAGTCGATGCGGGAAACATAGTCGTTTTCCCTGAGATGTGCAGGCGCATTGAAGCGAAATCCTCCAGTGTTTATACCGTCTCCAACTCCCAGGTCATTGGCATGAGGATAACGGCCATTGATGAACGTCAAGAGATTAGTGTTCAACCCGAGACCCAGGGGGTCCAAGCTCATTAGAGTCTGCGCAGCAGCGGTGTTGGGAATATAGGAAATGCAACTCGGGGTCGTGTTGGCACGGCTGGCGGAGGTGCAATTCGCACCATCATTGATGTACCCCACCTCTGGGCTCCCTGTAAGGCTGGTCCCGTCGCCGCGCCAGGTGTCGAGGGGCACGATATTCTCTACAGAAACGGCGGCGTCGTCGCGGCGGCCGTTATAGTCGAAAAAGAAAAACAGCTTATTCTTGATAGCCGGTCCGCCCAGATCGGTGCCGAACTGATTGCGAATAAGTGGAGTGCGAGGGAGTCCAATCAAGTTGTTGAAGTAAGTGTCTGCCTCCAAGGCCGTGACCCGGTTGTACTCGTAAGCTGCACCATGCCAAGTATTGGTACCGCTCTTGGTGGTCAGCTGAATCTGCGCGCCGCTTCCGCGTCCCTCAGCAGTTAGCTGATTCGCACTCTCCCCACGAAACTCCTGCACAGAATCGACAGGCGCGTTGCCATTCACCACAAACGCCTGACCGGTCCCGAAATCGTTTACATCAAGACCATCCAAGGAGACGTTATTCTGATCGGTTCGTGCACCCGCCACCGCGCCCGCCCGGCTGCCGTTCGAGTCGCTACTGCTGCCGGAGCCGACGTCCACCACGCCCGGCTGCAGATCCATCAGCGCCGCCGGGTTGTCGCGAATCTGTACGGGCAACTCATGCACCAGGTTCATATCGAAATCGGTGCTGACGCTGGTATCGGTCGTATCCAGCGACACAGCCGACCCTGTTCCGTTCACTTCGACAGTTTGGGAGACCGTGCCCAGCTTAAGTTGCACATTCTGGGTGTGCGTCGAATCGACCGCCAGGTAGATCTTTGAAACCACCACGGTTTCAAATCCATCCTTCGTGACCGTGAGCTGGTACCCCGGGCCAGGTAGCAGCTTCGACAATGAATAGGCTCCAACTGCGTCAGTCTTAGTCGTAAAAGCGGCGTTCGTCTTTGTGTCAACCAGTTTCACGGAAGCATCGGGTACCACCGCTCCAGTGGTATCAGTCACAACACCTGTCAAGGAGGCGACTTCCTGTCCGGCCATGAAGCTTGGCACCACGAGGAACAGGGACAAAACCAGCAAAGCAAGCAAAATTCTGATCACAGCTGGGCGAAAGGCGGATTCCATTTACTTTCTCCTTAAAGTGGCCGGGACCCCTGGAAAAAGGCCGCAGCTCTCTTTTCTTAGGCTATGGCCAAGGCGAACGATCAGGGCGAATGCTTTGGTGGTAGCAGGCCTTAGAAGCATCTCGAATTCCAAAACGGCACCCAAGTAAGACATTTACGCACATAGACATACGCCAACCATGTGTTAACTGTCAAGGACTAGAAAACGCGTTTACGGAAGTAGTCTATGAAAATTGGTAGGATTCCCGCGGGCACCCGCGCC
This sequence comes from Candidatus Sulfotelmatobacter sp., assembly GCA_035486795.1. Taxonomy (GTDB): domain Bacteria; phylum Acidobacteriota; class Terriglobia; order Terriglobales; family Acidobacteriaceae; genus Sulfotelmatobacter. Next base: position 78,906 of record DATHMS010000052.1, on the reverse strand, counting down.
AAGAGAGCTGCTGATTCCACCTTGCCTCCTGCTACAATCTCCCTTTCCGTGACCATCTTTTCCACGCAGCCCGAGCCGATTAAAGCGGATTCGACGGCCTATCCAGCGCCTCCAGCGCCGCTTGAGCGTGTTCCTATGCTCGACTTGCAGCGGCAGTATGAGCAGGTGCGCGCCGAGGTACTGGCTGCAGTTGGCCGCGTGTGTGCGTCGCAACAATACATTCTGGGCCCTGAGGCCGATGCCTTGGAGCGCGAGCTTTCAGAGTTCTGCGGCGCTCACGATGCCGTGGGTTGCGCGTCTGGCACCGACGCTTTGTGGTTGGCGCTGGTAGCAGCGGGAGTGCAGCCAGGAGATCAGGTTCTTACTACGCCTTTCAGCTTCTTCGCCTCAGCCAGCGCCATCGCGCGCGCCGGTGCTCGACCCGTGTTTACCGATATTGATCCGCGCACCTTTAATCTCGATCCCGCTCAGGTGGAATCCTTTCTGCGCAGTGGCCGGCGAGACAAACTTCGCGCTTTGCTACCGGTTCATCTCTATGGCCAGTGCGCGGACATGGACTCGTTGCGCCATCTGGCAGACGAGTTCCGTCTGGCCCTGATCGAAGACGCGGCGCAGGCCATTGGCGCGGGTTGGAGCAAACAGAGCTCTGGATCGATGGGTGTCTGCGCGGCATTTAGCTTCTATCCCACCAAGAATCTCAGCGCTTACGGCGACGCCGGGATGGTAACCACAAACAACCCGGAGATGGCGGAACACATGCGCCACCTGCGCAACCATGGGGGCTCGCGCCGCTACGTTCACGAAGAGTTAGGATGGAACAGCCGCCTCGATGCCATCCAGGCAGCAATCCTGCGCGTGAAGTTGAAGTACGTGCGAGGGTGGAACGAGGCACGCCGTCGCCGCGCCGAGCGATACGACAAGTTATTTGCCGCCGCTGGCCTGACATCAAACGGCGGACAACCCGAGAACGCGGCTCCCATTCAGATTCCGTGGACCTCGGGACAGGCTCATCATGTTTTCCACCAGTACGTTGTCCGCGCCTTCCGCCGCGACGAACTCCGGGAGTTCCTCACCGCGCGCAAAATCGGGACCGAGATTTACTATCCCATCCCGCTGCACCTGCAGCCCTGTTTCGTTTATCTCGGTTACCGCGAAGGCGACCTCCCGGAAGCCGAGCGCGCGGCAAAAGCAGTGCTGGCTCTGCCTATGTTCCCCGAGCTCACGGAAGATGAGCAGCGCTGGGTGGTGAAAAGCATCGCGGACTTCTACTGCTAGCTCCTGGTCTGACGCGGGCAACTTTCTAGTTGGGTGGGCATCTACTCTGTTTGCGTGAATGAGGTGAAACACCATGAAACATCCTTCCACCGCGGCGATAAAGCTGTCTTGCGGGCTGTTTGTTGTGTGTTTTTGTTTGCCCTTCACTACAAAGCCGAACGCTCAAACCCCCGCGACGGAATCCGGTCGCCGGCCTGTAGTGGTTGAGCTGTTCACCTCTGAGGGCTGTTCCAGTTGTCCGCCGGCGGATGCGTTACTGCAGCAGTTGGACCAGCAACAACCGGTAGCTGGCGCGGAGATCATCGCTCTCGAAGAGCATGTGGATTATTGGAATCACGAAGGGTGGAACGATCCCTTTTCTTCGGCAGAATGGACACTACGGCAGCAGGACTATGCTGCTGTGTTCAAGAATGACGTATACACGCCGGAACTCGTGGTGAACGGGCACAGCCCGTTCGTCGGCAACAACGCGCGAAAGGCTGAATCGGAAATCGAAAGAGCGGCACACGGTGTGCAAACAGAGGTTGCAATCTCCCCCGGCAGTCCGCAGGCGAAGGGCGCGCAGCGCTTCACCGTGTCGGTGGGAAAGCTGGCGCAAAGCACGGCCGGCGATGTTGCCGAGGTATGGTTGGCGGTAACCGAGGACGGCCTGCATTCGTCCGTGAGTCTGGGAGAGAATGCCGGGCACGTCCTGCATCACATAGCTACTCTGCGTTTGCTGCAGAAAATCGGGGTCGCGAACGCGAACGGTGCATCAGGGTCATTCGCCGGAGAGCCGGTTGTGAAGTTCAAGTCTCATTGGGACCTTCAGAATCTGCACGTGGTGGTTTTCGTTCAGGAGAAGAAAAGCCGCGGAATTCTAGGGGCCGCTTCGACAAAAATCAAAAGTTAGAGGCGGAATCTGCCGAGGATGACAGGCGGCGCGGAGCTTGCTCTGTTTCCGAAGGCAACAGAGGAAGACCAGCGCTCGGCGGGCGAAACCTTTGCCGTGTTCTATTGCGAGCGGTGGTAAACCGAGACTGAGTATGCCTGACGGGAAGAATACAGCGCTCGTTGTCATTGATGTTCAATGCGGAATTCTGGACGACCCTCAGCTTGCTCGCAAGGGGCAAACGGAACGGGCTCTCACCGAAACAGTTACAAGGATTGCGGAACTGATCCGGCGCGCCCGATCGGCCTCAGTCCCGGTGCTCTACGTGCAGCATCACGGAAGCCCTGGTCACAGACTCGCTCCCGGCACACCCGGCTGGCCGATCCGGCCGGAAATAGCTCCGCAGCCGGATGAACCTATCGTTCACAAAAGCGCGTGCGACTCATTCTTCGGAACTACTCTCCAGGAAGAACTTGCCGCCCGCCGTATCGAACAGCTCGTCATCGCGGGATGCATGACGCAGTACTGCATTGACACTACAGTACGCCGCACTGTTAGCCTCGGGTACGACGCAATCCTCGTCAGCGACGGCCACATGACCGCAGACACAAGCTCGCTCCGCTTCGAACAGATCATTGCGCATCACAACGCCCTGCTCGACGGATTCGATGCCGGGGTGCATCGCGTCAGCGTTCGCGAATCATCAAAGATTCTTCTCTGAGACCCCTGCCCAGCTAACGCCGCCTTCGGGTACTTGCCTTTACTGCTACTTCTCCCGGGGCCAAGACTCTGCGCACAATTGGCGTGTTCAGCTTGTATTTGCGTTCGCTGACGTTGCCGCTGTCGTCTTTCACGCGCAGGATGAAGACGGGCAGCACGCCTTCCTTATCAAAATTCTCAGTGGTCACCGTTACCGGCAGCACACCGTTCAGACCGTGTTCGCGATAGGCGGTTTCGTAGCGGTGCTTCTTGACGTTCCAAGTGAAGACGCGGATCTGATCGTAGTCGTAGGGCAGACCATCGTGCGGCTCAGTGATAGCGCACAGATACTGCGAGACCGGCTTACCGGTGCCATCCTTGCCTGCATCCTGCACCTGGTTCAGCACAAAGAACGCGACGATGCGCTGGCCCTCGGCATATTGTGCGATGTCGAGTGGGACATCGATATCCACCATGCGGGCCAGCACCCACCCCACTCGCTTTTCTCCATCGCGTACCAGCCACCAGTCCTCCAGCACGGGGCCGGAGGACGCTTTGCCACCGGAAGCTTTCGCGGTCTTCGCCGGTTCGGCTATGCCTCCCGATTGCTTCTCCGCCGTAGCGCGTTTCAGCACGGAGACCTTCGCTCCTGCCAAAAGCTGGTAGAGATGCTCGGCCTCGCGAGAGGGCGTGATGTGCAAGTTCGTATCATTACGCAGCACGGCAGGAGACTGCACGGGATCGTTCAGGTTCTCTTGCGTAAGCTTCTGCAGGACGTCGTAGGTGGTCTGGTCGACCAGGTAGCGTTGCTCGATCCAACCTTCGATGCCGCTTTCGGTGCGGACGCGCGAAAAGCGTTTCTCGCGCTCCAGAACCTCAACCCGCTCGCCGTTCTTGACTGTGCCTACGTGGTTATAGAAATTAGCGACACGGTCGCGCAGCGTGGCCTGCGCGGCCGACACGTAATTGACTTCCAACACGTGGCGGCCTTTGCGATTGCAGGCGCAAGGTCCAAGCAAGAAAACAGCGGCCAGTCCGAAAAGCATGGCTCGTCGATAAATATGCAATGAAGAGGGCGTTTTCACGATCTTAACGAGCTTTACTTCGACCAGTTAACTTCAAATGGTTAACTCCAGCGAGCGACTTCAGGGGGTTAACTTTCTACTATAGCGCGTCGGCGCGATGGGTTGCGGACGAGGAGTCCGCTGTGCAGGCGCAAAGGGGAGTCTCTTCTAGTAACCTGACACCACGAAGCCGCTTCGGTTACCATAAAGGCAGAACGAGCCATGATTAAACGAGCGATGATTAAACGAGTGATGAAAAACGGATCCCGAAGCTGGTACGCAGTTCTGTCGTTGTTGGCGTTAGTGTTTGCTGCGGGTTTGTGCGCGGCCGCGAATGAGCCGTTGAATCCGGCGTTGCGTCCTCCCAAGGGAGCGCAGGTAGCCATCGTAGTTTTCGAGGATCTGCAGTGTCCGCAATGCCGCCGCGTAGCGCCGATTCTCGAGCAGGCCTCCAAGACCTACAAAATTCCCCTGGTGCGTCATGACTTTCCCCTGCCCATGCACAACTGGTCGTACGAGGCGGCAGTGATGGCGCGCTACTTCGACGAAACCTCGAAAGAGCTGGGCAATGAATTTCGCGATTACATTTTCTCCAATCAGCTCGAGATCAATCCGCAGAACCTGCGCGGCTATGCCGAGAAGTTCGCCAGCGAGCACAAAGTCGGATTGCCCTTCGTGATCGATCCTCAGGGCAAGTTCGCCGCTGAGGTGAATGCCGATCGCGACGTGGGAAAGGCCATCAAACTCGAACACACCCCAACGGTCTATGTAGTCAGCAGCCGACATCCGGAAAGACCTTACGTAGAGATGAAAGACAGCAGCCAGCTCTACCTGCTGATTGACGCCATGATGAAGGAGTAGTTCTCAGTTCTCAGTCCCCGAATCCGATGCCGATGGCGCGAGCCGCTCGGACCAGCTCGCCTTTCGGATCTACCGACTTGAGATGGCCGATGGCGTGGGCCACATCCACGGAGACGATAGAGTCGCCGTGTAGGGCAACCATCATTCCAAACCCTCCCGCAGCGATCAGGTCGACGGCGGCCACGCCGAAGCGCGTCGCCAGAATGCGGTCAAAAGGCGTCGGCGTGCCGCCGCGCTGAATGTGTCCGAGCACGCTGATCCGCACTTCCTTGTTGGCGCCGGCGGCAATGGCGTTGCCGATCAAATTGCCGACAGGACTGGCGCGGCGGTTCTCCTTCAACTCCGGCGGCAGCTTCACCCCTTCGGCCACAACCACGATGGTGAAGTACTTGCCGGTTTTTTCGCGTTCGGCGATGTAGCGGCAGATGTGACCGATGGTGAAGGGGATTTCCGGGATAAGGATGACATGAGCCCCGCCGGCGATGCCGGCTTCGAGCGCGATCCAGCCACAATCGCGGCCCATTACTTCGACCACCATCACGCGATGATGCGACTCGGCGGTGGTGTGAAGTTTGTCCAAGGCGTCGGTGACGGTGTGCAGCGCGGTGTCGAAGCCGAAAGTGACCTCCGTGGCGGAAAGATCGTTGTCGATGGTCTTTGGGACGCCGACGATCTTTAGTCCTTTCTTGAAAAGTTCGTAACCGATCTTCTGCGAGCCGTCGCCACCAATGCTGATGATGGCGTCGATGCCCAGCTTGGCGGCGTTCGCGATCACCTGGCCGGAAATGTCGCGAGACACCTCCTTGCCGTTCTCGACGGTCTTGTAGTGGAAGGGATCGCCGCGGTTGGTGGTACCGAGAATGGTGCCGCCGCGGGGCAGAATGCCGCTTACTTCCTTGAGCGTGAGTTCGATGGCCTTTTCCGGCCAGATGAGGCCGTCGAAGCCGTCAGGAATGCCGATGACCTTCCATCCGTACTTGATGATGGCGGCCTTGGTGGCGGCGCGAATGACCGCGTTGAGGCCGGGGGCGTCGCCGCCTCCAGTGCCGATGCCGATACAGCGAATGTCTGACATAGAGAAGTTTGGTCGTTCGTCGTTCGTCGCTCGTCGTTCTTCGCTCGTCGTTCTTTGTTAGCCATTGGTCGCTAATCGCTAGTCATTAGCGGGAATCTGCAGGCTTCCTCCGATAATACTTTGGCTCCCGGGGATCGCAACTTACGAGTGGGCATGACAGATTGGGCGCCACGGTCACGGGACGAGGTTGAGTTGCGCGGCGTCAGAGAATGCGCGGAAATCGTTGTCTCGTGTGAGGAGAGCAATACCACGGTCGATGCAGTTCTGAGCGATCAGGGCATCGCCGAGGCGCGCCTTGCGCATCGACAATACTTTCGACCGCAGCAGACCGGCGCGTTGCCAATAGCCCGGTTCGAGCTCAATCATGGGAATCTCTGAAAGCGTTTCCGCGACTCCCGAGGAAAGCGCTGGATCACTTAACAGCTCGGTCAACACAACTGGGATCATCACTACCTGTCGATCTCCGAGCGCCCGCCCCAGCAGTTGCGAATCCTGGCCGGCAGTGCCCTCGAGAAACGCGATCCAGGTGCTGGTGCCTGACGGTGGATTTCTGCCGCGAAATAAATCTTGCGCGCGATCCCAGGAAGGGCCTTGACTGGGGTCGATGATGGGTTTATCCGGGGGTCCCCCCCTTCCCCCCTCCATCCCTGGAATCATCGGGTTAGCGCGAAATTCCTCGCAAAATCCGGATGTCAAAGAACTTAGATACTAAAATCCTAGAAACAAAGGACTTAGCGCGTGGCGACTTGCTGTGTAGCAGACCGTCACGGCCTCGACCATGATCGCTGATTTGAATTGTGGGGGCAAGGTTAGGCGTCACATACCGATTGTGGAAAAAGTCAGAACCGCGGGACCAGGTCTGTGGGCCATCTTCCTCGACTTCTCGCCGGAAGATTCCGCTAGCCACACTGGACCGGCAGTTGCGCGCCGCGACGAGTGAGGGGGTTCAATCGCTGGGCCGAAGATCCCACTTCTCGCAAAGGACACGGGAAGTGGGACACTCAGGTTTCATGGATACGTCAGAAGTGTGCGGCCCGGCAGGCCACGGCTACGTCGCCGGCACTACGGTCACAGTCAGATTGGCCTGGAAGTTGGTGGCTACGCCGTTGCAGGTGTAGGTTCCGAAAATAATCACCGTGCCCGAAGAGGTGACACCTGACAAATCCACGCTCGCAGGATCTCCCGCCGTAATCGAAACCCCAGTGTTGCTCGAAGACCACTGAACACCGGCAGTGACATCCTGAGCGCCCATGATTCCCGAAACGTCCGCGGTTACCACCATGGTCACCGCAACATCCGATTCGACGTTGTTGGAGGGAGAGAACGCGATCATAAAATTTGTTCCGTTCTCGACGCATACAGTGGCCGACGCTGTTGCCGTAATCCCTTGATCCTCCGCCGTGATTGTCGCCGCCGTTGAGCTAAGAGCACTGCCGCTCAGCAATCCTGCGCTGTTGACCGCAATCCCATCGCCGCTGCTCGTCCACGTGACCTTGCTCGTAATATTGCCAGCCGATGAACCGTCGGTGTTGGTTCCGAAGGCAGCGACTTGCGCGGTGCCCGCTAGCGGTACGGTTGGGGCGGACGGAGAAATGGTGATCGAGGACAACTGCTCCGGGACGAAGAAGCCTGTGCAGCTTACGGCCAGGGCTAACGTCGCGAGCGCGGCGAAGGCGCCCGCGAGGCGAAGCTTATGTTTGGTAAATGACATAGTTATTGAGACTCCTTGGCGCTCCTGCCGGACCTGGAACATTCTTGCCGAGCTTTGCCGCTGTCGGCAAAGACGTAGCAAGCTACGTCTCTACCTGATCTTGGCCTTGCCCTGAAACATTTGCCGCTGCGCCGGTTACGCTGCCTGCTCCCTCTAGGATACGATCACCCTGCGCCCAGGGTTGTAAAAAATTGTAGCAGATGAAGATTATGGGCCGAAGTCGTAACCTGCACTTCTGTGCAACCCTTGAACCAGCACGGCCAACGCGGTTCTTCGTTGTTGCCGTTCCGTGGGGTAAGAACGGACGTCGGAGGTGGGCTTGCGAGAAAAAGTGACTGGCGGTGGAACTCGCGACGGCTGCTCCCTTACCGCTGAGTCGTTCAGCAGGAAGTGCCACAATCGGCGGAATTGTTGCATTGTCCTCTTTTTAGACACGGGTGGATCTTGCTGCTGGGAAACTGCTTGGAATGAATGGAGTGGAGCGGGAGTCGAGATCCCTCAGGGGCTAAAACCCGATCTAAAATGGCTGGCTTTAACGCAGGCCCGAAAGGCAGCTCCACCCGCTTGTTCTGAGGCGCTCAGTTCGTTCGTTTGGAGCGGGCGATCCGCTCGTCGATGGGCTTGCGGCCGGCGAATCCTTCTTCGGTGCTGTGCCAATGGGTGATGGAGGGTTCGCCCATCCTCCAGCAGAGCAGGACGATGCGACCGTCGACTTCGCAGGGAAAATCGAGCAGGCCGATATCGAGATCTTTGACCTGGACGCCGATGGAGTCGATTTCGGCGAGGGCGTCTTTGGCGCGTTGTTCTGCCTTGGCGCGTTCGGCCTTGCGACGGGCGATAGCGACCACGTCGACGTGGGTGCCACCGTTCAGGAAGATGCGGTGATTCAGCGCCTGCATTTCGCCCTCGACCTCTTCGATCAGCTTCTTGCCGGTGATCGCGGTACGCAGCAGAGATTCGAGTACAGGGAGCAGCGACTGGGCTTCGTCGAGAGTGAAGGTGCGGTCGGACATTGGGGACATCTCCATTCTAGCGCAATGGGGAGAGCAGCAGTTGGCAATTAGCAGTTAGCAACTGGCCGGCAAGTTACCTGTTTTTCAGTTGGCTATGGGCTTGGTCATTTCAATGTCGAGCGTGATGGTGATGTCGTCGCCGATAGCTCCTGGAAGGCTGGTCACTCCGAAGTCGTTGCGGTTGATCTTTGTGGTCGCGGAAGCACCCATGCGGAGGCGATCTTTACCCATCGGATCCTTGATCGAGGGCGTGGGTCCGTCCACGTCTAGAACGACTTCTTTGGAGACGCCGTGAAGGGTGAGATCGCCTGTGACTTTCAGTTTGCCCGCTCCGGCGGCCTCAACCTTCCGCGATTGGAAGGTGATGGTGGGGTACTTCTGGGCGTCGAGAAAACGCGGGCTGCGCAGATCGTTGTCGCGCATGTCGACGCGGGTATCCACGGAGGAAGCGTCGATGGTGGCCTGGATTGACGATTTGCTCAGATTGGCTGGGTCGTACACGACGCTGCCGCTCACTTTGGTAAACGCGCCGCGAACGGTAGAGACTCCCAGATGACGCACGGAAAACTGCGCCGAGGAATGCGGCGGATCAAGCTGCCAGGTGTCTTGTGCGGCGGCGGATACGGTGAGGAGCAGGGCAACAGCAAGGGCGGAGAGTGTGCGGGACATGATTTCGGAGTCTCCTGGATTCGAGGTCGTTACAGTTTAGCTCATTCCTGAGTAGGAAGCGGCCCTGACTAGGAAGCGGCAAAGCGAGCGGGCGACGGTCAGCGTCATTGTCATTGTCATTGTCATTGTCATTGTCATTGCGATTGCGATCTACCGTTTGACGGGTCCGGCGACGTGGCTGAGTTCAGGTCGACATGGAGTTGTTGCGTGGCGGGGATTCCGGGCACATAGCAGTTGCCGTCGCGACTGTAATTGGCGCAGCTCGTGGCGACGTCTTTGCGCTGGGGAGATTGCGCGAACTGCCAGACTTCCGCGAAGCGGACTCCGCTCTGGGCTGGGCTTGGCGGGTGACCGCGGGGATTTACGGGAAAAGCGCAGCCGGGCGCCGGCGGGCAGGCGTCATTTATGGCCCAGTAGACGATCTGGCGTCCGGCAGAGCTCTGGCGAATGTCTTCTGCGGTGACAACGTTGCCGTCATCCGCGGCGGGGATGCCGGAGCAGTAGATGCCGGCGCGGAATCCGGCGGCGGTAACGGCATCGACCCAGGCGTAGATATAGACTTTCTGCTCGGGCAACATGCGTCCGCCTTGCTCCTGGTCGAGGAAGATGATGGTATGCGCGGGAAAACCTTCGCGGTGCGCGGCGGCGGCGGCGGTTTCGGCGTCGGAGCTGCCGAGCTTCGTTGCGCGGGTGACGGTTTTCAGTTCTGCGTAGAGGCGTCCGTTGAAGAGAACGAGGAATCCGAAGCCGGCGGATGCGACCGCGGCGCGGTGGCCCGTCCATGAGTTGGTTTTTTCGCCGGGAGGATGATTGAGCCAGTAGCCGGTGTAGGAGAAAGTTTGACGCAGAGCTTTCAGGCTGGCGTTGCCGGGGTAGGTGTTGCGGTCGAAGCCGAGGTAGGTGGGACCCTGGGCCTGTAGCGTTGCGCAAGAAAAAATCAAGGCTGCTGTGAACCACCGCAGATTCATTGTGTTGATCTTAGGTTATGGCGATAATATAGCTCACAACATGGAAGTACCGAATTTCGTCCAACAAAGGGGAGGTGGATGTGCTCCAAACACTTGAACAAAGGCAAAAGCCTCTTCTGCCTCGGTGGCTCGCCGTACTGGGAGCGGTGCTGGGATCGTTCTCCTTAGGACTGATGACAGGCAAGCTCCTGATGGGAGCCAAGCCAGTGATCGACTGGACAATGACTATTATGGATTTGATATTCGGGGCGTGTTTTACGACCTTTTTTGCGATTTTAGCCGCCAAACATGAAGTTGGACCTAGCAGGTGATGATTCCATTTTTCTTGGTCACGATCTGAATTTTCCAACTAGATTATTTCCTAAACTGGAGCGCACCTCAGCGGCTGAAGCCGCGTTTCCCGCGTGGTCTGATTGGCACGAGTGGAACTCGTGCCCTTTCCGATTCTTTTCGGACTCCGACGGCTGCTATCCCCCGATGTGCACCATCGTTCTTGACGCGGGCACGAAGTCTGGCTCGCCGATGTGGTGGCGTTCTTCTTTTTTCTGGATCACGCCGCGGATGAACTCTGCCAACTCTTCGTCGCTGGCGCCGCGTTGCATTTGGGCTTGGAGGTCGTGATCCCACACTGAGAACAGGCAGGTGCGGATTTTGCCGTCGCTGGTGATGCGGATGCGGCTGCAGTGTCCGCAGAAGGGATGGGAGACGGGGGCGATGATGCCGATTTCGCCGACGCCGTCGTCGAAGCGGTAGCGGCGCGCGGTTTCTGAGCGCGCGTGTGGGATTTCGACCAGCGGACGGTATTCGGCCATGCGCGCCAGGATTTCGTCGAGCGTGACGACGGTCGTGGGCGACCACGTGCGCCCTTCTTCGAGCGGCATGAATTCGATGAAACGCACGGTGACGCCCTCTTCGCGGGCGAACATGCCGAAGGGGATGATTTGATCTTCATTGAAGCCGCGCATGAGCACGCAGTTCACTTTCAGCGGCCACAGTCCGGCTCGGCGGGCGGCGCGGATGCCGGCGAGCACATGGTCGTATCCGTTGGGCACGCGGGTGATGCGGGCGAAGCGGTCGGGATCGACGGCGTCCATGGAGACGGTGACACGGGTCAGGCCGGCGTTCTTGAGCGGCTGGGCAAGATCGGCGAGGAGATGGCCGTTGGTAGTGAGCGCGATGTCGAGCGGATCTTTGTCTCTGCCATTCTGGTTGGGCGCGCGAAGCTGGGCGAGGTCACGGACGAACTGGACTACTTCCTTGCGCAGGAGCGGTTCGCCTCCGGTGAGGCGAATCTTGGTGACGCCCATTCCGACCAGCACCCGCGCCATACGCAGATAGTCGGCGAACGGAAGGTCACCGTAGAGCGCACCTTCGTTTCCGGTGCGGCAGTAGACACACTTATAGTTGCAGCGGTCGGTGATGGAGATCCGCAGGTCGGTGATGGGGCGGCCGAATTTGTCGGTGAGGGGCACGGTCGGCTGCTCACATTATAGGTTGCGTGCGGGAATATCGCTCAAAGTTGCCGCGGCGGGCCAGGGCTGAAACAGCGAGGAAGAGAGCCAGCGTGAGCATCTGGAGGCGGAGAAATAATTTCATGTGGCTGTCCTTAACGTAACAGCAACCGCCGAGAAACATCACGGTCGGCCGGCGATCGAGCGCGCGATCGCTTTCTCCGCGAGCGGCGCCATTGTTTTGTATCCGGACGCATTGGGATGCAGTCCATCGTCAGACAGATCGCGCTTCAGCATGCCTTTGTCATCCATGACGGCCGAGAAGTAATCGAGGTAGACGAATCCATTCTTCGCGCAGTAATCCTTGAGCCAGGTGTTCAACGCCAGCAGTCTCTCGCGCGGACGCAGGGAAAAAGACTCCTTCGCATCCTCAGTGTAGTTGTTCACTGGGAGCAGCGAGGCGAAGACGACGCGAATGTGGTGCAGGCGCGCCGACTCGGCCATGGAAGCGTAGTTGGCCTCGATATCCTCGTTGCGGGCGGGGCCGGTGACGCCAGCGACGTCGTTGGTTCCGGCCAGAACGATCAGCACACGGGGATGCAGGGCGATCACGTCCTGACGGAAGCGAACCAGCATCTGGGGCGTGGTCTGCCCGTCGATGCCACGGTTGATGTAAGGCTTGCCGGGGAAATAATCTGCCAGCTTCCAGTAATCGGTTATGGAGTCGCCGAGGAACACGACTCGATTTTCGCCTGGAGCGGGCGGTGCGAGCGCGGCGTTGGCTTCGCGATAGCGTTTCAGTTCTCCGAAGTCGTCGGTGTAGATGGCGATGCGGGAGGCGCGGTATTCGTCGAGGCCGGGGTGGCCGGTGGAGGGGATGCTGGATTGCTGGGCCAGTGCGGGGAGAGACATCGCGAAAACCGTGACCAACTGCCAAGCCGTGCAGGAACTAATTCTCACGAGAACTAAGCCTCCTGAGCGTGATACCGATTACATGCCGTCGTAGTTCGGACCGCCGCCGCCTTCGGGCGGGACCCAGGTGATGATCTGATAGGGATCGGCGATGTCGCAGGTTTTGCAGTGGACGCAATTCGATGGGTTCAGGCTGATGCGTTTGCCGTTCGCTTGGCTCGCGTCGTCGACCATTTCGTAGACGTTGGCGGGACAGAAATTCTGGCAGGGGCTGCCGAATTCTTTCACGCAGCGCGTGTTGCAAATATTCGTATCGTCGATGACCAGGTGCGATGGCTGATCTTCTTCATGTTTCGTGCCCGAGTGATAAAGGTCAGTAAGTTTGTCGAAGGTGAGTTTGCCATCGCCCTTGGCAGGGCCGAGCAGATCAGCTTCGGCGCCTCCGTCGGTGGGAAGATCGGAAAGTTTGCGCATGTGCTGGTAGCCGGCGGAGCCGGGATAGCGGTTGCGCAGGCCGCGTCCGCCGGTCACCATTTGCAGAGCCGAGTGGAACATGCCGGCATAGAATCCGTGGTCGAATCCCTGATGCATGTTGCGGACTTTCCAGAGTTCTTCTTTGATCCAGCTGGATTCGACGCTCCTTTGAAATGCAGCTAGAGTCGCTGCGGACGAATCATCTTTCTTCAGCGCCTCGAAGGCAGTCTCGGCAGCGAGCATGCCACTCTTGATGGCGAGATGAATTCCCTTGAGTCGCGCCGAGTTTAAGAAACCGGCGGAGTCGCCGAGGATCATCCATCCGTTGCCGGCGACCGGCGGAATGGCCCACCAGCCGCCGTAAGGCATCGACTTCGCGCCGTAGCGGATCATCTTGCCGCCTGCGAGCAGCTTGGCCACGAAGGGATGTTGTTTGAAATCCTGGAGCACATGCTGGGGGTCGAGGCGCGGGTCGCGATAGTCGAGTCCGGTGACGAAGCCGAGCGAGACTACATTTTCTTTTGAGCCGTAAATCCAGGCGCCGCCGTATTCTTTCGTCGTGAGCGGCCAGCCCATGGTGTAGATCACCTCGCCGGGCGCAATGCGGCCGGGAGGAACTTCCCAGAGTTCTTTCACACCAACGCCATAGGTCTGCGGGTTGGAATTTTTCGCGAGATTGAATTTGTTGACGAGTTGCTTAGTTAGAGATCCGCGCGGGCCCTCGGCGAGGATTACGATTTTGGCGTTGAGGTCATAACCCGGTTCGAAGTTAGATTTCTTGTGGCCTTCTTTGTCGATCCCTTTGTCGTCAGTGCGGACGCCGGTGACGCGGGCTTCCTTTGAATCGTCGCTAAATATTAGTTCCGAGCCGGCGAATCCGGTGAAGATGGTGATGCCGGTTTCTTCGACCTTGCTTCCAAGCCACTTCACGAAGCGGTTCAGCGAAATGACATAGTTGCCATGGTCGCGCAGCGGTGGCGGGGTGATGGGCAGCTTGAACTTGCTCTTCTCAGTGAGAAAGTAGACGGCTTCTTTGGTGACTTCGGCATCGAGTGGAGCTTCTTTCTCGAATCCGGGAAGCAATTCGCGCATGGATCGCGGGTCTAGCAATGCTCCGGAGAGGCAATGCTGGCCGATCTCGCGCGCCTTTTCGAGCACGTAGATATTTTCTTTGCTGAGCTGAGAGTCGGGATGGGCGGCATTATGCTGATCAATCAGTTGAGACAAGCGGAGCGCGCATGCCATGCCTGCCGGACCACCGCCGACGATTACCACGTCGGCCGGCATTTGCGGGCGCTCGACGCCTTCGATGGGTTTGCGAAAGATCAACATAAGAACTTTGCCACGGATTTTCACCGATCACCGCGGATAAAATCCATTCATTAATCCGTAGAGATCCTTGAGAATCTGCGGCCGACTTCAGCTCCCTGCCTTTGCTTTCTTCACTTCTTCAATCAGCGGCGGAACGATGTCAAACAAATTTCCCACGACGGCATAGTCGGCGATTTCGAAGATCGGCGCTTCGGAATCTTTGTTGACCGCAATGATGGCGCGCGAGCCTTTCATACCAACGATATGCTGGATCGCGCCGCTGATGCCGAGCGCGAGATAAAGCTTGGGTGCGACCGTCTGGCCGGAGGAGCCGATCTGGCGGTCCATGGGGAGCCAGCCGGAATCGCAGATCGGGCGCGAGGCGGCGAGTTCGCCTCCAAGAGCCTCGGCGAGTTGCTTAACCATCTCAATATTCTTCTGCTCTTTGATCCCGCGACCGACCGAAACGATGATTTCGGCCTGCGTGAGATCGACCGCTTGCTTGGCTTCCTTGAACACTTCCTGCGGCTTGTTGCGAATGACGCCGTCCGCGATCTCGATGCTCACGGCTTCGACAGGCGCTGCGCAGGCAGCGGCCTCCGCTTTGTCGCCACGGAACGCTCCGTTCTGGAATGTGACGAACCAGGGAGCGTCGGAAGCGAAACTGACGTCGGCAGCGAACTTGCCCTGAAACATCTGGCGGGTGAAGAGCAGCTTTCCACCTTCGTGCTTGAAACCGATGCAGTCACTAATCACGGTGCGTCCCATGGCGGTGGCGAGTTTGGGTACGAAATCGCGGACCTGGTAGGTGTGCGGCATCAGCACGAGCTTCGGCTGCTTCGTTGTGAGGAACTGCTTGAGTGCGGCGGCGAAGGCGTCGGGTGTGTAAGGCTCGAGCTTCGGTGATTCAACTGTGTAAACCTTGGCGACCTTCTTGGCGGCGACTTCGGCCGCCAAGGCGGACACGCTGGCTCCGACGACGGCAGCTTCGAGAGTCCAGCCGGTGGTGGCGGCTATGGCCTGACCGGCAGTGATGGTCTCCCAGGAGACGCGGTTGAGTTTGCCTTCACGTTGTTCGACGACTACTAAGATGGTATCGGGCATAAAAGCAGCTTCTTGCTCCTGGTTTCCAGCTAACGAAAAAAGCCGGCGGGACGTCGGCGCTACAACACGCGCAGTTCGTTGCGCAGTTTGTCCACCAGCTTTTTCGCGATCTCGTTTGGCGTGCCTTCTATGTGCTCGGTCTTCTTTGTTTTCTGCGGGACGTAGAGGCGTTCGATTTTCTGCAGGTTCCCGCCGATCGCCGATTGCACTTCCGCCAGCGGCACCTTGCGGATGGGCTTGTTCTTGGCCTGCTTGATGCCGATCAGCGTGGCGTAGCGTAGCTTGTTGATGCCGGATTGAATCGTCAGCACTGCCGGCAGGGGCATGTCGACGAACTGGAAGAATCCAGCTTCGAGTTCGCGCTTCACGCGGATGCCGGTGTCGGTTTTTTCAATCTGCATGATGATGGTGGCGTGAGGCCAGCCCAGCAATTCAGCCAGGATTACGCCGGTTTGCGCGTAGCCGTAGTCGTCGGATTGCAATCCGGTGAAGATGAGATCGAATTTTTCGTCTTTGATGGCGGCGGCGAAAGCTTTGGCTGTGTTGAATGCGTCGAGGCCGACGAAAGCATTGTCTTCGAGGTGGATGGCGCGGTCGGCGCCCTTCGCCAAGGCCTCGCGCAGCACTTGCTGCGAGCGGGCCGGGCCGGAAGTGATAACCACGACTTCTCCGCCGTGCTTCTCTTTCTGGCGCAGCGATTCCTCGAGCGCGAATGCGTCGGGCTCATTTACTTCATAGGAAACGTCGTCGCGGATCCACGCGGCGGTTTCGTTCAGTTTGAGCGGTGCGTCTTTCTGAGGCACCTGCTTCATGCAAACCAGGATTTTCAAACATGACTCCTGACTCCTGGCGCTTCGGGAGCGACAGGAAAACCATTCAGTATAAATCAGCGGTTGGCGATTGGCACTTTAGAGCTGAACAGGAACTCGGGCCGGATTACTCCGTGAAGACGACCGACTGCACGCCGGAGATCTCGAACCGTTTGCGGCAGCGCATGTTCTTGCAGGCCATCAGGTCGTCTTTGCGCAACATGTAGGAGCGGGCTTTGGCGAAGCGGGCGCGGTCGCGCTCGTCGGCGCGTCCGGTAAGCTGGCGCTTCTTGGTGCGCACCACCCAGGTGACTTCGTATTCTGCGGGCTGATGGCAGTGAGGACAGTTCAGGGTTGCCATCTTCCTCTGGGTGCTCTCGTCGAAAAAATCGCGCTCTTCCATGAATGACGATTATTGCATGTTCGCGGGGGCCGAGGCTATGGCAACATGAAGGTTGGGACGCGGGAAAATGGCGCGCAAGAAAAAGGTAAAGCGGTTTCGCGCAGTGCAGGCCGTGAAGGAACTGGCGCGGGAGCGGATGGGCGCGCCTCCTGCCGAGAAGGTGGTCCCACACAAGAACAAGAAGCAGGAGAAACACAAGCCCACGTTAGGCAAGCTGCTCGGTGATGTGGATTAGGTGTGTCTTACTGGAAGGTAGCAGTCACGGTCGTGTCAACGTTCAGGACGACAGTGCAAGTGTCACCCGAAAACCCACCGTTGCAGTTGGTCCACTGGACTGAGGTCTGACCCGAGCCTAGCGTAGCCGTCAGGCCAATGGCGCTGCCAAGGGCGTAGTCCGCTGAGCAGGCGCTGGCGGGGCACTTGATGGCGCCGGTAGAATCAACTACAGATCCTCCCGTCCCCACTATATCCACGGTCAAAATAGCCTGGTTGCAAGCTGCGGTGCCGGCGCCGCCCCCAGTAATGAACGCACTGCCGGTGACTTGGTTGGGGCTGTCGTAATAACTCGCATACAGGTTCCCGCTGCCGCAGATGCTGACCGCGGTCACAAGACTCGTATCCGTGATCGTAACCAGGTTTTGCGAATCAACCGACCACGTTACGAGATTGGTGATGTTCTTAGTCTCCGGCGGATGCTCATATGTACCCATCGCTTGGAATACCGCGCTCGATCCCACGGAGTTGAATGTCACGCCCGGAGGAACCACCTGAATCGACACTAGATGCTGATTGAATCCACAACTCGACAGGTTGAACAAGAACGTCGCGGCGGCGATAAGTGCGAGGATGCTGAACCACTTCCGGCTCATCAACGACTCCTGGAGTTAGGCGGCCGGCTAAATGCTCGCGCAGCGCGGCAACTTGGTCAATTTAGCTAGAAACAGGGCAAAAAGCAATCGTTAACAACGAGGTTGAGCATCGTCCGTCACCCCTTCACTGCCTCGGCAACCAACTTGGCGAACTTGCGGATATCGTCCTCGGTGGTATCGAAGGAGCACATCCAGCGCACGATCGACTCCTCCTCGACCCACGTGTAGAAAAAGTAATGCTGGTAGATCTTTTCGATGGCATGGCGAGGGATCTGTACGAAGACGCCGTTGGCTTCAACCTTCCAGACAACTTCAACGCCCGGGATCCGACTGACTTCCTTTTCCAGAACGCGAGCCATGCGGTTGGCGTGCTCAGCACTACGCCGCCAGAGGTCGTCGGTGAGGAGAGCTTCGAATTGCGCAGCGACGAAGCGCATCTTTGAGGCCAGTTGCATGCTCTGCTTGCGGAGGTAGAGCAAATCCTGGCCCTGTTGGGGATGGAAAAACACTACAGCTTCGCCTCCCAGCATTCCATTCTTGGTACCGCCGAAAGAGAGAACGTCAACCCCTAAATCGCGGGAGGCTTGGCGGAGAGTCTGTCCAAGCGAGGCGGCGGCGTTGGCGATCCGCGCCCCGTCCACGTGGAGGAACATGTCGTGCTCGTGGGCAAAGCGGGCGAGCGCTTGAATCTCTTCCGGTTGGTAGACTGTGCCCATTTCGGTGGACTGGGTAATGGAGATGACGCGGGGCTGCGAGTGGTGTTCGTCGCCGATGCCGTGGTAGGCGTGGCGGACGGACGCCAGCGTGATCTTGCCGTCCTGATGGGGCAATGGAATCAGCTTGCAACCGGTGTGCTTCTCCGGCGCGCCACATTCATCGGTATAGATGTGCGCATAGTCGCTGCACAGCACCGACTGAAAGGATCGGGTCAGAGCTTGCAGACTCAGAACATTCGCGCCGGTCCCGTTGAAGGTGAAAAAGACTGCAATGTCAGGTCCAAAATGCTCTTCGAACTTCTTGACCGCCGAATCAGTGTAGGCATCGTAGCCGTATGCCTTTACGTGGCCCTGGTTGACGCGGGCAATCGCTTCGAGAATCTCGGGATGCACGCCGGCATTGTTGTCGCTGGCGAAGCCCCGAGACGGGGGAGTGGGCAAGGGAAGCATATTGAATAATCTAGCAGACCATCTAAAACCATATTTTTCGTTGAGTTTCATCTTCCCGCCTGCCGTCCCCGAAATCGAGGGAGGCCCTGACCTGTCCATAACAAAACAAATGTCGAGCTACTTGTCGATTCCAGATGCCGCCGTCGTCTATTTGAATGAAAGCATTTAAATGAAAGTGCGTAACCCCGACGAAAGCGGGAGCGTTTACTTCATTTAGAGACCAGATTCGAAAAGGCTGAGGAAAAGCGGCAGGGCAGAATATGCTAAGAGTTAGCGCCAAACCAGATCGAACAAAGTGCACCAAGGCTTTGAATCCTTTGGTCAATTCGGGAAATCCATATCTCCATAAATTTGCATGGGGCTCCCCGCTTCCTAAACCCTAAGGGCACCCGTTATTCTGTTCCTTATCCGGAGAATGTATGGCGAAACGAATGATTATTATGCTGGTGCTGATGGCGGCGCTGGTCGGCGGCCTCGGGTTTCTGAAATACCGCCAGGTCGAGGCTGCCATCGCGATGGGTGCCAGCTTCCAGATGCCGCCCACGGCCGTTACCACCGTAATCGCCAAGCGCGAGACGTGGCCTTCGACCCTCTCTGTAATCGGGACAGCGGCCGCAATCGAGGGTGTTACGGTGAGCGCGGACTTGCCCGGGACGGTCGATAAGATTCACTTCGAATCTGGCCAGTCGGTGCAAGAGGGGGACATTCTTGTTGAACTCGATACTCGCCAGGAGAGAGCGCAGCTTGCCAACGTGGAAGCCCAGCGCGATCTGGCGCACGTTCAATATGGCCGCTCCGAGCAACTGGTGAAAGCGGGGGTTATTTCCAAGTCAGAGTTCGACAACGCCGCCGCGCAGCAGAAGGCCACGGAAGCGCAGGTTGGCGACATCAAGGCCGCCATCGCGCGGAAAACGATCCATGCTCCGTTCTCGGGAATTCTCGGACTCCGCCAGATCAGCCTCGGCCAGTATCTGGCCGCAGGGCAGGCAATCGTATCGCTGCAGGCGCTGAACCCCATTTATGTGAATTTCGGCGTGCCGCAGCAGGAAACTTCAAAAATGAAAATCGGACGCGCTCTGCATGTCACCAATGCCGACGTTGCGGGAATGGCGTTCAGTGGGAAGATTACGGCCCTTGATTCGGTGATCAACGAACAGACCCGCAACATCCAGATCCAGGCCACGGTGCAGAACCCGGGCGGGAAGCTGCGTCCCGGCATGTACGTTCAAGTCGAGTTGCCGGTAGGCGAGCCACGCGGCGTTATTCCATTGCCGGCATCGGCCATCAACTACGCTCCCTACGGTGATTCGGTGTACGTCGTGACCGACATGAAGGATCCAAAGACGGGCAAGACCTATCGCGGCGTGCGCCAGCAGATCATCAAGATCGAGGGCAGCCGCGGCGATCAGGTCGCGGTCACCTCCGGATTGAATCCGGGCGATGAAGTTGTCAGCGCCGGCGTCTTCCGGCTCCGTAACGCCGCGCCGGTCGAGATTAACAACGCTGTGAAACCTGACAATAGCGCCAAACCGAACCCGGAAGAGAGTTGAGCAGACACTTGGAGCACAACGAGAGGACGAGCGAGGAGCGTGCATGAAGTTCACTGATTTATTTGTCAGGCGTCCAGTTCTAGCGATGGTGGTAAACCTTCTCATTCTCATCGCCGGTCTGCAGGCCGTCCGTTCGCTGAGCGTCCGGCAATATCCCCGCAGCGACATTTCTCTCGTTCAAGTCACGACCGTATACGTGGGCGCGAATGCCGACCTGGTACGTGGATTTATCACCACGCCGCTGGAGCGCGTGATTGCCAGCGCCGACGGCATCGATTACATGGAGTCAACCAGTGCCCAGGGCCTGAGCACGATTATTGTTCACCTGAAGTTGAACTACGATACCAACGCGGCCCTCACGCAGATTCAGGCTAAGGTCAACCAGGTGAAGAACGACTTGCCGCCTGAGTCGCAGGTGCCGGTCATCGATCTGCAAACGGCGGACCAACAGTTCGCCGCAATGTACATCGGTTTCGCAGCGAAGGACCTCGACGAGAACCAGATCACCGACTATCTGACCCGGGTGGTGCAGCCCAAGCTGAGCGCAGTCAGCGGCGTGCAGCGCGCCGACATCCTCGGCAACCGCACCTTCGCCATGCGTATCTGGCTCAAGCCCGATCAAATGGCGGCCCGCGGCGTGTCGCCCTCCGACATCCATGACGCGCTGTCGAAGAACAACTATCTGTCGGCGCTCGGCAGCACGAAGGGTTCGATGGTTTCTGTAAACCTGATCGCAAACACCGACCTGCGCACGCCCGATGACTTCAAACAGATGGTCGTGAAGCAGGAAAACGGCGTAGTGGTTCGCCTCGGCGAAATTGCCGACGTGCAGCTGGGTGCGGAAAATTATGACCAGGATGTGCGTTTCAATGGCGAAACTGCCACATTCATGGGAATCTGGGTCCTTCCCACGGCAAATTCACTGGATGTCATCAAAGCAGTGCGCAAGACGCTTCCCGCCATTCAGGAACAATTGCCGGCTGGAATGACTCTAGGCATTCCGTACGACTCCACGGCTTACATTCAAGATGCAATCAACGAAGTTCTGCACACGCTTACTGAAACGCTGTTGATCGTCGTCGTTGTCATCTTCCTTTTCCTGGGTTCGTTCCGGTCTGTGCTCATTCCGATTGTGGCGATTCCGGTTTCGCTGATCGGCGCGGTCTTTCTCATGCTGGTCGCGGGCTTCACCATCAATCTTCTGACGCTGCTGGCCATCGTGCTTTCCGTCGGTCTTGTGGTCGACGACGCCATTGTTATGGTGGAAAACGTCGAACGCCATTTGCAGATGGGGAAGTTACCGTTCCGTGCCGCGCAAGATGCCGCCCGCGAACTGGTGGGGCCGATTATCGCTATGACCATTACGCTGGCCGCGGTTTACGCGCCCATCGGCATCCAGGGCGGACTGACCGGATCGCTCTTCCGCGAATTCGCTTTCACCCTGGCCGGCGCAGTGACTGTCTCCGGTGTTGTGGCGCTTACTTTGTCCCCCATGATGGGGTCGAAGTTGCTTCGAGCCGGCGACACCGAGCGTGGATTTTCCGGCATCGTCAATCGTCAGTTCGAACGGATACGAACTCTCTATACTCGCGTGCTGACGGGTACTCTGCACTATCGCCCGGTCGTGTTTACGGTGTGGGCGATCGTTGCGCTGCTCATGATCCCGTTTTACATGTTTTCGCAACGTGAACTCGCGCCGCAAGAGGACCAGGGAGTGGTATTCGGCGTGATTCAGGCTTCTGCGAACGCCACGCTTGACCAAACGAACCTGTTCGCCAATCAGGTGTACGACGTCTACCACTCCTTCCCGGAGAGTGAGAGCCTCTTCCAGATCACGAATCCTGGCGGCGGCTTCGGAGGAATGGTGGTCAAGCCGTGGAGCGAGCGCAAGAAGACAACGCAGCAGCTACTCGTCGAGTCGTCGGCGAAATTGTCGAAAATTGCCGGAGTGCGTGTGATACCTCTGACCCCACCACCGCTACCCGGTGGCGGAAACTTCCCCGTCGACTTCGTGATCGCTTCCTCCGCTGAGCCTCAGCAAGTCAGCCAGCTCGCCGAAAGGATCGTGCAGAAGGCCATGGCCAGCGGCTTGTTCATTTATGCCGACACCGACGTAAAGTTTGACCAGCCGCAGACGGAAGTCGTCTTCGATCGCGACAAACTGCGCTCCCAAGGCGTGGATTTGAGCCAGGCCGGCCAGGATCTCTCGACCATGCTGGGCGGGAACTACGTCAACCGATTCAGCATTCAGGGGCGCAGTTATAAGGTCATCCCGCAGGTGCAGCGTGTCGAGCGCCTCACGCCCGATCAGCTTTCGCAAATCTATGTGAAGGGATCGTCCGACAAACTGGTGCCGCTCTCTACCTTTGCCACGCTGAAAACCACGACGGAGCCTCGCTCGCTGAATAAATTTCAGCAGTTGAATGCGGTACGCATTCAGGGCGTAATTCCGCCGAATGTGCCGCTCGACAAGGCGCTCACGTTCCTCGAAGATCAAGCCAAGCAGATTTTGCCGCAAGGTTTCACCGTGGATTATGCCGGTGAATCGCGTCAGCTTAGAGTGGAGGGCAGCAAGTTTCTGGGCACGTTCCTGCTGTCGGCGATCCTGATCTACCTCGTGCTCGCGGCGCAGTTCGAGAGCTTCCGCGATCCTTTCATCATTCTCGTCGGCTCGGTTCCGTTGGCCATCTCGGGCGCGTTGATGTTCTCGTTCCTCGGTTTCACGACGCTCAACATCTACAGTCAGGTCGGCCTGATCACTCTGGTCGGTCTGATCGCCAAGAACGGAATTCTGATCGTGGAATTCGGTAACCACTTGCAGGAAACGGGACTGAGCAAGCTCGAAGCCATCATCGGGGCCGCCAGCACCCGCCTGCGTCCGATCCTGATGACGACCGCCGCCACCGTCTTCGGCCACTTCCCGCTCGTTCTGGCCAAAGGGCCTGGCGCCGGCGCGCGCAACAGTATCGGCATCATGCTGGTGAGCGGCATGATTATCGGCACGATCTTCACGTTATTTGTGGTGCCGTCCATTTATATGCTCGTCGCGAAAACTCATACCGCGATCCAGGACGAGGATGAGGAGAGGATCACTCTGCGCCAGCCGATAGGGGCAGGGGTTTGATCGACGGCCGCCGTGGTTTTTTCGTTCGGGCGTGGGATGCAATTATCGAGGAGTATAGGAAAGGCATCGGGAAGAGCTTAGCCGGCGCCGCTTCTCTTCGAGGTTTGTCTTGCTCGCGGCTTTGATTTCGCCCCGCGCGCCTTGCGTCGCATCCTGGCCATCCATTCTCGCGAATACATGGTGCCGCGGCACTTGGGCGACCCACACCGGCAAGGCGCGGGAGCTTCATCGTCGTAAAGGTTGTAGTCCCACAGCAGCTCCTCGCCGGCGGCGATGTCGCGAAGGGCAAAGATCCACGCCCGGCGCTTGATTTCGTCGATCTCGCAGTTGGGATCGCAGGAATGGTTCAAGTAAGCGCCCAGGCCTTCGCCGTCAATGATCGTCTTGCCATCCTCCAGACCATAAAGGTAAGTGCGGGACGCGCCGTCGTAGAGGCGGTCGGCCTCTTGCGGAGTGATGCGCGGGCCAGCGTATTCGACGACGCGGGTGCCTTTGCGAACGGGCGTGGTAGTGAACACACCGACCGAATGAATCCGTGAGCGACGAACCACCAGGGCCATGCAACTAATTTCGCATGCTGAGCGATTTGAAGGAAGATGAAAAAGATGTTTTCCTGCGGGCCTCAGCCCGCGGCCCATTACTTCTGATCTGAAGGCGACGAACCGGCGGCGCCTTCCTGACTCGCCTGCCATCGCATCAGCTTGAGGTTTTCAGCCTTCCAGCGCATGGCGGCGTAAATCCGATTGCGGCCGCTCGGGTGATCAAAAAAGATCCACTCCTCGATCGTCCCCGGGTTCATCTTGCGGTATTCCCCGAGATGAATGGCCGCCTGAGCGAAACCATCCGGCTGCCGGCTAGCGTTCAAACCATACATATCGGCCTCGCCCTCAGTGGTGCGTGTTTGGGTGTTTATGATAGGGGTTATAAAAAAACCAAAGATGGACACCAGCAAAACCACGAGCGGTAGCACGGCGGTATCGCCTGTCCCTCTGATCTTCCATTTCTCTCCCCAACGCTGCAGAGACCGGTTCAGCGACCACTGAAGCAAAGCGAAGGCGATCACGATTACGACACCGAAGAACAGAATGTCCTTGTAAATGTGGTGCAGAACGTAGTGTCCCATCTCATGTCCCATGATCGCCTGAATCTCCTCTGGCGAACCGCGGCGCAGCAGATTGTCATTGAGCGTGATCCGCATCGTGCTTCCGAAGCCGCTCACGTTGGCGCTCATGCGCGTGGTTTGCCGGGATGCATCGATCTCAAAAACATCTTGGGCAGGAATTCCATTGGCGCGGGCCATGCTTAGGATCGGCTGGGTAACCCTGGGATCGTCCAGTCTTGTGACCTTGTTGAAGATGGGAACAAGGTAGACCGGCGAGATGAGGACCACGACGATCAGGAAGCACAGAGTGACGATAGAGCCCCAAATCCACCACGTGCGCTGCAGTCGCCGAACTATGCCGAACAGCACGACCGCCAAGATGCCGCCGAGCACGAGATTCAGTCCCAGACCCTTTAGCTGGTCACTCATCCACGGACCAAAGGTCTGGGTGGCCAGCCCATATTTATGTTCGCGGAAGTAGTCCTCGTAAACTGTGAGCGGGAAACCTAAGATCGACGTGACCAGGAGATACTGCACCCAGTAGACGATGGTTTGGATGGGCTTGAAGCGAGTGACCCGCTCGGCGAGATTGCGCATAGCCGCCGACCAGCCAAGATTCAGCAGCAGAAGAAGAATGGCCGCTCCGTAGAGAAAATCCCAGAGCATCATCCAATAGCCGCCTTCGAAGTAGGAGTCCGACCGCGCTCGGGCATCGGCAGGAATCTGCGCCAAGTAAGCGTTCGTGGCCGCTTCGGCGTTGAAGTTGGAAGACGGCAGGGCCTCAGGCGGAACTTGAATGACCGACGGCATCGCTGTGAGCGGCTGAAGACCGGGCGTGGGCGCCTGCTGACCAACCACGCTGCCTGTCAAAAGGCACAAGCAAAGCAGCACCAACCAGCACTTCCATTTCGTACATGAACCCATAAGTTGCCTCGTAATCGATGGACGAACGGGAGTATATACACCTGCAATCTTAGCTGCTTTCGCACATGGGTGATAACTTCGTTCGCCGGGTGGAATGGCCAGCCCTCCCTCGTTCACCCCGCAAAGCATGTTAGCCATAAAGTCGGAGCACAGCGCGGGGGGCAGAGTGGTGTTCCCGGCGCTATGACGCTACAGCCCTTGCGGAGACGTCAACGTCGGAGAGCCTGGCGCCTCTGATCGACGGTACGATCTGGATCTGGACGAGACGCGGAGTGGATGCGTTCCCCTTTTTCTGCAGCAGATTGGCAGACGGAATGCCCGTTCGGGCGAAGGATTTTTCGCAGTCCGCGGTGGAAGGACCGCGCATGTTCCCTTCCATGAACGCCAAGCCCGGGCACCGAGTGCAGGTCGAGCCGTGCGCGCACTGCGAGCAACTCGACAGATTGCGCAACCGAATGGAGCGGACTTCCTTCAATTGCTCCGAGTTGCGCCAGATATCGATGAAGGGCTGCTGCCGTACATTGCCGCAGGACAAGGGAAACTGCACGCAAGGATAAAACTC
Organism: Candidatus Sulfotelmatobacter sp.; assembly: GCA_035486795.1. GTDB lineage: Bacteria > Acidobacteriota > Terriglobia > Terriglobales > Acidobacteriaceae > Sulfotelmatobacter. The sequence continues at coordinate 52,939 of DATHMS010000052.1, read as the reverse complement.
CCCGTAAGGAGAAACATAGCAGGCGGTGTGGCCGGCGCTGCAAGGCAGTGCGTTCATGCTGTCTTCATCGGGCGCGGGCGGAGGCGCACAGAACTCTTCGGCGTTACCCACGAAAGCTTCGTCCCGGAAGAGGCGCTGCAGAGCGGATTCGCCCGCGTTCAAGTCCACGATGGAGCGGTCGCCATCCATTTTCGGTGTAATGGTCGGGTCCAGCGTGTAATTGGCGTCGATTTCCTCAGCCAGCGCACGGACGCCATGATAGTCCTGCATGTTCTCAGTCATCAGCACATTGGCGACGACCACCTTCAGGCCCTGCGCCCTGAGAAAGCGGATAGCATTGATCGACCGTCGCAGCGAGCCTGGAACTTTGGTGATCGCGTCATGCACTTCCGGCCGGTGCGAATAGATGCTGATCTGAATCGATTCCACACCCAGATCGCGAAGGCGCGCTGCCTGAGCTTCGCGAATCAGCACGGCATTGGTCTTGAGCTTGATGCAGAAGGTAAGCGAGCGCGCATACTCCAAAATCTCGAAAAAGTCCTTGCGCATGAAAATCTCGCCGCCGCTCAAAGTTAAGATGAAGACGCCGGCTTCAGCCATCTCCTTGAGCAGGTGCTTGATTTCAACAGTAGTCATCTCCCCGTGGTCGTCGTGATCGAGGTAGCAGTGAACGCACTGCTCGTTGCAGCGGTAGGTAAGATCAAGCTGCACACTGAGGGGAACGCTCAGCCGCAGCGCCCGGTCGCTCACTTCCTGCATTATCGAGCTCATCGTCGTTGCTCCCGGGGCTGTTCCTGCGCCGGCACGTCCGGGCTCGCGATCGGTCGCTCCGAGATCGGTTGGTCCGAGATCAGGAGGATGCCGTGTTTGGCCAAGTCCTCGGCCAGCGCTTCGGCATCCCGCAGGGCTTCTTCGGGCTTCACTTCGAACTCGGAGCAGATGCGGCGCTCCACGATTTCGTCGAGTGGGGTCGCCCCGTCTGCGGCTTGCCAGAGAATAGTCGCGGTCGGGTTGAGCGTGAATAGCGTCGAGCCCTGGCCTGACATTACCAGCATTTCTTCGCCCAGCATGCGAGCTGCGATTCGAGGACTGCGCGCGACATAGAGTTTCTTATTCATTTATCCAATCATCTCCCAAACGCGCGCGTCCGGCACAAAAGTAAGCCGGTAAACCGGAACGCGATGGACGAAGTCGCACGCCGCCTGAAATGCCCAATGGACCATTTCCTGATCCTCGGCAAAGAAAAGCATGTTGGCCAGAAGCTCGCGCCCCGCATCGGCTGCAGCCACCGGGTCAATGCGATTTCCCGGACCCTGGGCCAGCAGATAAAGTGCGGCCACAGGCGCCGATGTATTCTCACCCAGCTTCGCCAGTTCACCAGTGAAGGGAGTGCCGAACGCTACATAGCTGTCTTTCTTCGTGGAGCTGTCCTGCTTCGTGGAAACGTCCAGCTTGCGAACGTAGGAAATCTCATCGGTCAGAAGAGTAGCATCCGCGGGAGCGAGGCGGGCGATCGTGGTCTTCCCTGCTCCTGACACACCGGCAAACAAGAAGGCCCTCCCGTTGCGAATCGCGCTGGCCGAGTGCAAAAGGAATCCGCCTTGCTTGGCTAGCACCAGCGTATGCACGATGCGCAGGACAGCATCGATTGAGTACGGGTTCGCGCTCTGGCGAATCCGGCCCGTGCCCGTCGCCGGCTCCCACTCAGCATGGAAATCCCCGCGCCGCATGAACCACCGGCCGGACCCGTGCGTGACGCTCACTTCCGCGTCGGGATCGGGTAACGATGTTGCGGCCAGGTCCACATCGAAATCGAATTCAGCATGCCCTTCCGCGTTCACGAACCCCGCATAGCGATTCTGCAACATCTCGAGAAAATCCGCATCAGTCGTGTTCACTCTGACAGGGACACCGCCGATTGCAATCACCACGCTATAACGCTCGACTTGTGTGGCTAGCCCTGGCACGGAACCGATTCCTCTGGAGCCGATTTCTCTGGAATATGCACCTTGCGGTGCAGATAAACGAGGGCGCGCGCCGCCCGACCAGAGTTCTGAACAATCTTTGCGATCAGCTGCTCGACCAGGTTCAACTCCGCCGGCATCGCGAGTCGTTTTCCGGCACGGATCAGGTAAGAAGCCCGGCCCAACAACTCATTCTCCAGCACGGGCCGGTCAGGGACGGGCAGCGCGTCGCCTCGGGTAATCCATTGCCGGTTCCCGGAATCTTCCGTTATTGAGATCACTCGATGCTCACAGAGCTTGCCGTCGCGCGCGACTACCACGACATCTCCGATGCGGACTTGATCCGGGCTGACGCGTTCAACCACGAGCGTGTCACCGGGCCAAACCGTTGGGAGCATGCTCCAACCCGTGACACACAGCCTTAGTCTCCCCGACGAATGCAGTACCTCGGACGCCAGTTCACATTTGAGGAGGTGAGCTTCGCCCATAGCTGCATCAGGGCACAAATTCATGATGCGCTCAGGTTCATGTTGCAGCCGGACTGTGTCGGAGACATCTTGCCGCACGACAGAGCCGAAGTCACAAAAACCTGTTCGTGGCGAAAACCCGGCTTTTCGTAAGGCTTTTTCTCGATCGCCGCAGGACGCGGCGCTTCCCTGGATGAATCGTTTGTGGGCATAAAATAACTTTACCTCCCTTACTGTAGTGCCGACAGCAACGCCCGCACCGCGCACCCGCCGGTTCACCCGTACAAGCCTGATCGCTCAGAGTTGACAAGTATAACTGAGAAACACCCGTTAGGGTTCCACCGTACTTATCGACGATGGAGGAACATCATACACCTGCATGTCTTGTGAAAAGCCCGAAAAATCGGCCCTTTCAGCTAGATTTCCACAGAATTTCCACGACGGAGCCCGTGCCACGGCGCAACCTCGAGGAACCCTGCCAACGCCCTTGGTTTGCGTCCCATCAGGCCGGCAGCGCCGAGGTAGGAATCTGTTGCGCACGGCTGCGAAGCTCCTCAAAAAGGATGGTGCTGAGGTAGCGTTCTCCGAACGACGGCAGAACCACGACGATCAGTTTTCCCGCGTTCTCTGAACGCCGCGCGACTTGCAAAGCCGCGACCACTGCCGCTCCGGAAGAAATCCCTACAAAAAGACCTTCTTCCAGCGGAAGCCGCCGGGCCATGCGAATCGCGTCATCGTTGGTGACCGTAATCACCTCATCGATGTAGTCCCGGCGCAATATGCTGGGAACAAAGCCGGCGCCGATTCCCTGGATCTTGTGCGGCGCAGGCTTGCCGCCCGAAAGCACCGGACTATCCGCCGGCTCCACGGCGACCGCCTTGAAAGAAGGCTTCCTGGGCTTAATGTATTCAGAAACGCCGGTGATGGTCCCGCCAGTGCCCACGCCGGAGACCAGGAAGTCCACACGTCCCTCGGTATCGTTCCAAATCTCGGGGCCCGTCGTCTCGAAATGAATCTTGGGGTTGGCGGCATTATCGAACTGCTGCAGCATGTAGCTATTAGGAGTGTTCGCCAGCAACTCCTGCGCCTTGGCGATGGCTCCCTTCATTCCGTTCGGACCCGGCGTAAGAATGATTTCTGCGCCGAAGGCCAGCAGCAGAATGCGCCGCTCCAGGCTCATCGTTTCCGGCATCGTCAGGATTAGACGGTATCCTTTGACGGCGGCAACGAAAGCCAGGCCGATTCCAGTATTGCCGCTGGTTGGCTCGATCAGAACCGTTTTCCCCGGCCGAATCTTGCCCGCGCGCTCCGCCTCGGTAATCATGCTCACGCCGATGCGGTCCTTAACGCTGCCTACGGGATTCTGGCTCTCCAGTTTGGCCACCACGTCGGCCACGCAGCCTCCCGTGACTTTGTTCAGCCGCACCAGCGGAGTGTGTCCAATCAATTCTGTAACATCATTTGCAATCTTCATCTTCAGGGTTTGTCCTTTCCGCGACCGAACCGATAAGGCTACAAAACTTGTAATTTACCAGACCTGGACCCGATGTCCGTCAAGATAAGTTGGCAGAAACTGGTACGGCACAATTTTCTCGGTACCCGCCATCTTTGCACGGTACCGACTTTGGCGTGTCACGATTAAGTAACTGGCATTTCAATGACTTAGGGAAGCATCGTCTTGGAAGAGTAGTTGCATCGTTTTCTTGTACAAATAAATCCCCTCCGCCAGGAGACTGCTATGAACCGGATAGTAGCCACAGCAGTGTGCACCATCGAGCCAATCTAACGGTTTTTTGAGCGAGGGACGGCCTGCGCGCCTCTGTCCCTTGGTTTCAAACCTTCGAAAGCAATACCCGCGCGTGCGCTTTCTCCTTGTATCTCTGGCTTCGTCGATCTCGGGAACATCACAGACTTGCCGCAGGAGGTTCATGCATGCGGTTGTTGAGTGTTCGGCTGATTGTTTCTCTAATTGTCGGCATAACCCTGGTGTCGCTGGCTTTCTCCTCTTATCAGGTGGTTGCGGAGCGGCGCGCTCTCCGCGGCGACCTGGAGCGGCGTGCCGAGGTGCTGGGCGAGAGTCTTGCCGGCAACGTCGAGAAAACCTGGGGAACTGGTTCGAACCAGGCTCTGCAGCGTCTGGTGCAGCGCTTCGGCAACCGTGAGCACCTCATTGGAGTCGCCGTCTATGACCGGCAGGCTCAGGTCGTCGCGATGACTCCGGAGCTGGGGAAAACTCTTACTGCGAGCCCGCAACCGCTGACCCAGGCCATCCGAGACGATCATGATGAGAGTGCGTTCGTTAAGTCGGGAGGCACGCAGATCCTGATTTTCGCACTGCCACTTCACCATGAGGATGAATTGTCGGGCGGGCTGGTGATTGTTCATGACGCGGGCTACATTCAGGCGCAGACGCTGCGGATGTGGCGGGAAACATTCTTCCGTGTGCTGGCGCAGGTTTTTCTGATCGTTTTCATCACTGTGCTCATCGTCCGCTGGAGCATCAGCGGCCCCATCGCGCGAGCCGCGCAATGGATGCGGGCGATGCGCACCGGGAGAATCTCCTCATCCCAGAAGATGCCTGATCTCGACATGTTTCGACCTCTGGCCCGCGAAGTTGCCACCATGGCCGAGAGCCTCAATTTGGCACGCAGCGCCGCCGAAAACGAGGCCCGGCTGCGGGAAGCCGGAGAATCGAAATGGACGGCCGACCGGCTTTCCGTGCACCTGCAGACTCGCCTCGACGGCAGCCGGCTCTTCGTGGTCTCCAACCGCGAGCCTTACATTCACCAGCGGAATGGAAAGTCGATCGATGTCGTGGTGCCGCCAAGCGGCCTCGTAACCGCGCTCGAACCCGTGCTCAACGCCTGCGACGGTACCTGGATCGCACACGGCAGCGGGGATGGTGATATGGAAGCCGTGGATGCTCACGATCGTCTCCGTGTTCCTCCCGATGATCCTCGCTACACCTTGCGACGCGTGTGGCTGAACAAGCAGGAAGAGGAAGGCTACTACTACGGTTTTGCCAACGAGGGTCTCTGGCCACTCTGTCATATTGCGCACACCCGCCCCATCTTCCGTGCCTCCGACTGGCAGCACTACCAGGAGGTTAACCGCAAGTTCACCGACGCCGTGCTGGAAGAAATCGGAGACATACCCAGCCCGGTGGTTCTGGTCCAGGATTATCACTTCGCTTTGCTGCCGCGGCTGATCAAAGAGAAGAGGCCGGATGCGCGTGTGGCGATCTTCTGGCACATCCCGTGGCCGAACCCGGAGGCCTTTGGCATCTGTCCTTGGCAGCGTCAGTTGGTGGATGGTCTGTTGGGGGCCGATCTCATCGGCTTCCACGTGCAGGCTCACTGCAACAACTTCCTGCAAACGGTAGACCGGGTGGTGGAGTCGCGCGTGGACTGGGAACATTTTTCCGTCCTGCGCCAGGACCACCGTACCATTGTCCGCCCCTTCCCGATCAGTGTAGACGTCCCTGATGACGAACCAGGCGAAGGCAACACTAATGCTTTCACCTATCTGGAACGCGCATCGTTGCTGCATAGTCTGGGTACGGAGGCAACCCTCCTGGGGATCGGCGTGGACCGCGTGGACTACACCAAGGGAATTCTGGAGCGCTTTCTGGCGATCGAGCGGTTCCTGGAGAAATATTCAACCTACCAGGGGAAATTCACATTCATCCAGATTGGAGCGCCCAGCCGGACGCACATCAAGCGCTATCACGACCTGCTGGCTGAGGTGGAAGCGGAAGCCGACCGGATCAACTGGCGCTTTCAATCAGACCGATGGAAACCTATTGTGTTTCTGAAGCGGCGCCACAGCCATGACGAGATCGCAGCGTACTACCGCGTGGCAGATCTCTGTATGGTGACATCGCTGCACGACGGCATGAACCTGGTGGCGAAGGAATTCCTTGCGGCGCGCGGGGACGAACGCGGCGTGCTGATCTTGAGCCAGTTCACCGGTGCAGCGCGCGAACTGCGCGATGCACTGCTGGTGAACCCGTACGACATCGATCAATCCGCGGAAGCAATCCGGGTCGCCCTGGAGATGGAGCCGGAAGACAAGCAACTGCGGATCCACCGTATGCGTCGAACCATCAAAGAGCACAACATCTACCGCTGGGCAGGCAATCTGGTCACGGAACTCTGTGAAGTCCGCCTGGACGCCCCAGAGGACACGCACGAGACACTCCACGCCAGAGCCACCATTGCATGATTAGATTCGCAGCGTGTCAGCTGGGGTATACTTTGATCGCCGGTCCTCATCGTCCGATGTTTCCGAGATCAGAGTTCATTGGCCGAAACAGGGCACGCGCGTAGCCTTCAAGCATTGAAAGTCATAACTGGAAACGGAAATTAGAGTTTAAGAGCCTTTCGCCAATGGCGCGACATCGGAATTGCTTGTTTTTGACTGCACTGCTCTCGCTGGCTAGTGCCGCCTTCATTCCAGCGCTTGTGTGGAGTGGCTCTGCGCCTCAAGTTCGCTACCCAGATCCAGATGTCGGAATTGATTCGCTCGCGGCGCGGGCAAAGACGCAGGAGCAGACCGCCAGCGAATTCAAAGTGTTCTACCAGTTCCACTTCGCCGACAGAATAAAAGAGAGTGGAATCACTTTTGTGAACCACGTAGTAGACGACGCCAGCATCGACTATAAGCCGGTGCACTACGATCATGGCACCGGAATTGCAGTCGCAGACGTCGACAACGACGGACTCTATGACATTTACTTTGTGAACCAGGTCGGCGGCAATGAGCTTTGGAAAAACTTGGGCGGCGGTAAATTTAAGAACATCACCAAAGAGGCAGGGGTTGGCTTGCCGGGACGAATCAGCGTCGGTGCGTCCTTCGCCGACATCGATAATGACGGAACTCAAGCCCTTTTTGTCACCACCGTTCTTGGCGGAAATGCTTTATTCAAGAACGATGGCCACGGACACTTCCGCGACATAACGAAAGCCGCCGGTCTTGATCTGATCTCCCACTCTTCCGGAGCTGTCTTTTTTGATTACAACAACGATGGCCTGCTCGATCTCCTGGTCTGCAATGTCGGTACTTATACCAGCGAAAAGAAGGGAGCGCAGGGTCAATATGTCGGATTACCCGATGCTTTTGCTGGCCACCTGCACCCTCAACGCTTTGAATATCCTGTCCTGTACGAGAATCTAGGTCACGACCGCTTCAAAAACGTGACCACGCAAGTTGGCTTGCGCCCGACCGGTTGGTGTGGAGATGCCAGCTTTGCCGATCTGAACGAGACTGGCTTCCCCAGCCTGTTTATCCTGAATATGCAGGGACACGACCACTATTTTGAAAACGCAGGGGGCAAGAAGTTCATCGACAAAACCGAACAGTATTTCCCGAAGACTCCGTGGGGAGCCATGGGCGTGAAGTTTTTCGATTTCGACAACGATGGCCGCATGGATCTGATTGTTACGGACATGCACTCCGACATGAGTGAAACAGTGGCTCCCGACCGGGAGAAGCTGAAATCCACTATGCGCTGGCCCGAATCGTTCGTCCAGGCCTCGCTCTCGGATTACATCTGGGGCAACGCCTTTTACCACAACCTGGGGACCGGAAAATTCGAGGAGGTTTCAGACCGTTTAGGAGTGGAGAACTACTGGCCTTGGGGTGTGAGCGTTGGCGACATCAATGCAGACGGCTGGGATGACATTTTCATCTCTTCCGGAATGAGTTTTCCATTTCGTTACGGAATTAACTCGATGCTCTTGAACAATCGCGGGGAAAAGTTTCTCGACTCTGAATTCCTGCTGGGAATTGAGCCGCGCCGAGACATTTATGTACCCTGGTTCGGCATAGACTGCTCACAAACGGGCCTGAGTGAGCTGAATCAAAAGGTGTGTGCGGGACATGCAGGGAAGATCACCGTGATGTCCCCGCGATCCACTCGCTCCTCAGTGATTTTTGACCTGGATAATGACGGGGATCTCGACATCGTTACCAATGATTTCAATTCGGCGCCTCAGGTGCTGGTAAGCGACCTGGCACAGGTAAAAATTATTCATTGGCTCAAGGTAGTGCCAGTCGGGACCCGTTCAAATCGCAACGGCCTGGGCGCGACCGTGCGCGTATTGGCTGCCGGCCAAACCTATACCAAGTACAATGACGGGAAATCGGGGTACCTGTCGCAAAGCGTCCTCCCGCTGTACTTCGGATTGGGAGACGCTACGAAGGTCGACCGAGTCGAAGTCGACTGGCCCTCCGGCAAGAAACAAGTCGTGACCAGCGGGCTTCGGGAGAACGAGGTGCTCCGGGTTACGGAGCCGAAATGAAGTGGATTCACAAGTAGGGAAACTTGCTTCGGAGCGTTTAAAGCTCTTCGTCAAGCCCCTGGTTTGGAAGTGGAGGTGCCCGTGAAAATAAGAGCCGCTAACCGCCTGTACGGTGTCGCATTACTCCTCTCCAGCTTCGCTGCTTCCGCGCAACAACACGGCGCGCCCCCAGCGCCGATTCCTCAGCCTACGCCTGCACCCGCATCAGCAACAAGCATAGACATGAGAAAGCTCATTGTGGATAGCGAACAGGATCAGGCCGCAAAGAAGACAAGCGCGGACAATTGTTTTCTTCCTCCGCTCAACGGACTTCGCACCACTACGGTTGGAGTGGCAGATTTGCAGATTCCCGAACAAGCGAAAAAGGAGTATGAAGGCGCGTGCAGCGCTCTCGGAAAAAAGAACATGGCCGAAGCCGAGAAACACCTGCGCAAGGCGGTTAAGCAATATCAGAAATATTCAGCCGCCTGGGTGATGTTGGGCCAGACTTTGGAAGCACAGCAGAAAATGGCAGAGGCTCGTACCGCATGTTCCCAGCCCATCGCCGCCGATTCCAACTACTTGCCGGCTTACCTGTGTCAGGCAGACATTTCGGGACGCCTGCAGAGTTGGGATGACATGCTGAAGCTCAGTACCCGCGCTCTCGAAATTGACTCAACCACCGACGCCGTGGCTTACGCCTATAACGCTGCCGCGAATTTCAATTTACATAACTTGCCCAAGGCGGAAGAAAGCGCCTTGAAGGCTGAAGCTATCGACAAGAGCAACAGCGACCCGCGAATTCACTTTTTGCTGGCTCAAATCTATGAAGGCAAGGGCGACCGCACCAAAGAAGCAGCACAATTGCGAGAGTACTTGAAATATGCCAGCGATCCCGACGACATCGCCATGGTGACAAGCTACTTATCGGAACTCGACAAGCAAAAGTAGTCGCGGCATAGAGTGCTTGCCGGAAACCGACCGCTGCTTCACTTCCACTTTCCCTCACCCTCTACGATGGTGATGTAACGATTGACAGGCAGTCCTGTGAATCGCTCAGTCAAGCCACTCGGCTGCGGCCATTGAACTTCGACCCAGTCGAGCTTCGTTCGTTTTCCGATGCCGAGCACAACTCGCGGGTCGTGGGACGAAAGATAGCTTCCACCCCCTACTTTCATTCTGTTCCTTTTCAAATCAGCGGCTTGATAAGTTATGCGCGCACCCACGGCGTCGATGTTTGACTTCGTCCCAACCAGGCGAAGGCCCAGCCAGTTGTTCTGCGCCCCGGCCTCATTTCGCAGCAGGACTGGAGGTTCGTTGTTGTTTGAAATCAGAACGTCGATCGCGCCATCGTTATTAAAGTCCCCTAGGGCCAGGCCACGGCTGGCTATTGGCGTGGCAAAAATCGGGCCGCTTTCCTGGCTGACGTTTCTTAGTTCTGTACCGGTGTTATGGAAAAGTAGAGGAGGTTCGCGATAAGTCACGCTGGGGTAGAGAACGTCGATAAGGTCGTCGGGGTGGCCGTTCGCGATAAATAGATCCTGGTTGCCGTCGTTGTCATAGTCGAAGAATTTCAGGCCCCAGCCGCTCTTCATTTTCGTGGCGCTTGCGATTCCCGAGGATCCAGAAATGTCATCGAAAGTCTCATCACGCTTGTTCCGGTAGAACGCGTCGAGTTCATGGTTCATGTTCGTGACAAACAGGTCCATCCATCCATCCTCATGGAGATCAGAAGAATCTACTCCCATGCCGGAGCGAATCGCTCCTCCGTCTCCATAAGCCACTCCCGAGGTAAAACCGATTTCCTCGAAACGTTTCCCGCCCCGGTTTACGTACAAGAAGTTGGCGAGTTGGTCGTTGGCCACGAAAAGATCCATCCACCCGTCATTATTGATGTCGGTGGCGACCACGCCCCAGGCTCTGCCAGCATTGTCTGCGATGCCAGTTTTCTGGCTGACTTCTGTGAACGTACCGTCTCCATTGTTGCGAAACAGCCAGCTGGCCATCGGCTTGTAAACCTTGGGATTGCAGTATTCAGTTTCACCGCGCAGCCCAGGAATGTTCGGCGCCATGCAATGCTGGTGCTTGGATTTGTCGAAATCCCCGAACCGGCAGACAAATAAATCGAGGTGCCCGTCGTTGTCGTAGTCGAACCACACTGCGCTCGATGACCAACCCGGGGCTGCGACCCCGGCTTGCTCAGTCACATCCGTAAACGTCCCGTCCCCGTTGTTGCGATACAGAATGCTGCGGCCGCATTGGGTGACATAGAGATCTGGAAAGCCATCCCGGTTGTAGTCGCCAACCGCGGCGCCCATTCCGAATCCGCCTCCAGCCACTCCCGCCTTTTCCGTGACATCAGTAAACGTGCCGTCTCGGTTGTTACGATAGAGGGCGTTGCGGAGCGGATGAGGAGGCGTGAAGAAATCAGATCGTCCAGAGTTCACCAAATAGATATCCATCCATCCGTCGTTGTCGTAATCGATAAACGCACAACCTGCGCCATCAGTTTCGGGCAGGTATCTCTGAGGAGATTTTCCACTGGAATGAGTCCAGGTGATCCCACTCACGGAAGGTGGAACCAGCACAAAAGGATAAACTGGATCGCCCAGGGCATGAGCGAAGCGTCCAAACGCGCTAATTGCAGCACTACCGGCGATTCCAAACAGGAACCCTCTGCGAGAAATGCGCGGCGGGAACTCGTATCCCTTCAAAAGCTGCGCGCGGGGTTTCATTCCCACTTCCCTTGCCCTTCAACGATAGTGATATAGCGATTGATTGGCAGGTCCGTGTAACGCTGTGTGACATTGCTGGGTTGGGGCCACTTAACCTCGACCCAATCGATCTTCGTTCTCTTTCCAATACCCAACACGACTCGAGGATCGTGGGACGATAGAAAGCTGCCACCACCCACTTTCATCCTGCTTCTCTTTAGGTCTCCTGCCTGATATGTGATGCGAGCGCCGATCGCATCAGTGTTTGCCTTCTTTCCCAACAGCCGCAGGCCCAGCCAGTTGTTCTGCGCTCCCACATCGTTGCGAAGCAAGAGAGGTGGCTCGTCGTTATTCGCCACCAGCACGTCAATCGCCCCGTCGTTGTTGAAATCTCCAACTGCCAGTCCTCGGCTGGACATCGGCTTTGCGAAAACCGGCCCGCTCTCCTGGGTGATGTTTTTCCATCCTGTACCAGTGTTATGAAAAAGCAGCAGCGACTCTCGAAAAGCCACCTGAGGCTTTACCTTTTCAATGAGATCGTTGGGATGGCCGTTGGCGATGATCAGATCCAGATTGCCGTCATTGTCGAAGTCACAGAACTTTACGCCCCAGCCACTCATGAGTTCGGTGGCGTTGCCAATGCCGGAAATGATTGCTTTATCGTCGAACCCCTCGTTGTGGTTATTTTGGTAGAGGGAATACATCTCATGATCAATGTTGGTAACGAAAAGATCCATCCAGCCATCCTGATCGAAGTCAGCAGAATCTACTCCCATACCAGACCGAATCTTGCCGCCCTCTCCATATCCCACACCCGCCGTGAAGCCAATCTCCTCGAAATGTTTCCCTTGCCGGTTGGCAAACAGAAAGTTCGCAACTGTGTCGTTTGAAACGAAGAGGTCCATCCATCCGTCGTTGTTGATGTCAGTAGCTACGACGCCCCAAGCCTTACCCGCGTAGTCCGTTATGCCGGTCTTCTGGCTGACATCAGTAAATGTTCCGTCACCGTTGTTATGGAAGAGCCAACTGGGCAGTGGATCGTAAACCTTTGGATAGCAATACTCGTTCATGCCCGCGATGGTCTTAACATTGGGATCACCGCACTGCTGGTTTCTAAGTTTGTCGTAATCGGCGAATTGTCCCACAAATAAATCCAGGTGTCCGTCGTTGTCGTAGTCGAACCAAACCGCGCTCGAGGCCCAGCCAGGCGCCGACACTCCGGCGTGCTCGGTCACATCCGTAAATGTGCCGTCCCCGTTGTTGCGATACAGAATGCTGCGGCCATACTGGGTAACGTAGAGGTCCGGAAATCCATCTCCGTTATAGTCGCCGACCGCGACGCCCATTCCGTAGCCGCCCGCGCCCACACCGGCCTTTTCGGTGACGTCGGTGAAAGTGCCATCGCGGTTGTTACGGTAGAGGGCGTTGCGCAACGGCGTTGGAGGCGTATAGAAATCGGCGCGACCGCTGTTCACCAGATAAATGTCCATCCAGCCATCGTTGTCGTAGTCCAGAAATGCACAGCCCGGACCGCTGATTTCAGGCAGATATTTATTCTTCGATCTGCCTGCGGTATGTGCCCAGGTAATGCCACTTTGAGAGGGTGCGACTTCGTAAAAAGGATATTGAGACTTGTTCGTTTGAATGGCGCGTGCAAATCCGGGCAGAACGCCAAGGGTCGCCGTGCCCGCCAGCATTCGTAGAAAATCTCTACGATCCGCCAAACTAGGCCATCGGCACGCCGTTGCGACTATTTTCGTTGACATAGGAATCGCGCCATTCAGCCGAAGACGAAGCGAAAATCACAGACAGCTTCTACTGGTGCGCCGTGTTCTTGGGCGTTTTGCTCACGGCCGGATCGGGAGAACGACCCGCAGGTGCACCCGAAGCAGCGCCAGAAAGTGCGGCGGGAACGAATTTTTGCAAATCCAGATGATCCCGGCCTTCTTCAATCAGATAGAACTTATCTGCCTCTACATTGTGGAAGACCTGCTGCTGTCCGCTGGGCCACTTGATCTCTACAGTTTCGGCGAGGACAGCTTTAGCTAATCCGAAGTTGGCGCGAAGGTCGCTTTGCGAGAGATAGCTCCCCCCGCCCGCAATTTCCCGCATTTGCGAAAGCCCGCCGGCCTGGACGCGAATACGCGCGCCCATTGCGTCGCGATTGCTCTTTGTACCAACCAGTTTGAAGTTGACGAAATGGTTGCCGTTACCGCCGCTGTTATGCAGCAGCAGCGGCGGATCCCCATTGTTACCCACGACGATATCCACGAAGCCGTCATTGTCGAAGTCGGCAAAGGCAGCGCCCCGGCCGGCGAAGGGCGTCTGAAAACCGTTTCCAGCAACCTTCGTCGTCTCTATGAACTTGCCATTGCCTTCGTTGTGAAACAGAGAGTTGATTTGTTTGTAGTGAATCTCGGGCAAGACTTGCTCGACTTCGGGATAAACGTGCCCGTTGGCAATGAACAGATCAAGCCAGCCGTCATTGTCGTAATCGAAGAATCCGCCGCCGAAGCTCAGTATATTGCGCGTAGGCCCGGTGATGCCCGCCTGATCGCTCACCTCGTCGAAGCCGCCCTTCCCGTCATTGTGCCAAATGTGGTCGGAGCTTTTCTGGAAATCGGATATATAGAGGTCGAGCCAGCCATCATTGTCGTAATCGCCGAGAGAAATACACATCGCAGCCATGGTATTGCCGCGACCGGTGAGAGCCATTCCGCTGAGCAGTGCAATTTCATTGAAAGTGCCGTTGTGCTCGTTGTGATAAAGATACGCATTGAGCCCGTCGTTGGCCACGAACAGGTCGGGCCAGCCATCATTGTCGTAGTCCGCTGCCTGCACCGATAGATTCTTGCCTTCCGGTTGATAGATGCCCGCAGCCGACGTCACATTGGTGAAAGTCCCGTCCCCATTGTTGTGGTAAAGCATGTCGGGACTTCCCCGGTAAACGCTCGGAGGACAATTGGTGAGCGCATCGGCGAACTTGCAGTAGCGCAGGCTGTCGGCAGCAAAAGTGACGTATCCTCCAACGTAAAGATCAAGGCGGCCATCGCGATCATAGTCGAAGAAGGTGGCGCCGGCATGAAACTGAGTGCCGGATTCAGTGGCCGCCACACCAGCCTTGTCAGTAACGTCGGTGAAGGTACCGTTTCCGTTGTTGTGATACAAGACGTTCCGGCCAAACTGGGTCACGTAGAGGTCGGGATAACCGTCATTGTCGTAATCCCCCCACACACATCCCAGTCCGAATCCCGTGCCTGGGACGCCGGCCTTTTCCGTGACATCGGTGAAGGTGCCGTCGCCATTATTGTGATAAAGGGCATTACGCACGGAAATGCCCCGGTTGTACAGGTCACGCCCGTTGACGAAGTAAATATCCTGAAAACCGTCGCCATCAAAGTCTGCCACGCACACACCGGGACCGAATTCTTCCCGTATCACTGCCATGCCATTGTTGCCTTTGTAGTGGACGAACTTGATGCCCGCCTGCGCGGTGACATTGGTGAACTGCACGGGAATTGAGGGCGACGACTGGGCTGACGACCGGCAAGGCCAACCCAGGACCGTGAAGAACTGAATCCCTAGTAGCACCCAAAGGAAGGATAAGGCGCCGCACTTGGGGCGCGAACGGGCGCACCTCGCAGAGGGTTCAATCGTGCTTGAGAATTGTTTCCACTCACAAGTCGTTGGGAACACCCCTATTTCGGTGGCTGCGGAGTTTGCGCGCCCGACGGCGACTGTTGCACCAGCCCCTCTTGGACCTTGCGTTTCACCTGCTCGAGAGCCTCCGCGCTTTGCCGCTGCAGCGCGGCCTCGCGGTTAGCATCCACTTTCCGCCCTACCCCGGCGTATGCCATCGCCAGCTGGAAGTGGCCGGTGGGACTGTCAGGGGCGAGAACCTCATACGTCTCAAGTGGTGGAATCGCCTCGCTGAAGCGCTTCGCAGAATTCAGCGCCATGCCGAGGGCCAGGTAAGCATCTGAGAAACCCGTATCCAGCTTCGCGGCCCGAGAAAAATGCCGGATCGCCGCTGCCATGTCGTTGTCATTCTTCGCGAGATCTCCCAGAACGTATTCGGCGCTTGCGTTCTTGGGGTCGATCTCCAACTCTGCCTCGAAGTTTTTCTTCACTTCCTCAATCACTTCGCTTGTCAGCTGGGGTTTCGACAGTAAGGCACGCCCCAAGCGAGCATGAATGCCAGGTGCCAGCGGATTGAGCTCGAGAATCTTCTGATACTCAGCGGCAGCTTCATCCCATTTCCCTTGCGCTTCCAGCGTCTCCGCGTTCAATTCGTGAATCTGGTAAGAAAAAGGCGCCTCCCGCACCAGTTCGTGAGAAGCGTGGATAGACAGGTCGGAAAAAGCATGCGTCGCAGTGTAGAGAACCTCCGGATCGTTGGGAAAGTCCCGGCCCAGGACGTCAAGGAACTCCAGGGCGTCGTAGGGAGCGTCGTGGGTCATCGCGCAGTGGATGCCGTCGAGTCCGACCCTCTTTTTGAGATCCCTGTCGAGAGTCTGGCGAATGGCTTTCTTCAGCAGCGGCATCGCCTCGCTGCAATTGCCGCTCTCCGCCAGGGCTGCGCCGTGTTCGGCATTTTCCTTTCCCGCAGGCGGCGAGGTCTTCTTCGCGACTTGAGCGGGAGTAGTTGTCGCGGCCAGCAGGAAAACAGCGATGACTGAGACCCTGAAACGGCTGAACATCCGACGATTATAAACCGAAAGCAGCGCCCTTCTAAGCTCGAATCCGGCGGTAAGATCCCGCTTAACTCCGTACTCTCGCCAGCTCCGCAGCCGCATCGCCGACCCCGATCACAACTGTGAAAAAAGCAGGCGCCGGAGCGCCTGCCTGGTTTATCGGACAGCACTTTCTCGCTAGAAGTAGAACTTCAGAGCGAATTGTAACTGTCGCGCGCCTTGCGAGCCTGTGACCCTGCCAAAGTTCGGGTTACTTGAGAGAGGACCAGTGTTGGACGGACCGCTCCCCGGATCAAAGGAACCGTTGTCGGGCCCTCCGAGGAAGGTCCAAACTGGATGGTTGAAGGCGTTGAGACCCTCAAACCGGAACTCCAGACTCTTAGTTTCGGTGAGAGTGAAGGACTTGTGCAGGCTCAAATCCACATCCGCATACCCCGGACCGCGAATGTTGCCAACTCCGCAGGTACCAAAGGTGTTTGGAGCAGGAGTGACAATGTTACTCGTAGCGAACCATTGGATGTAACCCGGTGTCGCTGAGGTGGCATTGACGTGTTGACCGAGAACCTGTATCGGACCTATGCAGCTTGGCCGCTCATTCAGAAGCGTGGGACCAGATGCATTAGTGCCTGATTGGTCATACGTAGGCGAGCCCCAACCGCCGAATTCGTTCAAGGTCAACTGGTTTCCGCTGTGCAGGGTAACGATTCCGCCGAGTTCCCAGTTCCCAACAATACGGTTGAGCACTGGGTTCATGTCATGGCCAAATTGTTTGCCGCGCCCGAACGGAAGCTGATAGGTAACGTAACTGGTGAGGATTTGCCTCTCGTCGAAGTAGCATGGCCCCCAGTCAGAGCGGGGATCATAGATATTCTGCAGGCCCGGCTGACCGCCGGAAGAGGTTGCGTTATTGCTGCCGAAACCGGTACCAAAATACCCCGAGGAATTGCTCAGGCACTTCGACCAGGTATATGCGACCTGCGCTTCCAGGCCATTGCCCATGCGCTTCTGCAGGACGGCCTGCAGAGCGTTATACGATTGGTTGGCGGTGGAGAGGTTCGCTCCCATGAGGCTGCCAGCCCCGGCTGCCTGATAAAGCGAGCCAGGAGCGCCGCATGTACTCAGGCTGGCGTTGTCGCAGGGGACATACCCGCCGCCCAGATACGGCCCAGCCATTTGGCTAACGATGACTTGCCCCGGCTTCGCGATCTGACCTTCCGCGTTCAATCCAATTCGCTGCTGAACTTCCACAAAGTCTGCCAGGTGTGTGCCGTGCTGGCCCACATAGCCCAGCTGAAATGTCGTCGTCTTGCCGAACTGTTGCTGCACGGTAAAGTTCCACTGCTGGTTCTGCGCCGGCCTCAGGTTCTGATCAGTGAGCCTGACCCTCACCGCCGTGGGGACGCCTAACGAATTAGGCGGGGCGTAGCAGGCGAAATTAATCGCCGCACATGGTTGTACTACCGGGAAGCCACCGTCGATGCCGAGGCTGCTTTGGGAGAAAATTCCGAAAGGTGGATTGATCGAGAGCTGCTCATTCGCTCCGCCTCCCTCCTGGAAGGCGGAAATCGAGTAACCGCCGCGGATGACCAGGCTGCGCCGGCTCGCTGGAGACCAGGCGAAACCAATCCGAGGCTGCCAATCGCCTCTCCCCAGGTAGTTGTTGTAGAGAGCCGGGTTGCTGAAACCAGCCGGTGCGGTGATTCCGTCTCCCGTGCCGTTCGGGGTATAAATCAGTCCGTTGTAAAGCCCGAAGTTCACCACTCGATTCTCGGTTTCAAAAATCGGGGTATGGTCTTCAAACCGAAGGCCGAGATTGAGCGTAAGGCTCTCGGTCACGCGCCAGTTGTCTTGCACGTAGCCGGCAATGACATTGTTGCGATCCTTGAACAAAGTTGGGTTCGGGCTCGTGTCCCGGCTGCCTCCGCTGCCCAGTCCTAAATAGAAGTCAGCCAGGCCGAGACTGGTCTCCGTGTCAACCCCGATTGTGCCCAAAGCCCCATTGTTGCCGTTGTATTTCCAGTCGGCTCGTACACGGATAAACTGGAACCCGGTCTTAATGGAATGCCGGCCATGGATGTAGGTGAGATTGTCCTCAACTTGTCCCTGGGTAGTATGGAAGATTTGGGCTATCTCCTGCTGTCCAAGTTGTGCCGCTCCGCCAGATGTGCCGGGGATGGCGATGTTGGCCAACCCCTCGGTTCCCGGAGGATTGCCATTCGGAATTCCGACGGCTGCGCTGACCTGTCCCAGTACGGCACTGGGCACGAGGGTCTGATCGAATCTAATCGCATTGAACCCGATGCGAGCCTCGTTCAACAGATTGGCACTAAGGGTATGTGTCCAATTGATCACGGAATTCCTTAGAGGCTGAGTAGAGCCCTCTGAGTCGGAACCCGCAGTGAGGTTTGTGCCGCTGCAAATGACACATCCGCTGACCGTGGGCACACGTACGTTGGCCTGCGACCAGCGCCCGGAGATACGGTCCTTCTGCGAAGGCACGTAGTCGATCTTTGCATCGCCCTGATCGTTGAGGAAGTTGATGCCGGAGCGGAAGAAGTAATTGTTCCCGGCGAGGATGTTGCCAGTGGTTGTCGGATAAGCTGATAACGCCAATATGTTTGCGGCAACCGGGCTCGCTGGGAATGCTCCCGCGATGGTAGTCAGATTGTTGTTCTGAACAGGTGTGGGGTTGACTTGCCCGTTAGGATTTTGCAATGGATTTACGTAGATTGTCGTGTTTGCTCCGCCGCCCCCTGAGCCGGGTACGACAAGCTGGTCGAGCACGACCGGGGCATCGACTGCATTGTTGTTCAGAAAATCAGGCCCCAGCCCTCGGTCGTTACACACGCCCCCAGTAAATGTTGATTGGCAATAGGATGAGAAATCCCCAGTCTTCATCGCGGTGGTCAGGACTTGGGCCCCGTCGGACTGGGAGGTGATCTGACGGATGCCCTGATAATCCAAGAAAAAGAACAGCTTGTCTTTCACAATAGGGCCACCGAAGGTCACGCCAAACTGGTTGTAACGCAGCTCCGGCGGCAGGGTGGTGCCGTCCGCCGCATGGCCGAGCGCGCCTTCGTCTAAAGCCACACCCTTCGTCCAGCCATTCGCGGCGTTGTTGGCATTGAACCAATCATTGCGCAGGAACTCGTATGCGTCGCCGTGGAATCTGTTGGTACCTGACTTGATGGTGGTGCTAATGACTCCACCCTCGTAGTTTCCGAACTCAGCCGAAGCGTTTTGACTAATTACGTTAAATTCCTGGATCGCGTCAACGCTCGGGGTGTAGCCAACTTCGTTGTTCTTATCCTCGCTGTTTTGCTGGCCATCAAGAAAGTATTGATTCGCCTGCTCCCGGTTGCCGTTGATATCGGGACGGCCAGAGTTGGTCATTTGCTGCGGACTACGCATGGAAGCGGGATTCACCGTGGTCGTGCCTGGTGCGAGCAGCGTCAATTGCAAGTAATTGCGTGAAGCCAGCGGCAAGCTTACGTTCGTGGTGGCGTCAATGATAGTGCCGACCTCGGTGGACTGAGTTTGAAGCAGGGGCACCTCTCCGCTGACTTCCATCGTTTCTGAAATCTTGCCCACCTTCATCTGAAAATTGAGGCTGGCGATCTGGTTGAGCACCAGCGTGAAGGCAGGATAGTTCGCACTCTCGAAGCCAGAAGCAGTGACGCGCACCGAATAGTTTCCAACCGGCAGACGGGTCAGGTTGAAGACCCCGGCGTCATTGGTCTGCGCTGTCCACACCGTTCCGCGTTCGGTATCCGTCGCAGTGGCCGTCGCGCCCTTGACCGCTGCCCCGCTGGCATCGACCACGGCACCGGTGATTCCGGCGGTCACCTCTTGTGCCGAGGCGGGTAGGAGAAATGCGATCAGGCCGATCGCTACCAGCGATACCGCTACGCCACGCGTGAGTCTTTTCATAACGCAGTCTCCTGAACTTTCAGAACCGAACTCTCAGAACCAGGTTAAGCAATAGGGACTCGTGTCAAGAACGTCATAGTACAATCGCACTATTGCTATATAGCAACCCGCCACCCATGGTCAAGAAGAAAGTGCAGGATCTTGCAAAAATATTTAGGGGTCTCCTATAGCGGCAGATCGAGGATCCTGTTTTGCGCGCCAGGCTTTCAAAATGGAGAATTGCCTTTGGACACGGGACGCTACATGATTCTTCGCATGTTTGTCCGCATTTACATAGGCCTTTACAACTGAAGACGATGGGATTAAGGTCTCCTATGTAGGGGAACAGCATCGGTGCTATAGGGCTGCCTGAGAGCTAGCAGCCCCCGGTTTTTTCGAGGTTCTTTCGACATTTGTTTTGTTTTAGCTCTATAGCAGCTGCGGCAGTGAATTTACAGGTCGGTGGTGGTCGAAGGCGTTGTCTTCTCAATTCTTTTCGGAGAACTATGGGAGAAAACCATCAGGGCGGAGTTGCCGCATATAAGAAGATCCAATCCGCCATCCTTGAGCGCATCGAGGGCGGGCATCTGAAGCCGGGGGACTCCGTCCACTCAGAACGCGAACTAGCAAAGATCCATAGCGTTAGCTTGATGACGGCCCGCCACGCGCTGACCGAACTGGAGCGCGAAGGCATTGTAGTGAGACGGCGTGGCGCCGGCACATTCGTCGCACCTCCCAAGATTCACTTCAATAAACTGGTGGGCTTCACCGAACAGATGGCCAGCCGGGGTCTTCAGGCATCTTCCCGGACTCTGGTGGCGAAGGTCGTTATCGGGGAGCCGGAGATTGCCGCGCGACTCAACCTATCTCCGTCCGCCAGCCTCGTCAAGGTGGAGCGCCTGCGCCAGGGCGGCGGCGAACCCTTCTCTCTGGAAACCTGCTACTTCTCCGCCGAGAGGTTTGCCGGTTTGAGCAAGGAACCTGTCACTAACGGTTCCCTGTTTGCCATCCTGGAACGTGAGTACAAACTGGAGATCGCCCACGCCGACGAAGAGATCGATGCGATTGCTGCTGATCCCAGGATGGCCGATCTCTTTGCGGTGGCCAGAGGATCCCCGTTGCTGCGCATCCGGCAGGTCATCTTCTCTACTGCAGGCAGGCCTGAGATCTACGTGCTGGGTATCTATCGCGCAGACCGCCACACCTTGCTGGTCCGCCGCTTCCGATAACAACTTCACGCCTTCTCAAAAGCACCGAATTCCACGTGCGGGAAGGGCGCAACGGAGGAGAATATCTCGGGGGCACGATGCGCCGTCGGGGCTGCTTTGCGGGTAAAGATCAGCTAACCCTCGACTGCATTCAGCGTCTATCTAGTTGTGACCAGCGCCGCCATTACTCCACATAAAATCATCGGCCAACGCGCTATCGATAGTCTGCGAGTCATACACTTCACGCAAGCGGCGTATCACGCAAGCGGCGAAATCAGCAGTTCCTCGTCATTATCACGAAATGGGATGATTATGGACCTTTAATTTTTCCGAGACATGACGGACCGCCTCCGCGAAAATGGACTTAGGAAGGAGTTGCACTCGTTCATGACCAGATGGAATGGGTTTCGTCCTCTCGCCTGGGCGACACTGCTGCTCGGCACCGTTGGAGTCGTGCCGATGGTTGCACAACTGGCTAAGACCGATGGCCAACACCAAATCATGGAGCAAGCGGTCACCTTTCCCGCGGGCCCCGTGACTTTATCCGGCACATTGCTTCGCCCTCCTGATCGAGGCTCGCGCCCTGCGATTGTCTTGTTGCATGGGTCGGGACCTGGCCCGCGTCAAGAGTTGCGTATTTTCGCGGAGCGATTCGCGCGACTAGGGTTTGTCGCCTTGATATTCGACAAAAGAGGCTCGGGCGATTCGGGAGGTCTGTGGACGGAAGAATCTCTGGACGATCTCGCCGATGACGCCCTCGCGGCGGCCGCCTTTCTCAAAACGCAATCGAGCATCGACAGGCGGCGGGTCGGCGTGTGGGGCATCAGCCAAGCGGGATGGGTAATTCCACACGCCGCGGCTCGAGCCCCAGATGCATTCGCTTTTGCAATCGTCGTCACCGGCGGCGGCCTGCGACCTTTGGAAATCGAGGAACATGACTACGCTGCCGCTCTTGACCACGCCGGCGTCAAGGACGATCAGAGACGAATGGCTGACGCGCTCGTAGAACTTTACTTTGCGTACCTGAGAACGGGAGAAAACCGTGGCGGCCTGGAGCAAGCAATCCAAGCGGCACACGACAAGTCCTGGTTCAAAGTCGTCGATTTCAGCCGTATATTGCCGGCGGAATCGACACGCAACAAATGGGAGTGGGTGACGACCTACGATCCGGCTTCTGACATACAGCACATGACAATGCCCGTCCTGGTCCTGCTCGGCGGAAAAGACCGTCCAGAGTTGTTCACCAACATGAACGAGAGCTGGCGAAGCAACCTTGCTATCGGTCACAACTCTGATTCCACGGTGGTCGAGCTCCTCAACGCGGAACATGGTGCCGCCGTCGTAGGTACCCATCACATCATTTACAGTGGCGGGCCTCCGACATTCGTGCCCGGATATCTGGAGATCGTTGACGCATGGCTTCTGGCTCATGATTCACCGAAAGATCATTGACACGATTCAGGCACCTTCAGGCGGGATACTGTATGACCAGTGGCTTTTTTAAAATCAAAAAGCAGAGTCAATTGACTGCCATTCTCACAAGATGAACGCCTCCAGGGATCGCGTCGACCTTCACCGCGTCAAGTTCCGCGGGTTTGGATGGAAGTTCACTTCACTGCTGCTGATCTATCTGCTGCTGGCCGCCTTTTTCAACATTGCATGGCGCTTTTTGTTCCATCTCCCACCACAGATGCAGCACGGCATTCTAGATCCAGGTCTCATGCTGCTCACTGGGATAATCCTTTTGGGGTCAATCCTGGCGGCATCGGCCTGGACCGTACATTTTTTCGATCACCGGTCATTGGGCACCGTAGGAGTACCTCTCTCGCGCCCGTGGCTACAAGAAACCCTTATCGGCTTGCTGGTTGGATCCATCCCTCCCCTTCTGTTCTTTCTCGCTGCGTACAAGTTAGACGATGCTCAGGTTGCGCGCGTGCCACTCGATCTTCACCGCGTGCTAACGCAGAGTCTGCCCGCATTGGCGGCCACCCTGTTGCTCGCTTTCCATGAAGAATTACTTTATCGCGGTTATCTACTGCAGTTGATTTCGCAGAAGACGGGTCGCATGGTGGCAGCCCTCGTCACCGGAGCCATCTTCGGGTTGGCGCACGGCGGAAACTCGGCAGCCAATCCGCAAGGCCTGGCTTTCACGGCAATCGGCGGCGTGCTGCTGGCCTGGCTGGTGATGCGTAGCGGAGCTCTGTGGATGGCGGGCGGCTACCACGCAGGCTGGAACGTGACCGCATCTCTCGTGCTGGGGCTCAATGTGTCCGGGACCATCATGCCCGGCTCACGGATCACGACTACCCTCACCGGGCCGCGCTGGATCAGCGGCGGCTCGTACGGCTTTGAAAGTTCCATCATCGCCGGGCTCCTGGAACCATTCGTCCTCGGCACCTTGCTCTGGATTGCTCCCCGGCTGCCATCGCATCCCCAGTTGCACCGCTTTTTCGATGCGCAGCCATAGTCCAGCCTAGTGTCCCGCAAAATTGAAAACAAATGGCGGAAGCGAGTGGGGGTCGAACCCACCGGCGACGGGGTAACCCGCCGCCCGCCGGTTTTGAAGACCGGGATGATCACCGGACCACATGCGCTTCCAGACGATCTGCTCGACTACTTCCCCCTTACTTCGGCTGGGGGACGATGCGCAGATAAGGCTTGGGTGACTTCCACCCTCCCGGATATTGTTTCTGTGCCTCTTCATTCGAGACGTTGCCGCTGATGATGACGTCATCGCCCGGCTTCCAGTTCACCGGCGTGGAAACTTTGTGTTTAGCGGTGAGCTGCATCGAATCAATGACTCGGAGTATCTCGTCGAAGTTCCGCCCAGTGCTCATCGGATAGCTGAGCTGGAGCTTGACCTTCTTGTCCGGCCCCACCACAAATACCGTGCGGACCGTGGCATTGTCCGCCGCTGTGCGGCCCTCGGAAGTGTTCCCGCTTTCGGCCGGCAACATGCCATAGAGCTTGGCAATCCTGAGCTCGGGGTCGCCGATCATCGGGTAGTTCACTTTGTGGCCCTGTGTTTCCTCAATATCGGCGGCCCACTTGCCGTGACTGCTCACCGGATCCACACTCAGCCCAATAATCTTGGTGTTGCGCCTGGCGAACTCAGGCTGCAGGCCCGCCATATAGCCGAGTTCAGTGGTGCACACCGGAGTGAAGTCTTTGGGATGAGAAAACAAAATCGCCCAGCCGTCGCCAATCCATTCGTGAAAGTTGATCGTCCCCTGCGTAGTTTCGGCCGTGAAATTTGGTGCCGTGTCATTGATGCGGGGAATTCTTGGGGTTTCAGTTACAGTCTCGATACTCATATTGCTCTCCTTGTGAATGAATTCTCTCGAAATTCTGAGAGTTGCCCGCCACAGTTCTCAGATTCAGGGGAGTATCGCCAAATAACGAAACCCACCCGCTTCGCCGGGTGGGTTGAAAGAAATCCTGCTTGCTCCTACCCACACGGCGGTGAACACATACAACAACACATCGCGCCGGCTTGGGAGGGACAAAACACCCAATAAGGATAGAAGCCGGCCCTCACCCTGTCAACCGCAAGAGCGCCAGTAGAGCCGCTGTCTCAGAGTTTTCCTGCATCGCAAGAGCGGCCGCCGGCATCTGTCCTGTTGCAGCGCTTTTTCCCAAGAGCCCTGCAGCCACGGTTCACCGCGAGTACTATTCATGGGCCAACCATTAAGACGTCTGGCAATGGCGCAATGGGACGTTTTCTCTTCGCGCCCGCTCGAGGGCAATTCGCTTGCTGTATTTCTCGACGGCCGTGGACTCACTGAGGCTGAGATGCAGGCCATCGCTAAGGAAATGAACCTCTCGGAGACGACTTTCATCCTGCCTCGCGACGCCGCCACCGAGCGGCAACGGGGCATTCGCGTGCGCATTTTCACCGTGCAGGAAGAACTGCCGTTCGCCGGTCATCCCACGCTGGGAACGGCATTCGCCTTGCGTGGGCAGAGCGGCGCCAAAGACGTGGTGCTTGAGTTGAATGTCGGCAAAGTACCAGTGAGCTTTGAAGACAACGGAGGACAACCCGCCTTCGGCGAGATGACGCAGATCGATCCCACCTTTGGAATCCAGCACGAGCGGGAAGCCGTCGCGCGGGCCACCGGCTTGCGTGTCCAGGACTTCGATGACTCCGTGCCTATCGAAACCGTGTCGACAGGACTTGCATACACCGTGACACCGCTGAAATCGCTGGCTGTCACGCAGAATCTGAAGATCGATCTCAACCGCGCTGCCGAATACCTAGCCCGGACCGCCTGCAAGTTCTTTTATTTCGTCACCCGGGAGACCGTGGATCGCGAGGCTCGCCTGCATGCCCGCATGTTGTTCTACAACGGTGAAGACCCGGCCACGGGTTCAGCCGCAGGTTGTGCTGCAGCCTGGATGGTTGCCCACGGCGTGGCCAAACCCGATGAACGAGTCCTGATTGAACAGGGTGTCGAGATGAAACGGCCCAGCCGGATTTCTGTCCGGGCCTCGCACCGCGATAACCGTGTAGTTAACGTGAGAGTCGGAGGACACTCGGTTGAAATCATGCGCGGCGAAGTTTTTCTTTAGTCGAGCGCACGCAAGCGGCGCAGAATCGCCCCTTTCGCAACGCCGCAAAAAGTCAATGGCCAAAACCTGCCATTTGCTTCGACGGCACTTTACACCGTGCGTCCCTTGCGATTAGCATCACTTCGCTCCTCATATTCTTCGCGAACAGAGAAAACTTCCGCTTGACTTCCGGTCACAGCCGGCATCAGGCGGATACGGACGGTGAATGAAACCCAAGCGCACGATCCTTTGTGTTGACGACAACGAACAGTCCCTTTCTTACCGCAAAATCATGCTCGAGACCCGCGGCTACCGCGTCGCCAGCTACTCCCGCGGCGAAGAGGCCCTCGAACGTTTCAAGCAGGGCGGCGTCGATCTCGTGGTCACCGACATGGCCATGCCCGGCCTCGACGGCCCGCAGTTGATCGCGGCCATTAAGAATCTGTCGCCCCATACTCCAGCCATCCTTATTTCGAGCAAGGTCCGCGTTTACGATCATGAATCCCAGGCCGACGTCTTCCTCGCGAGAGGCATGTATGCGCCCGCCGATCTGCTGGAAAGAATCCGTCTGCTTCTAGTCCGCAAGCGTGGCCCCAAGCGAATGCAGGAGCGCCTATCACAATTCTCGCATCGCCAGGGAGCGGCCTGACGTCCTGCGAAGGCGCCCAGAACTTTTCACCGCAGAAGTGCCAAGCTCGCCGAGAGAATTCTTTGGGTTTTCTTTCCCGCACTTCTCGGCGGCTTGGGCGGCTGACCGCTCTTTCCATCGTGTAAGATCGATTCAGGCATGGGCGCATTCATCGAAGCCATTGATTTATACAAAACCTATCGCGTCGGCAAGATCGACGTTCCCGCGCTCCGAGGCATTTCCTTCAGCGTGCAAAAGGGAGAATTCGTTACTGTGGTCGGCCCTTCCGGCAGCGGCAAATCCACACTGTTCTACCTGCTGGGCGGACTGACCCGCGCCGATACCGGCAAAGTAATTCTGGATGGCGACGATATCGCTACGCTCTCCGATGCGGACCGTACCCGCATGCGCAAACGCAAAATCGGCTTCGTATTTCAGAAGTTCAACCTGCTGCCCACGCTCGACGCGCGTTCGAACATCGCCATCGCGCAGGAAATCTCCGGCAACGGCGACCGAGATCCCGCATTCTTCCTCCGCATTTGCGATCTATTGGGATTGAGCCAGCGTCTAAACCATCGCCCTTCCGAACTCTCCGGTGGCGAGCAACAGCGCGTGGCTCTGGCGCGGGCCCTGGTCAACAAACCAGCAGTGGTCTTGGCCGACGAACCCACGGGCAATCTCGATACCGAGAACTCCAACATCGTCCTCAAGATGTTGCGCCAGTCTAATCAGGAACTCGGTCAAACGGTGTTGATGATCACGCATAACCCGGAAGCCGCCAAGTACGGAGATCGCATCATCCACATGCGCGACGGCCACGTCGTCAAGCCCGAAGAAGATCCGCAATGGTCAGTGCACTAACAACGGCCGGTGCTCTAAAGACGCCGACCGACTAGGCTTACGGCCCAGTAATCAGTGATCAGTGACCAGTTGAGGCTAGCGATGCGCGGGCTTGGCTGGTCATTGGCCACTGACCACTGCATTCACGTTGCCGCCGCCTAACCCCTCATTTATAATGACTTCCGCAGGGCGGGAGTAGCTCAGTGGTAGAGCGCAACCTTGCCAAGGTTGAAGTCGCGAGTTCGACCCTCGTCTCCCGCTCCATTTTTTCCGCAAGTTCTCCCCCACGGATGGACTTTTTTCACATGGAACGCTAACGTATTGAGCAGGGGCGCGGTACCCAAGTGGTAAGGGAGAGGTCTGCAAAACCTTTATGCGTCGGTTCGATTCCGACCCGCGCCTCCATTCCTCCCAACATTCGCCCATGACAAAACGTCCCCTCGCTTGCCTCCGTCGCCAGACGACCTGTCGTGCGGCCCTCATTCCCTTGTTCGCCTTATCGTTCCTGCCTCCGTCGACTTCCCAGGCGCAAGCGACTCCTGCTATTTCCGGTGACGTCTCAAATTACGTACAGAGCGAAATGCAACGCCAGCATATTCCCGGCGTAGCCCTTCTGGTGTCGCGAGGCGGAAAGATTGTTCAGGCTCAGGGATTCGGTCTGGCCAACGTAGAACTGCAAGTCCCGGTCAAGCCGGAAACCGTCTTTCAGTCAGGCTCCGTCGGCAAGCAGTTCACCGCGACCGCTGTGATGATGCTGGTCGAAGAGGGCAAGGTAGGCCTTAGCGATCCTCTAACAAAGTATTTTCCAGACGCTCCCGCCACCTGGAAAGAAGTAACGGTGCGCGAGCTGCTAAGCCACACCGCCGGCTTTGGCGATTATCCCGACAAGTTCAATTTTCGCAAGGATTGGACAGAGCCCGAGATGCTCAAGCTGGTAGAAGGCATTCCGCTCGCGTACCCTCCTGGCACCAAATGGGAATACAGCAACCTTGGATACATGACGCTGGGAATCCTGATTCACCGCGTGACCGGAGAATTCTACGGCGACTTTCTGCAGCAGCGAATCTTCCATCCGCTCGACATGCAGACCACGCGCATCATCAGCGAAGCCGACATTATCCCCAATCGCTCCGCCGGCTATCGTCTGGTCAAAGGTGAACTGAAGAACCAGGAGTGGGTCGCGCCCAAGGTCAACACCACAGCAGATGGCAGCCTCTACTTCTCCATCCTCGATCTTGCCAAATGGGACGCCGCGCTCTACACCGAAAAACTTCTTAAACGCTCAAGCCTCGATCAGATGTGGACTCCCGCGAAGCTGAAGAATGGTCAGCCCAATAAAGCCGGCTACGGCTTCGGCTGGGAGATGGAGGAGCGCCACGGTCACCACGTAGTCGGCCACACCGGCTCCTGGCAGGGGTTCAAGACCGCAATCGCGCGTTACGTAAACGATCAGTTGACCGTGGTAGTGCTGGCGAATCTAGCCGAAGCCAAGCCGGGCGCAATCGCCGAACACGTCGCTGACATGTATCTCGCAGACGGAGAGCGTGCGCCAGCAGGAAAGTGACCCTCGACTCAAAGGCAATTTCTGGAAAACGGAGGGTGCCCTGTCCTTGTCCCTGCGTTCTTTGCAGGGACAGGGCGGGGGTTTT
This sequence comes from Candidatus Sulfotelmatobacter sp., assembly GCA_035486795.1. Taxonomy (GTDB): domain Bacteria; phylum Acidobacteriota; class Terriglobia; order Terriglobales; family Acidobacteriaceae; genus Sulfotelmatobacter. The sequence goes on along the minus strand of DATHMS010000052.1, from coordinate 24,037 downwards.
GACTTCCCACCGTGTGTCGCATCCCCCGAGTCCGAAACCCCAGCCCAGAGCGGCATTCCGCAATTGAATCCGCACGTAAAGACAGCTATTCTGAAGCCTAAGAAGCGATGGTGATTCCAATGTGCCACCCAGCCTGGCAGCATACCTGCCGTTTTCTTGCTCTTCTCGCAGTCATCACGGCAGCAATATCCGCAGCCCACGCCGCGCCTCAAGAGAATCCGCTAGCCGATGCAGACAAATCCAACGTCTGCTCCAATCTGGGCCGATATATTCTCGTCGGCGGAACAGCCGGCTTCAACGCCCTTCGCGACGGCGATCAGTTCGAAGAACTTCTCAAAACCGGCCACGTCGGCCTCTACGAGCACGCCAACGCGGTCGACGCAGCGGAGAATCCCCCCAGCACCATCAAGGCCATCGAGCAAGCGTTTAGCGGCACTGGATCGGGCGAAGCTGAACTCGGACAGGTAGGCTCGAATTACTTCACGCTCCCTCCCAGCTACGACTACTACCAGGAGCAATTTATACAAAATGGTCTTAATCCCTCCGAAGCCAATGTGAACACGCCATCTGATTCGGCCGCTCCGGGGCAATTAGAAGGAGACGAAGAGGAGTGGAAGGAGTACGTAGACGCGGCCCGAACCGTAGGTATCGAATCCGTGGCTCCGGTAGTGGGCCCAAATGATCCGAGCGAACCAAAGCTAGGAGACAACGTCTTCGCCACCAATCCTTTCTACGCACTGGAGCGGTACGAGGCGTTGTACGGCAAAGCCATCGCCTTCGACGTTCCGCCAAACTTCTTTCTGACTGGTGGGAGCGGACCAGGCTACGAAGAATTTATCGTGCAAGCTATTCAATGGGGAAACGCCCGCGGCCTGCGAACCACCGTGTTGCTTTCTCCCTACCCCTGGCCCACCGATTCCGACGGCCAACTTGAGACCTTCAGCGAATTCACCGGCAATACTTTCAGTCGCGACATCCGGGAGTTCGTGCACCGCCTGCTCGAAGCAACTGCGGTTCCCTCGGAATGGGCAGTGGACAATTACGAAGACACATATCCCAACGATGCTCCCGCAATGGTGCCTGACACCGTAAGCAACACTACGACCGAGGTCGGGCTTTGGTTGGCCCAGCATGCGCCGATCTATGCGCGCGGAGAGAATTCTGAGGGCGTGATCTGTCTCCCGCCGCCGTGCGCGGAAATGGGAAATTCAGAGTGATCTGGCTTCGAAGGTCGGTCGTCCAACTCAACCTCAGCGTGCCTCGACCTGCATCCGCATTCCATATTTCGGTCTGAGCGTGATCAGCGGCTGCGGCTCGACCCTGTGCCCCGGAACCAATCGTAGCTTCCATTTCTGCGCCAGCGTGGCAAGAATGAGCACGCCCTCCATCCACGCAAAGGATTCCCCAATGCACTGCCGCACGCCTGCGCCAAACGGGAAGTAGGTAAATTTCGTTCGCCGGGCTTTGCCTTCCGCGGAAAATCGATCGGGATCAAAACCAAGCGGATCGGGAAAATATCGGGGATCGCGGTGCGTGACGAATTGGCTGATCAGCACCGTGGTTCGCGCTGGCAGAAAGAAATCTCCCAAAGCAAAGTCGTCGCGTGCATACCGTCCCATCGCCCAGGCCGGCGGATAGAGCCGCAGCGCTTCGGCCATCACGTTCTCCGTGTAGGAAAGCCGGGCAACGTCCTCGACTGCCGGCAGGCGGCCTTTGAGCACTCTCTCCACTTCCTGGTGAAATCTCAGTTCGCACTCCGGATTCTGCGAGAGCAAATACCACGTCCACGACAAAGCATTCGCGACCGTTTCATATCCCGCCAGAAAAATCGTGATGACTTGATCTCGCAACGACTCACGAGATAAATCGTTGTCGGGCGAAGCTGCCAGCATCAGATCGAGCAGGCTGCCACGGTCGATCCCGGTCTTGCGGTGCGCGTCGATCATGCGGTAGACCACGGCGTCAATCCGCTTTCGCGCCCGCACAAAGGCGGCCAACCCCGGCGGCCGCAAATGCACCAGCCATTCCGCAGCCGGCAGCATAATCAGAAAATTGTAGAGGCTCATGATGCGGTTGATCGCGGCGGCCAGCTCGGAAACCTCCTGGCGCAAATCCGTTGCAAACAAGGTGCGCGCCACGACATTAAGCGTGAGGTGCATCATGTCGGCGGCAATGTCGCGCTGCTCGCCTGCTCGCCACGAATCGTGGGTGCGGCAAGCCTCTTCCACCATGACGCTTCCATATTCACCAATGCGTTGGCGGTGGAAAGCAGGTTGCGCCGCTTGTCGCTGCGCGCGATGCTCCGCTCCTTCGGCGGTAATCATCCCTTCGCCGAGCAGCATCTTCGAACGCTGCACCGTACGTTCCTTGACGAAGTTATCGTTCTGCACTACCAGCACTTCGCGGATATAGTCAGGATGGTTGAGAAAAACAATGTTGTGATGGCCAATCTTGTAGTGCGCAATGTCGCCGTAAGTTTCTGCCAGATGCTGGAACAGAACGATAGGGTTAACCGGGCGGAACTTGCGCAGCGCAAACCAGATGAGATTGCGCTGAAATCCGGGCGGAAAGCGGTAATCTCGATCCCCGGGAGATTCTTGGACATCGGGTTGCCGCGCAGCGGTTCCCATCCCGAGTAGTTTACTGCTACAAACGCCGAACGCTTCTATCCGCTCTGCAGGTGCCGCGCCCTTATCTCTTCGGTTTTTTGCAGGGACAGTGTGGGGACCTTGACTTCTTTCGCAGCTGAGCAATGACGATGCGGCGCTTTCCTTGTAAGTCTATGCAATCAGCACTCACCACCACCGACTGCCAGCATCGAGATCCGATCTCGTCGCTTTACCTTCGCCCAAGCCTTTTCGTGCCGATATTTCGGCACCTGTCGAAGCCTATCCACGCCAGCCACTTACCGCCCACTCACTATAGCTTTTAGGTGGTTTTCCGAGTTTTCCGAGATTTCCACAGTGTTCCGGTAAAAACGACGTTATGTTCCGACTGGAACATTCAGCGCAATGTTCCAGTAGGAGCATTTAGGCCCGCTACCTCTGCAGTTGGTCCAGGGCAGCCAGTACCTCTTCACTATGCCGCCCCGGGTCGACGCTGGTATACACCTTGGCAACCTTCCCGCTGGGATCAATGAGGAAGGTATGCCGCGACGCGAACTTTACTACTCCCAGGTTGGTAAGCGAGCCATAAACGCTGCTCACCTTGCCGTCGCGATCGGCCAGCAGCTTGAAGTTCAGTCCTTCTTTGGCGCAGAACTTTTTATGCGAGTCTACGCTGTCTACACTCACGCCCAGCACTACCGCGTGGCGCTCGGCATACTTCGTCTGATCCGCCTGAAAGTTGTGCGCTTCGCGCGTGCAGCCGGGAGTCTGATCCTTGGGATAAAAATAGAGCACCACCCAGCTGCCGCGGTAATCCTTCAAGCTGACGAAAGCGCCTTCCTGCCAGGTTAATGTGAAATCGGGCGCGGCACTTCCGGGGCCAGGGGCGGCGGCGCGTGATCCCGTCAACAATCGGGGAACCAGAAATATGATCAACACGACTACAACCACCAGCAGCACGATTCGAAACATGGCGGGGCTCCTGACCTGATCCACCTGACCTGATCCAGCCGGACTTTAGCATTGTAGAACGTTTGGCTGTTGCCCTCGCTCAGGCGACGTCCAGCAAAATTCCGCGTAATTGAATATCATGGAGTGTTCGGCATCATTCGATGGAGAGATCAGACGTGGCTCAGACAGAAACGAACGGTCAAGAGGTATTGGAAACGCGAGAGTGGGTTGACTCTCTGGACTATGTGTTGTCCAACGGAGGCCCGGTCCGCGCGGGACGGCTGCTGCAGCAACTGGCGCTTCACGCGCGGCGCGCCGCGGGAGTGAATCTTCCCTTTACCGCGACCACTCCTTACCAGAACACGATTGCAGCCACGCAACAGCCGCCCTTTCCCGGCAGCCAGGAGATGGAACGGCGCATCAAGAGCCTGGTGCGATGGAACGCGCTGGCCATGGTGGTGCGTGCCAACAAGATTCAGGAAGGTATTGGCGGGCACATCTCGACCTTCGCTTCTGCGGCGACTCTTTACGAAGTCGCCTTCAACCATTTCTTTCGCGCGCAAACGGAAAGCGGCGATCGCGACTTCGTCTACTTTCAGGGCCACGCGGCACCCGGAATTTATGCTCGCGCCTTTCTTGAGGGTCGCCTGCCAAAAGAAAAGCTGGAGAACTTTCGCCGCGAGCTGAAGCCGGGCGGCGGCCTGAGTTCGTATCCTCACCCCTGGCTGATGCCGAATTTCTGGGAGTTTCCCACGGTATCGATGGGATTGGGACCGATTCAGGCGATCTATCACGCGCGCTTCATTCGCTATCTAGAGAATCGGGGGCTGAAGCAATCGACTGGAGGCAAGGTGTGGGCCTTCATGGGCGACGGCGAGATGGACGAACCGGAATCACTGGGATCGATCACGCTGGCGTCGCGCGAGAATCTGGACAACCTGATTTTCGTAGTGAACTGCAACTTGCAGCGCCTCGATGGTCCGGTGCGCGGCAATGGAAAGATCATTCAGGAACTCGAGGCCATCTTCCGCGGCGCGGGATGGAACGTCATCAAGGTCATCTGGGGTTCGGACTGGGACAGCCTGATTCGCAATGACCGCGACGGACTGCTGGTCAGGCGTCTTGGAGAGATCAGCGACGGGCAGTACCAGAAGTACTTTGTGGAGAGCGGCGCCTACTTCCGCCAGAATCTTTTCGGCACGGACCCGCGGCTGCTGAAAATGGTGGAGCACCTTTCCGACGAGCAACTGGCGCGCATGCGCCTCGGTGGGCATGACCCCATCAAGGTGCATGCCGCATACCGTGCCGCGGTGGACCACACTGGGTCTCCAACGATCATTCTGGCCAAGACCATCAAAGGCTACGGTCTGGGCGAAGCGGGCGAAGGCAAGAACATCACGCACCAGCAAAAGAAATTGAATGAAGATGAGTTGGAACTGTTCCGCTCGCGTTTCGGTATACCGATTCCCGACGCCGAACTGCACAACGCGCCATTCTACCGGCCTTTCGACGACAGCGCTGAGATCAAGTACATGCAGGCGCGCCGGAAGCAGCTCGGCGGATACATGCCGCAGCGCAAGGTGGTTGCAACGCCACTGAAGCCGGTGCCAGAATCGTACTTTGAAGAATTCTACAAAGGCACTGAGGGACGGGAAGCTTCGACGACCATGGTTTTCGTGCGGCTGCTGGCGAAACTGCTGCGCGATCCGGAACTCGGCAAGCTGATTGTGCCCATCATTCCTGACGAAGCCCGCACTTTCGGGATGGAAGCCTTGTTCCGACAGGTCGGGATTTACTCCAGCGCCGGCCAGCTTTATGAGCCCGTCGATATGGACACTCTCCTTTACTACAAGGAGGCGAAGGACGGACAGATTCTCGAGGAAGGAATCACAGAAGCGGGGTCGATGTGCTCGTTCATCGCGGCAGGCACGGCCTATGCCAACCACGGCATCAATACCATCCCCTTCTTTATTTATTACTCGATGTTCGGGTTCCAACGCATCGGGGATTTGATCTGGGCTGCAGCGGATATGCGTTGCCGCGGATTTCTGGTGGGAGGAACGGCGGGACGAACCACGCTGGCGGGCGAAGGTCTGCAGCATCAAGACGGTCACAGTCACGTGCTGGCGCTGCCGGTGCCCAACCTGCTGGCCTACGATCCGGCATTCGCTTATGAGATTGCCATCATCATTCAAGAAGGCATCAAGCGCATGTACGTGGATCAGGAATCGATTTTCTACTATCTGACCGTGACCAACGAGCCGCTGCACATGCCGGAGATGCCTAAAGGCGAGCACGTCCGCGAAGGCGTACTGCGCGGGCTTTACCGGTTCAATACATCAGACGCTCCCGAGGCCAAGTTCAGGGTGCAACTGCTCGGCAGCGGAACCATCATGTACGAAGTGCTGAAGGCGCAGACAATCCTGAAAGAAAAGTATAGCGTGGCGGCGGATGTGTGGAGTGTGACCAGTTACAAAGAACTCTATCGCAACGCCAACGACTGCGAGCGCTGGAACATGCTGCATCCCGGCGAAGCGCCGAGAGTTCCCTATGTCACTCAGACTCTGCAGGGTGCGTCCGGGCCATTCATCGCCGCATCTGATTACATGAAGGTGCTGCCGGAAACGCTGGCGAAGTGGGTGCCGGGACAGTTGGTGTCGCTTGGGACCGACGGCTTTGGCCGGAGTGAGAATCGGGTGGCGTTGCGCGACTTCTTCGAAGTGGATGCGAAGCACATTGTACTGGCGACCCTGGGAGCGCTGGCGCGGGAAAAGAAAATCGGACTCGACCTGGTGAAGCAGGCAGTCGAGAGCCTCGGGATTAATGCGGAAAAACCGAACCCGGCTACCAGCTAAACACGGATCCTCAATCGATAGCTCTAAGTAAATAAGGAAAACGACTCAGTGATCGAATTCAAGCTTCCCGTACTTGGTGAAAATATTGAACAAGGCGACCTGGTGCGCCTGATGATCGCGCCCGGCGCAACGGTCAGCGAGGGCCAGGCGGTGATGGAACTCGAAACCGACAAGGCGGTCGTGGAAGTGCCTTCTTCGGTAAGCGGAAAGGTGCAGGAGATTCGCGTTAAGGAAGGCGACAAGATCAAGGTTGGGCAGGTTATCTTCACGGTGGAAAATCATGCTGGCGCGGCGGCTGCAGCTGCACCGAAAAGTGCAACTGTGCCTCCCGCGCAGCGTGCGTCCGGCGAACGTATTTCCGGCGAATCAGCAGCTGCGACGAACTCGCAGCCGGCTCCCGCATCGCCATCTGCCGCATCGACATCTCCCGCAGCACCATCTCCCGCAGCACCAGCAGAGCGCCGGGCTGCGGCGCAACGAACGCGATCGACCGACGCCGCTGCTGCCACCGAATTTCGGCTGCAGGAACTTGGCGAAAACATTTCGGAGGGCGATTTGGTGCGCTTGATGATAGCTCCGGGCGCCAAGGTTTCCGAAGGCCAGCCGGTGATGGAACTGGAAACTGACAAGGCCGTGGTTGAAGTTCCCTCTTCGGTGAGCGGCATTGTGAAAGATGTGAAGGTTAAGGAAGGGGAAAAGATCAAGGTTGGGCAGGTGATTTTCACGCTGCAAAGCGCGGCGGCAGCGCAGGCCGAGCCGGTTCGTCCGGCGAGCCGGCCGGTGGAACACGTTAGCGGGCAGCACGGCGCACGCCTTGCTTTTCAGGCCGCCATTCGAGCAGAGGGGAAGACCGAGGAACAGGCATTGCCTCCTGACCAGCCGCGGCCGCGACCTGCTGGGTTCTCCATGCCGGTGCAGTTGGGCAAAGTTGCCGGAACCGAGCACCGCGAGCCGGTTCCAGCAGCTCCAAGCACGCGCCGGCTGGCACGCGAAATCGGCGTCGACATTTACGATGTTAAGGGCACCGGACCTGGTGGACGCATCAGTGAAGAGGACGTCAAGGCCCACGCCAAGGCCCTAGTAACCGCTGTGGCTATCGCAGCGCAGGCTCCGCCGCGCGCCGGACATTTTATTGAACCGAAGCTACCGGACTTCGCCAAGTGGGGAAAAATCGAACGGGTTTCTATGCGCGGGGTTCGCCGCAAGACAGCGGAACATCTGGCAGAATCGTGGAACACAATTCCGCACGTCACGCAGCACGACCGAGCCGATATCACCGAACTGGAACAGTTGCGGGCGCGTTTCGCTCCCAAGGCGGAACAAGCCGGCGGCAAGATGACGGTGACCGCGATCGCGTTGAAGGTTTCCGCGGCGGCTTTGAAGGTATTTCCGCAATTCAACGCCAGTATTGATATGGAGAAAGAAGAAATTGTTTACAAGCAATACATCAATATCGGGATCGCGGCTGATACGGATCGGGGATTGCTGGTTCCGGTGATTCGTGACGTGGACAAGAAAAACATCGTAGAGCTGGCGGTGGAGCTGTCTCAACTATCGCAGAAAGCGCGAGACAAGAAGATAACCCTCGCCGATATGGAAGGCGGCACCTTCACGATCACGAACCTCGGCGGGATCGGGGGCACTGCATTTACACCGATTGTGAATCATCCCGAGGTTGCCATTCTCGGACTGTCGCGTTCGCGCATGGAACCGGAATGGATCGGTGGAAAGTTCGAACCCCGGCTGATCCTGCCGCTCTCGCTTTCTTATGATCATCGTCTGATTGACGGCGCGGACGCCGCGCGTTTTCTGCGCTGGGTGGCGGAAGCGTTCGAGCAGCCTTTCTTGCTTTCGGTGCAGGGGTAGGGCGGCGCACTCTAGGTCCCGCGGCAGTCGTGATGCGGAAAATCCCTCGTCCCGCTGGTAAAAGCGCGGGGCTTCGGGATGACGCACTGAAATTTCATGAACGAAACTCTGAACCAAATATCCACCGAAGGATCCGAGAAGTTGCGCGTCGCCGTGGTCGGCGGCGGCCCAGGCGGCTATGCGGCTGCCTTCCTGGCTGCTGACCTGGGCATGCAGGTTAAGCTGATCGATCCCGAGGTGAATCCTGGCGGCGTGTGCCTGTACCGCGGGTGCATTCCTTCAAAGGCGTTGCTGCATGTCGCCAAGTTAATTGAGGAAGCTGAGCAGGCCAAGAACTGGGGAATCGAATTTCCTCGGGCGAAGATTGATCTGGCTCGGTTGCGCGGCTGGAAAGAAGGAGTGGTCAAGAAGCTTACCGGAGGCTTGGGAGTGCTCTCCAAGCAGCGGCATGTGGAATACATCCAGGGCCGGGCGGCGTTTCAGGATTCAACTACTTTGCGGATCAGCAAGACAGATGCAACCGAGACGGTCCTTAGTTTTGACCGGATCATTCTCGCGACGGGGTCGCGGCCCGCGATCATTCCGGCGCTTAAGCTCGATTCGCCGCGGCTGATGGATTCGACGGGGGCTCTGAATCTCGAAGACATCCCTGGAAGTCTTTTGGTGGTCGGCGGAGGATACATCGGACTGGAGCTCGGTTCGGTGTACGCGGCTCTGGGAACGCGCGTTACCGTGGTGGAGATGTTGCCGGGGCTGCTTCCGGGTGCGGACCGCGATCTGGTTGTTCCACTGCACAAGCGTCTGGAGAAGATGTTCGAGACGATTCTGCTGAATGCTACCGTCGCTTCACTCAAAGAAGAGGGTGCGGGAATTCGTGCGACCTTCGAAGGCGCGGCGGTGCAAGAGAAAGATCGGGACAAAGTTTTTGACCGGGTGCTGGTTTCGGTGGGACGCAAGGCGAACTCGGAGATTCCGGGACTCGAGACCACTCAGGTGCAGGTTAGCCCGCGGGGGTTCATCGAGGTGAACAAGCAATTGCAGACGGCGGATCCATCGATCTACGCCATCGGCGACGTAGTGGGCGAACCGATGCTCGCGCACAAGGCTTCGCACGAAGGGCGGGTTGCCGTGGAAGCGATCGCCGGACACAAGGTCGCCTTCGAACCCGCAGCGATTCCAGCGGTAGTGTTCACCGATCCGGAAGTTGCCTGGTGCGGCCTGACCGAAACTCAAGCAGAGAGGGAGAACCGGGAGATCAAAGTGGCGAAGTTTCCCTGGGGAGCGTCGGGACGCGCGGTTACGCTGGACCGTCCTGAGGGAATGACTAAACTGATCATTGACCCGCAGACCGGGCGCGTGCTGGGCGTAGGGATTGTTGGAGTCGGGGCGGGTGAACTGATTGCCGAGGGAGTGCTGGCGGTCGAGATGGCGGCGCTGGCCAGCGATGTAGCCATGAGCATCCATCCGCATCCCACGCTTTCGGAAACGGTGATGGAAGCTGCGGAAGTTTTCTTTGGCACGAGCACGCACGTATTTCGCCCCAAGCGCGCCTAGTCTGGGAAGAAACCCATGTCCACGTTTTCGAAGCGAATTGCTGTTCTTGTTCTTAGTGTCGCGGGCTGTTTTCCGCTGGCGGCACAGAGTCCGCTAAGCCAGCTTCTGCAGAGTCCGGCGCCCGCGAACTCTTCCTCCAGTGCTCCCACCGACGCTTTGGGGCGCAACACGCCTTATGGGACCGTCTTTGGATTTCTACAGGCGGCGCAAGCAGGCAACTACCCCATCGCAGCGCAATATCTGCAGATGAGTGCAGCGCGCCGCCAGAGCGAAGGAGAGACGCTGGCGGCGAATCTGAAAGTCGTAATGGACCGCGCTTATGCCGGCAGCCTGAAGAACGTGAGCACTCAGCCGGAAGGCGCGTTGCAAGAAGGGGTTCCGCCCGGCCGGCAGAAGCTGGGAAACATGTCATCGGGCGACGTGGAGACAGACCTGGAACTGGTGCGCGTTGTGGATCCGAGTGTGGGAAAGATATGGCTTATTTCTGCAGACACACTCGCGAAGATACCGGAGCTCTACGACCAGGTTCAGGCGCGGCAGGTGGAGTCGCGATTGCCGCCGTGGGTGGTGAAGCATCAGTTGGCGGGGATGCCGCTGTGGCAGTGGCTGGCTCTGGTGCTGATCATTCCGGTAGCGGCCGCAGCGGGCTGGTTGCTGTTGGTACTGGTGGAAATCCCCTTACGTTGGTGGGCGCGAAGACGCGGACAAGGTGAACTGGGGCCATGGCATTCGGTTTCCGCGCCGGCCTGGCTGCTGGTTGGTACGGCGATTCACCGGATTCTGACCCGCTACCTCGGCATGCCTTTGCTGCAACGTCACTACTACGTGCAGGTCACGGCGATCGCGGTCATTATCGGCGCGATGTGGATTCTGTGGCGGGTGATCCGGTGGTTCTTGCATGGTGTACGGAACCGGGCTCTGGCTCACGGTCATTCCGGTACGGGTTCGTTGATGCTGCTGGGCGAGCGGATGATCAAGGCCGTCATTGTCGTGATGGCGATATTTCTCACTCTCGGCGTGCTGGGCTTCAATCTGAACACTGCGCTGGCGGGAGTTGGAATTGGCACGTTGGCGGTCGGCTTCGGGGCGCAGCAGACCATCGCGAATCTATTTGGCGGCGTCTCGGTGTTGGGCGATGAAGTGATTCGGGTGGGAGACGTTTGCAAGTTTGGCGACCGAACGGGAACGGTGGAAGATATTGGCCTGCGATCGACTCGGGTGCGTACGGAAGAGCGGACGCTGCTGGCCATCCCTAACGGCACGGTGGCGACCATCAATGTGGAGAACCTGAGCCGGCGCGACAAGATTCTTTTCAAGACTGTGCTGGGGCTGCATCCGGACACAACGCCCGAGCAAGTGCGCTCTGTGCTTGCGGAAATCCGGAGCGTGTTATCCAACCAACCAAAGATTGAGACCAGCACGGCTCGGGTGCGGCTCACTGAGGTAACTTCGAATGCCATTAACATGGAGCTTGTCTGCTACGTGTTGACGAGGGATTTCGACGAGTTCGCCGCCGCTCGTGAGAACTTACTGCTGCGCATCATGAAGTTTGTGGAGGACTCCGGGACTAACCTTGCCTCGGCATCGCAGACGCTTTATTTGAGTGGAGATCCGGCCTCGAAGAGCAGGATCGATGCTGCGGTTAAGCCGACGACTTCCACCGTCGCGGAGGCGGCTGACCGTCAACTGCCAGACTCGGCGGCGCCGAACCGGCAGCGGAATAGCAGAGACAATGCCGGGAAAGATGATTAGGGCCCGGCGTGCCACCGCCGCGTTAGCCAGACGAGAAACAGGTGCGTCGGAAAATAAACGACGGCGGGAACAGTGATCAGGTATAGCAATAGATATAGAAGTCCGGGCACCGCGTGCTGTTCGTGAAAGAAAGGGCCGCGAGCCCAGTTCACATCGTCCTGCGGACGCCAGAAATAATTGATCGGGACTACGATCCACATGGTCAACGTCTGATATTTCCAACCTCGCCGGTCGTAGCCTAAACGCCAAATCGCCCACAACAGCAAGGGCGGCGCCACCACGTGAAACAGACTCAGCAGGCGAATCCATAGCGGGACATGCGAGTCGAACATGTATTCGGTTCCGCCGATGAAGTGGCGTTCAGTTACGAGCGCGCTTGCGAGGTCGATCGTGTACAGGCTCTGGAAAAGCAGGAGCCCGGTTGCCTGCCAGGAGAATATGAGCGGGCTTTCCAGCCAGAGGCCGAGGGCGATGAATAAATTTCCGAGGTCACAGAAGAAGAGAAAATTCTGAAGACCATACTGCCGCCAGTAAACCGGCGCCCAGGCCAGCACCCAGACTGTCCATAACAGCTTGAGCCAGAGTGGGATGCGCATGACCCGGTATTGTATCCGCCGGAGGGCAGCCTGAAATCGCGACGTGCCAAAAGCCCTTCTGGCAAAGCTAAATCGGGTTATTTTGAATTACCAGCGTAACTTGATGAGGCTTACGAGTGTACCTACGATGACCTTAGTATGGGTTATCAAGCGCTCTTATTTTGCCCCGATGAGAAGGTGGCTCGCTCTGTAACGCAGGTCCTTAGCGAGTTGGACTTTACCGTCATTCCCTGCACCGAACCCTTCGGTGCGGTCAAGAAATTGATGGGCGAGCACTTCGATGCGGTGGTGGTCGACTGCGATAACGAGCAGAACGCCACATTGCTGTTCAAGAGCGCACGGAACACCCCGAACAACCAGTCGTCGCTAGCGGTGGCAGTGGTGGAAGGCCAGGCGGGAGTGGCAAAAGCTTTCCGGATCGGGGCAAATCTGGTTCTCACCAAGCCCATCAATGTAGAGCAGGCGAAAGGTACGCTGCGAGTTGCCCGTGGATTGCTGCGCAAGAGCGAAGCGGGCAAACCCGGGGCACCTGCGGCTGGGGCAGCCGTGAAGCTGGCAAAGCCTGTACCGACGCCTCCCAAGCCCGCGCCACAAGTCCAAAATACGAAAGTGGTTACTCCACGTCCGGCACCGCCGGCAGCACCTTTTGCGAAGGCGGCAACAGCCGGCATCCCAAGCCAGAAGCCGCCGCAGCCACGGGTTGTAGCCTCTATTCCCTCCAACATTACTGAAAGCGATACGGAGATTCTGGATCTGGGCGATGAGGTCGCTTTGCCGCCGATCGCAAAGGCCGAGACCAAGATCGAGGCCAGGACCGAGACGGCAAAGATCGAGACAAAGATAGCAGCCAGCCAAGCGGAGACTCTGTTGCCGCGGCCGAGCCTTGGACTTTCGCATGCGAGTGCTGGAGGGTTCGGGTCAGGCGCCGCCAGCGCACCGGCTCCGGCCCGCGAGCCAGAACACCACGTTTCAACCGGAGACAAACCCTCAGCGGCTATTTCAGAGCCCGCGAGCGAAACCGGGAAAGTCGCGGACCTCGAAGACAATGCTGCTTCGATCGATGGAGCGTCAGCACCAGAACCTGCGTTCACTTTCGGCGGTAATGTCGAGAGCGGTGGCGGCAAAACCAAGAAGGCGATGTTGGCAGTAGCTGCAGTTGTGCTCATTGCAGCCGTCGGCGCGGCAGTCTGGCTGCAATGGGTACGTTCAAGCGGGGCTCCAACTCCCTTCGAGCACCCCGTCGCGCCCTTAAAGACTCCGGCTCCGCGAGTGTCGCCCAACACTGCTCCGGCTGCCACATCCCCGGCGAACTCTTTTGCAACCCCATCGTCGACGTCTCCAGTTCAATCCTCGAATGGGGAGTCGATGGGCGCTCCACAATCAACCGGGGCGGCTAAGAGCTCTTTCGATTCCAATTCCGATTCCAATACTCCAGGCACGGATGATGCGGAGGCCGCACCAGCTCATTCAAGCAAAGCTAACGCCAAAGCAAACTCTGACAAGGCTCCAGCGACCAGCAAAGCTCCGGCAACAAAAGCGGATGCACCGGCCATTGTGATCAAGAATAACCTTTCACAAAAAGCCGTCGCGAAAGCGGCGCCTACCAGCGATGCGCCCGCTCCGAGCATTACCGGTATTGCTCCGGGAGATAACGGCGGGTCGCTGCCTAATCTTATGGGCGGACAGAGCGATGCGCCCGCTCCCGTGCTCGGAATGCTGACCGTCTCGCAGGGAGTGTCGCGGGGACTGTTGGTTAAAAAGGCGCAGCCCGTATATCCGGCCAGCGCACTGCAGATGCACATCGAAGGCACAGTTGAACTTCAGGCAACTATCTCCAAGGCCGGCGACATCTCTGCCGTGAAAATCGTCAGCGGAGATCCGCGTTTAGCGCGTGCCGCGGTTGATGCGGTGAAGCAGTGGAAGTACAAACCGTATTTGCTCAACGGTGAGCCGGTTGAGATTCAGACGCAGGTCACGATGAATTTCAAGCTACCGAACTAAGCCTTCCAGCGAGTCTCGAGGCTCGAAGAAATCCGCAAGCTTAGTTGCCAACACAGATTCCTCGCTCATCTTTGCCGAAACCTTACCCCACCCGTCGGTTCATCATGATGTAGACAAATGCATCGGTCCTTCGCGTGGTGGCTTTCGGCGGCGCTGGGGCTCGCGGGGCTCAGGATGACAAATCCTTGGGGACAAATCCTCGGGGCGGATCACGACGCGGCCACGACCTCGTAGGGCCTCATCATTTCGTTGTCCTCGTGTTCGAGGATGTGGCAGTGCCAGACGTAGCGGCCAGTAAAGCCCGTGAAGGGCACAATGATCCGCGTGACCATTTGGGAATGCGCCCGGACGGTATCCTTCCAGCCCGCCTCGTTCGGGTCGGGAGGTTGCGGCGGACCCAGGAAGTGCAGCTGACGCTTAGTCTGGAAGAGCCAGGGCTCGTAAGGTTGCCGGTCGAGGATCTGGAAGCGAACCAGGTGCAGATGAATGGGATGGGAATCGTTGGTGGGATTGATGAGTATCCAGATTTCTGTGGATCCCAGCACCGGCTTTTCCGTGACCGGCATGCGCCAATGGGAAGCGTTCAGAAGCAACTGGACTGGATTGCCCGCCTTGTTGACGTACTCATTCAGCGTCAGTAATCGCGTCTGCACCGCTTGCGATTCCGGGATCCTGGGCACAGGACGGAGAGCCGGTGGCAGTGAACTTGCGTCAGTCACTTTCCCCGCGGAGACGCGGAATTGCATCACGATGAAAGCGTCGTTCTTGAGAACCAGCTGCTCACCCCGATGCTCGCTGAAATCAACGACTATATCAGCGCGTTCGCCGGGCGCGATTTCGAGGCTGGTGACCGTGACCGGCGCCGCTAATAATCCCTGGTCGGTGCCGATCTGATGAAACGCGGCATTATCCGCTAGCGTTTTTCCCACGAAGGACAGATGGTAAAAGCGGGCGTTTGAGGCATTGAGAACGCGGAAGCGATATTTTCTGGGTTCGACTTCGAGGTAGGGGAAGAGCTTCCCGTTTACCAGAATGGCATTGCCCGAGAGTTCAGGAACCCAGGGGGATTGTGGGTCCGGGGAAACCGGGTAAAGAAGCTGGGCATCACGCGTCAGTAGACGGTCGTAAAGCATGAGCGGCAACTCGTATTTGCCCTGCGGCAGATTGAGCGCATCTTCCACGCCGTCTCGAATGAAGAATGCTCCCAACAATCCGGCGTAGACATTCAGGCGATTAATCCCCAGCGTGTGGTCGTGATACCAGAGCGTGGCCGCATCTTGCTGGTTCGGGTAGTAGTAGAGTAAGGATTTGCCGGGTACGACCCAGTCTTCCGGATAACCGTCGCTTTCGGGTCCTGTTTTAGCTCCGTGCACGTGCACTACGGTGCGGACTGCAGGTTTGTCGGCCTCGGCTCCGTGAATGGTGTGGTCCACCGGCAAGAAATGCTCGGTGGGGAGTGCATTCACCCATTCCACGAGCAGAGGTTCACCGGAGCGCGTCTCGAATGTTGGACCGGGCGCAGAGGCACCAAAGCTCCAGAACCTTGTGGGTGGCAAGTCGCGGTGCACTTTGCTGGCGATGGGCTGAGCCTGGATGCGATAAAACGGGACGCTCAGCTTTGGATCGGCAGGACTGGGCCGGTATCCCTGGCGCTGCGCGATTTCTGGGATGGGAAGTGGGTCAACAAATTGCGCCAAAGTACTCACATCTAGCGCGGGGGCCATGGTAGGCACAGCGTGGGTCTGCGCCATTGCATTCAGCAACCCACTTCTGCCCGTCGCCAGCGTTGTCGCCAGCAGGCTCGAGCGCTGCAGGAACTTTCGACGTGTAATCACACCATACCTTCTGCGCCCAAGGATATAACAACGGCAAGGCTGGTGAGCGCTTACGCGCTGCACTTGCCTTGCCGTTGTCCGTTGTCGCGATTTCCGGTCAGCCCATTTGCAGGAATGGCCTTAGCGTTAGAACGAATCAGTGAATACGGGTTCGCCTGTGGCTTCGTTGAGGATGAACAGATCGTTACTGACGACCTGACGGAAGTCGAACAAAGAGCTGATCGAATTCGCGATCCCATCAAAGGATCCGTGCCCGATCCGCTGGCCGCCGAGCCAATTGTCCTCGATGAAGCGAATGACCGAGGTTTGATCGGTGACTGAACTATCCACGAAGTTGTGCCGCGCCCAAGGGGAAATGACCAGGAGCGGTTGACGGGGACCATATCCGCAGCGGCCCTGCGCGTGGGTGGTAGATGGATTGATACCGGGCAGGGCAGCAGAGCCCGTTCCGCAGCTTCCGGGACCGGTGAGGGCATCGGCAGCCGTCTTTGATGAATTCACAATCTGGCCGAGCTGATGATCGTACCAGCCATCGGAATCGTCATAGAGAACGACCAGCGCTGTGTTAGTCCACTCGGGCTGGCCTTGCAGGAAGTTGGCAACCCTAACCACGAATTGCTGTTCGTCCAGAGGATCGGAATTTCCTGGATGGCCGTCTTGAATTGCGATGGCTTTGAGGAAGCTTACCTCGGGGAAATTGCCCGCCTGGACGGCCGTAAAGAAGTCCTCGACGTCGTATTCGTGATTGGCAGGATCGCCCGAGTGACCGATCGCGGCGACCGAGTGGGGACGCGCGTGGGTGGGATTCGCAGTGGACGCGTAGTACTGGAACGGAGTGTGATGGGGAACGTAATCCGTCTGCGTACCGACGATCGGCGAGGTCGATTGGCGGTTGCAGCCGGTGCTGCCGTCGGAATTTACACGGCCCAGGTTGAAGCCTCCGGCAAACCAGCCCCAGGTGATGCCGGCCGCGTTGAGCAGGTCGCCGATATTCTTACCGCCCATCTGCGCCTGAGTCCCGCTACCCGAGCAAACGTCGTTGAGTGGATCGGGATCGCCGATGACGGTCATTCCGCCGTTCCCGTCGCCTATCAGACCACCGGTGCCGTTGATGCTCTTAGCCACGCCGTTGGTCTGGCCGGAAATCAAATTGATCGCGCCGACAGTTGAAGGACCAAAGTTGGTGCTGTAAGAGTTGTCGCTCATGGCGTAGTGCTGGGCATAGTTCCAGTAAGCTGTAACCGTGTTGCCGTCAAAATAGCCCAGCACCTGGCCGGTCGTAAGCACCACGTCGGGCGGAGCGCTGGGAGGGGGACCGGCGCTTCCGGTGTTCGCGGGGAACAAATCCATCATGCCGCCGTCGAAAGCCAGTTGTTCAGCCAGATAGTCATGGTCCATATCCTCGGTGTTCGCCTGGGAGCGATCGAACCGGAAAGGATTGGAGGCGCCGCTGCCATTGAGCGGGTTGAGATTGGGATTGTTGGTCAAGAGGGCGTTGCCCAAGCCATTCACCGTTGGCGTGCCTGGAAGCGCGTGGAACTGCGGTTCACCCTTTGGGTTCAGGGCATTGGGATAGGTTCCGAAATAGTGGTCAAAGGACCGGTTCTCCCCGAAAATGATCACAATGTGTTTGATCGGAGTAGCTGTTTTAGGATTAGCGGCGTTTGCTACCGGCGTCAGCACTGGCCCGGCAACGATGGCGGCGACAAGACATACAGATAGGAATTGACGCATAGAGTTTGCCCTTTCGGAATTGGCGGTGCAGGGTTTTGCTGGAAGAACATGCTACGGGGCGAAAGTTAAAGCAGGATTAAAACAATGTTAAAAAAGGCTCTTAAGTCAGAGGGACTCGGAGCCAGGCGCGACGGCATCAGTCACAGTTGCGGGGGGATTTTTCAGAGAATGTGCATGGGCAACTTGCGCTCCAGTTAGCTACTCATGCTGCAGGACCTCATCAATGACAACTTTCCCACCTTTATCCACGGTGATGACCTTGTGGACGGAGACATAGCCGCTCATCGTGATGTCGACGATATAGTTGCCGGGATCGAGAATGAAGTTAACCGGCGTGTCTTTATCGATCATGTGCTGGTTGACGGCCACCTGGGCGCCTTTGGGCTGGGTCTTGATGCTGACCGTGCCCATACCCTGCGCTTCTTTGCCCCCGAACAGCTTATTCATTTTCCCGACGGTCTTGATGTCGTCGACGTTTCCGAGTGTGCGAAGTGTGGGCGAGAAGCTGACTGCCTGGCCCAGGACAAACTGGGCGTTCGTGGTCTCGTCAAGGTAACCCGACTTGCGCACCAGCACGACGTGCTGGCCCTTGTCGACTGGGACCTGGGCGGGAGTGAGTCTGCCGGTGTCTTTGCCATCAATGTAGACATTGGCTCCCGCCGGACTGCTGGAGACGGCAAGCGTCGCCATAAGCTGGGAGAGGTGGCTGGTGACAAACGCCTTGGCGCCGGAAGTCACATCGACGCTCCGCGTATCTGTGGAATAGCCGGCTTTGCTGACCGTAACGGTATGGAGGCCGGGGCCTAAGCCCGTAAGAGCGAACGGCGTAACCCAGGATGGGTCGGTTCTTCCATCGACCTGCACTTGCGCACCCTGAGGAGTGGAATCGATCGCCATCTGTCCGGGCACGACTGCGGGAGCGGGCGCTGGTTTCTTTTTGCCGTTCTTGCCTCTGGCCGCTGCGGCCGCAACGTGAGTGGGCACAGGCTCAGGTTCAGCCACCGGGGCGGGGGCTTCAGCTTCAGGTTGAGCTTGGACAGGGGCGGCGGATTGCGCCTGTTGTGCTGGCGCGGGCTGAGCGGGTGCGCTGGCCGCAGGCTGAGGAGCCTGTTCGGTGGCAGCCGGGCGAGGTGTGTCGCCGTCGCTATTTAAAGTGTTGACATGGAGAACCAGAACAACGGCGATGATAAGAATCAAGACCGCGGCGCCGGCAATGGAGTAAATCATCAGCTGCGGTGGGACGCTCTTGATTTCCTTTATCGCCTTTTGCGCGACTACGCGGGGCTGAACTTTCGGTTTCTCCGGTTCGTCTTCAAAGCCCGTGAAGACAGTGGGCGCGTGAGACTGTTTCTGCTCGACGACCGGAGGAGGCGGCGGAGGCGGAATGTAGACTTCCTTGAGCGGAGGCAGTTCAGTCATCTCCGAGAAGCTGATGCCGCCGCCACCCTGAGACGGACCACCTTCCGCCATCATGGGATCAACGTTAATTTTTGGCGCCTCGATTTCAGGTGCGTCTATTGTGGGCTCATCAAGGACGGACGAAGACATGTACGCGGATGGTTCTGCCGGCTCGCTCGTGACCGGCGTGGAGGATGCCGCACGGCCGCCCGCCCACCCTGCGGCGGCAGCAGCCGCCTTGCCGGCGGCAGATGGCGGAGCAGCAAGTTTCTTCTCGACCGGCTTGCTCTGCACTGGCACGGGAGGCTGAGGCTTCGGCGCGGCAGGACGGCTGGGAGCCGAGGAGCCGACGAATTTCGTCTGGGCCGCAGCTTTGACCGCGGTCGGAACAGTCGTGCTCTTGGCAGGCGCAGCCGCTTTGGCCGCCTGCGGTTTGGATTCCTTGCATTTCTCCAGTTCGTCCAGCAGTTCCCTTCCGCTCTGGAAACGCTCTGCAGGATCCTTGGCGAGCGCTTTCATGATGAGATCGCTCAGCACCGGGTGGAGTTTCGGATTTACGTGCATCGGAGGCACCGGTGTGCTCTCAAGGATGCTCTGGCGAAGTGCTTCGGCATCTTCACGGTCGAAGGCTTTGCGGTCGGTCACCATCTCGTAAAACATGGCGCCCAAGCTGAAGAGGTTCGACCGGGTATCAATATTCTCGCCGCGAACCTGCTCAGGGGACATGTAATGCAGGATCGAGGGAACACCGGGCATATTCGCGGTGAACTTGCCTACGCTAGAGACGCCGTATCCCAGAATCCTGACGGTGCTATCCCATCCGCACATGATTTTGGCGGGCTCCAGACTATAGTGAAATATACTTTGGGAGCGAGCGTTCTCGAGGCCACCGCACACCTGTCTTCCAATATCAAGCAGGTCCCAGATGGAAAACCCCTCTTTGCGCGCGAGCATGGTGGCGATGCTGTTGCCTTGAATGTATTCCATCGCGGCGCAGAACTGTCCGTCGATTTCTCCGGCGCCTTGAACGGGCGTGAGGTTGGAGTGGCTCAAGACCTTTATGGCCTCTGCCTCCTGAAGGAGGCACTTCTGCAGTTCGGCGGCACATTCCCCGAATGCTGACAGCTGAATCGCTTTTAGAGCGACAGTTTGACTGGTTTCCTCGTCGTTCGCCTTGTAAACCACGCAAGTCGCGGACTTAGACAGTTCACTCAGGATTTCGAAGTGGCCGATTTTAGTGGACATGGCTTCGTGCCTCATCCCGGGGCAAAACCGCGCAGCTTTCAATTGCGAGCTGCGTGGGTTAGAACCCGAGGCAGGTTAAGCCTAGGATATCGCTCGCGAGATTAACGTTCGAGTTACCGAAGTACCGTGAAAGTTGAGAGAGACAAAGGGCAGATTCCATGAGGGTTTCGTGGAGGTTCGCCGGGCTCGCACAGAAATAACTCGATCGCCAGCCCTGACTTCTTACACAGAGGGAGCCGTGCGGCCGCCCGGGCACTATGAGCGGTCCTATGCTGTGACTGTGCCTATTATCAGGCTGATTCCACGCGCCGAGTCGACTCAAGTTCTGAGTCAGAGACCCATTGCCACGCACGGCGGCCGTTGTCGAGAGAAACGGCCTTTGCCTCTCCGTAAGCCACCAAACGATTGAGCACCGTAGTCACCGAGGCCATCGGGTCTTTGTGGCGTGCCAGCATGGGCGGGGCTTTTTCCTGGATCCGATCGCAGACCTCACGAGCACTCAGGGCGTATTTTGTGTCCATCAGAATCATGCGGCACGCCTTGGTGAAACCGGGCTGGCGTCCACTGCTCTTGCGATCGACCAGTTCCAGCAATTCATCGCTCAAAACGCTGTCTCCGAAGAGGTTGGCGAGGCCGACAATGGTCTGTTTGATGGTGCCGATACGGCGCATGACTTCGGCACGCTGTTGCAAGAGTTGACGCAGCTCCTCGTGCGCCTGCCGCACTACCTCTTGGACGTGGCCATTCCCGGTATCGGTGATGGTTCTCATAGCGGCGGCGCTTTCCTGGAACTCCATAAAGCCTCCATGACAGTTGCTGCTCATGCACACTCCCGCTCTTTAGCACATACGCACGAAACTAGGCAGGGGTTCCCTGATTCTCACAGGGACAAGGCGCATCCCTCACGTCCCGATTCCTTAGATTAGACGCTTGAACTTTCGGTTGGTTAACCACACCAAGAGAATTTGGGACGACCTGCGGCATCACGATGCAGTGCGCGGGGAACGAGGGACGGACAACATGTTTTCCGACATGAATCTTGGAGCGCCCGTCAGCGATTGAGGCATCACTGAAGAATAATCACCAACAGGCGGCCATCGGATTGAAACCCGTCGCCAGTGGCATTCTTCGCTTCCCGCACCGGGTCCGGCGGAAGTGAGTAGGTGAGAGTCTTGATCTTGTCAGCCCTTTGTAAACTGCTGCCGATGTTATCGCGCTCCCCATCGACCAGCGGATCGATTTTGTGAGTAACCCTGCCGTTGCGCTTATCCTTGGCGAAGCCAATATCGTGCGTGCCTGCGCCCGCCCAGACGTCATGGCCATTCCAGGTGAATGGCGCCTTCCAGATGCGAAAATGGTGGCGGCTCGCGACCATGGCGATGGGTTCGGCCATCTCATAACCGAAATCCTGGGACCGGCCAAAAAGATAAAGATTGCTCATCGGCATCTGCAGGTAATCCTTGTTCTCGTAAGTCTCCAGCACCGCGTCGAGCACGGCTGCCTTCTTGCTGGTGTCCGCAAGGTGCCAGTTGGCGGCGTCAAGAGCGGCTTGAACACTTTTCTGCGATCCGACGATCACGAAGTTCACCATATCACCGAGGTTGTGGAACTGGTCGGTCACCCGGCGTGGCAGTCCGTTAATCTCTTTTCGGAGTTGGGAATCGAGCCGGGTCGAAGTGAGCTTGAGCACGGGTGCAACTGGAGCCTCTTCTTGATCTCCCGAGGAAGTTTGTGGCCAAGCCAAAGCGGTCAAAAGGGAGAGGATGGATAAGGATAAAGAGACGACTGTGCGAAGTCGGACCATAGGCGTGATTATCGTCCTAATTATCGTACAAGCCATCAAAGTGGGACAGACGCGCAAACCCTGTGTTGGATAGATTAACGACAATTCGGACCTGAAAGTCATCCCGGCCAGTCCCAAACTGAACCCATCCCCAATCTGGGATTTCTTCCTGATCTCAATAGTTGCCCGCTTACTCCCAAGACGACGCCGAAACTGAAACCTTCCGATGTGCAAAAGTAGGCGAAGGAATCCCCTGTCATCCGCGACACAACCCGGTCCCTCCCTTTTGCGCGTCCTGCTGGTGGGAAGCCAGGAGGAAGATTTTTTTCTAATCCGGGAAATTCTCGACCGGAACCGGGCGGCTTTGCCGGCGGAGCTCGAACATGCATGCTCGCTGGAAGAGGCCAAGACGATGCTGCAGCAGAGTGACTATGGGTTGGTCTTATTTGAACATGAGACCGGAGATGCGGCAGCCACCAAGCTTCTCTCCGAATTTCTGCACACCCGGGGCGCGATGCCCTTCATCCTGCTGACCGAGCACGCCGATGAGAAAGCGGTCGCAGAAATCATCCAGGCGGGCGCCTGGGACTGCGTGGAGAGATCGCAACTCACTGGAGCCAACCTGGTACGCACGATTCGTTGCGCACTCAGTTTGCACTCAACGCAGCAGCAGCGGCAAATGGCCGAGCAATCCTTGCGCAAACTTTCCTGCGCGGTCGAACAGTCAGCGGATGCCATCTTTATCACGAACAGCGAAGGTATCATCGAATACGTAAACCCCGCCTTCGAAGCGCTGACCGGCTATTCTCCGGAGGAAGTTACAGGCAAGACCTCGTCAATTTTGAAATCGGGACAGCAAGCACCGGTACTGTACCGGGAGTTGTGGGAGACCATTCGTTCGGGCAGCGACAGCCGCAACATCGTCGTAAATCGCAAGAAGAATGGCGAGGTGTATTACGTCGATGAGAGTATCAGCGCCATTCGGGACGCCGAGGGTCGCATCGCCAACTTTGTCTCGAACGGGCGGGACTTCACCGAGCGCCTGCGCCTGGAAGCACAGCTGCTCCAGTCCCAAAAAATGGACGCAATCGGCCGCCTGGCTGGAGGCATTGCCCATGACTTCAACAATCTGCTAACCATTATCACCAGCTATTCTGAACTCGCACTCGACACCGTAGTTGCTGAAAGCCCCGCCCAGGCGCGGATCCTTGAGATCCTTTCCGCCGCCCGCCGCGCTGCCGATCTGACGCGGCAGTTGCTCGCTTTCAGTCGCAAGCAACCGCAGGCCCTGCGCGTCGCAGAATTGAACGCGGTGGTCAGTGGAATCGCCAAGACCTTGCGCCGCCTTATTGGAGAAGACATAGAGCTTGTCTTTGTTCCGTGCGAGGAATTGGGAAGAATTCGCCTGGATCCGGTTCAGATCGAGCAGATTCTCATGAACCTCGCGGCCAACGCCCGCGATGCCATGCCTCAGGGAGGACAATGCACGATCGAAACCTCCGATGTGCAAGTCGACGAACAATACGTCGACCGCAAGCGCGCCGTGATTCCCACGGGACGCTACGCCGTCCTGAGCCTGACCGACACGGGCGACGGCATTCCTGCCGATCACTTGTCGCATGTTTTTGAGCCCTTCTACACCACGAAACCTTCCGGCAAGGGCACGGGACTTGGCCTGGCGACGGTGTACGGAATCGTCAAACAGAATCAAGGGTTTGTCTGGGCCTACAGCGAACCCGGGATGGGTACCGTCATTAAGATCTACCTTCCTTGTGTGCAGGACCAGTTCGTCATCATGGACACTCCAGATAACGGCGCTGGGGTCGCGCGCCGAGGCACCGAGACTGTGCTGCTGGTCGAA
>DATHMS010000051.1:0-29991 GCA_035486795.1 Candidatus Sulfotelmatobacter sp. | reverse complement strand
ACACCGCTTTCTTTTGTTGGTGGTGTTGCGATAGATCTGACCCAACCCTCCTGTGGCCAGCAAGACCGCCGAACAGGGTACGTCCTCCGGCAATCCCTTCTCGCTTATTAGCGAAACGCCGCTCACCCGCGCGTCTTCGGTTAGAAGCCCAGTGCAGAACTCGAACTCAAGCACAGAAATTTGTTTGTGAGCCTGAACCTTGGCGTGCAGCACGCGCAAAATCTCATGCCCCGTCGAGCCGCCCGGGGCGCGCAGAGCTTGGCTGTGAGTGTACGAAGCTTCGGTTTCAAAAATCAGCTTGGTGCTTTTCCGGTCGAGCTGATCTCCCCACGCAATCACTTCCTCTATGCGTTCAGATCCGTCGTCCACCAGAGTCTTTACCGCCTGCTGAAGCAAAGGCCATCGCCAGCGACAAGAGTGTCCTGCAAGTGCAGCATGACTTCCTCTTCGTCGCTGAGAGCAGCCGTGCTCTCGCCAGTCGCAGATTGTGCGCGGGAGTTCGTGACTTCCTGTTTTGCCAGCACTAACACGCGTCCTGCGTCCGCCAGTTCGATCGCGGCCCGCAGACCCGCAACCCCGGCGCCAATCACGACGAAGTCAGTCTCGGCTGGAAGACTCTTTATAAACGCGCAAATGTTAGCACTTCCGGGGCCTGTGCAATCAAAGCCTCGCCAACCATAGGCTATTATGGAATTCCATGGCGCAGGTCACCTTCCATGTCCCGCCGCGCCCTTATCAGGCGCGAATTGAAAACGGCCTGCTGGCGCGAGCCGGATCTTTGCTGGCAGAGTTGCTGCCTCAAGCCAGCAAGGTTTTTATTGTCACAGTTCCGCCGGTGCGCCGGCGGTGGGGTGCAAAGCTGGTTCGTTCTCTGAATTCGGCCGGCTTCAAGCCGGAGGTAATTCCGATGCCCGACGGAGAACCCGCCAAGAAGCTACCCACGATCGAAATAATGGCGGAAAGATTGTCCCGGAAGGGCGCCGATCGCAAGGCCGTTCTAATCGCTCTTGGCGGCGGTGTAGTCGGTGATGTCACCGGACTGCTGGCCTCGCTTTACATGCGCGGCATAGAACTGGTGCAGATTCCAACCACAGTCCTGGCGCAAGTGGACGCATCCGTCGGAGGCAAGACCGGCGTGAACCTCGGAGCAGGCAAGAACCTGCTGGGAACCTTCCATCATCCTCGCGTTGTTCTAATTGATCCTGAAGTCCTGCACACGCTGCCCAACCGCGAGTTTCGCGCCGGACTCTACGAAGCGCTTAAGTGCGGAATCATTGGAGATATGGACCTTTTTTT
Organism: Candidatus Sulfotelmatobacter sp.; assembly: GCA_035486795.1. Lineage (GTDB taxonomy): Bacteria > Acidobacteriota > Terriglobia > Terriglobales > Acidobacteriaceae > Sulfotelmatobacter. Next base: position 28,695 of record DATHMS010000051.1, on the reverse strand, counting down.
GCGTTTCGAACAGAAGCGGGCTCAAATCCTGAAGCGGGATCCGGTAGAGCTCGAGGGACTCATCGCGCAGTCTGTAAAACTGAAAGCGGAAGTTGTCTCCGCCGACGAGCGCGAAGGCGGATTGCGCCGCGTGCTCAACCTGGGTCACACCATCGGGCACGCGCTAGAGGCGGAAACCGGTTATCGCAGCCTGCTTCACGGCGAGGCCGTCGCCTGGGGCCTGATCGCCGCGACTAATATCGCCCTCACGGTGGGGCGTACGGACAGCGTGACCGCCGGCCGCATTGCCGACGCCGTGCTCAGCCTCGGCCGCCTGCCGGAAGTGAAGGTGAGCGCGCGCAAGATTCTCGCACGGCTGCAGGCCGACAAGAAAACGCAAGGCGGTGTGGTTCATTTTGTCTTGCCGCGGGAGATTGGAAAAGTCGAAATCGCCGCTGATGTGCCGGATAGCGTGGTGATCGGTGCGGTTGAAGAATTGCGTCGCCTATCCCGCGGCGGATGGGGGAAGTGAAAGCAGTGGCTGAGCAACGGTCAACCGTCGTTGGTGCCACTCCGGAGGGTGCCAATGATGCTCGTTCTGCGGCGAGCGCCGTCCGTGAGATGTTTAGCTCGATTGCGCCGCGCTACGACTTGCTCAATCACGTGTTGTCGTTCAACGTGGATCGCCTGTGGTGGCGCCGCACGGCGCGCTCCTTCGCCCAGATCCTCGCCCGGCCTGATTCCCAGGTCCTGGATCTCTGCTGCGGCACCGGGGATATGACTTTCGCCCTGCGCGCGCAGGCGGTGAACGATGGTCCGCAGGTCTTGGGCGCTGACTTTTCTCACGCCATGTTGCAGCGCGCCCGGTGGAAGTCTCTCGACAAAGTCTCATCGGACGGCAAGTTGCCTGCACCGTACTGGATCGAAGCCGATGCCCTCTGCCTTCCGTTTCCCGACCAGCATTTCAGCCTCGTGACCTCAGCCTTCGGTTTCCGCAATCTTGTCGATTACGATGGCGGCCTGCGCGAGATCGCGCGAGTCTTGCGTCCCGGGGGGGAATGCGGAATTCTCGACTTCAGCGAGCCCACGGGAGTAATCGGTCATCTCTACCGCGTCTACTTCAAACAGATTCTGCCGCGCGTCGGTACCATGCTTTCCGGCGTTCGCGGACCCTACGACTATCTTCCCAATTCTGTTGAGCGCTTCCCTGAGCCACAGGAGATGCTCGCCCGGATGCGCTTCGCCGGCTTCCGCGAGGCAACTTGGACGCCCTACACTTTCGGGATTGCCGGCCTATATCGCGGGAAGAAGTGACCTATTTAACGCTCGCGCTCTCCGCCGGCGCTGGAGTGGTCTTGAAGCTGTCCGCGAAAGCGCCGGCAATCGTGTGACGGATCACATTCTCATACTCTCCGCCCAGGAAGTTCCGCAGCCGGTCCGTATTCATGATGTATTCACCGGTCATGTAGGGGAGCGCCTCGGGCGGAATTGCTGAGACTTGCCGCTTCCACAGAAATCGCAGCACCAGCCGCATCGCCCACTTTCCGGGAACGCGCAACAGCTTAGCCTGTGCGATCTGAATGCAGCGTCCGAAGGTGAGCGGCTCGCCGCGCCCGGCCACGTTCAGGATGGTCAGGCGCTGCGGCTCGGGATCCCGGTGCAAGATGTGTGCAATCAGCCGCGCCATATCGTCCACGTGGACAAACTGAATTTTGTTGTCGAGATACTGCTGCCCCCGCGGCAGCATGCAGGGCAGTCGTTTGCCCTGATTCCGCATTTTCTCAGCCCGTGGGCTCTTGCCGTTGGGCGTGCCTCGAAACGCACCCACCAGATAATTGTCGACGCTGGCGCCGGCAAAGATATGAGGACGCAGAATGTACACGCTGCATCCTCGCAGGGACGGCGCGCGCTGCTGCACGACCTCGTCCGATTGTTTTTTGTGGATAGCGTACGGCAAGGTGTGTGCTGCCATGGCAGAGTCTTCAGTTGCCGGCCCAGGCAGACTGGGCCCATAGGCGGAAACGCTGCTGGGAAAGACGAATTGCTTGATCGGGGAATCCGCCGTGCGATTCGCCTCGGTGACGGCTTCAATCACACGGGCTGTACCCGCCACGTTGATCTGCCACATGCGCTCCACATCGAGCACACCCGTTCGTACGGGATCAATTACGAATGCAAGATGAATCACTGAGACCGGATGAGTGTCGCGCAGCAGTTCGTAAAGTACTCGCGTGCAGGATTCCTCGCCCAGATCCAGGCGCTCAAATTGCAACTGAAGACCGGTTTGGGGTGGATTCAGGTCCACCCCAATTACAGAGAAATCGGCTAGCAGCGGAAGCAGCCGGGAGCCCAGGTTTCCCGCAATGCCGGTGATCACGACGACAGGTTTGGTACTCGTCATCAGTTCGGCTTGGATGGTGGCGGCTGTTGTGCCGGGGTTTGCGCTGGCGCGTTCGGAGCAGGGGATGGCGCTGCCTGCTGAGGCGTAGTGCTACCGGCGCCCTGAGGCTGCGTCGAGGGCATTTGAGGATGCCGAAGCGGCATTTGACGCACTCCCGGGGGGCCCGCCGGACCCGCGGCTCCAAAATACTCCTCATTCGGTATTGCTTGAAACGAGTTTGTGTACTTCTCCATCATTTCCTTCAAGCGTTCGCTCTTCAGCTTGCTACGGATTTCATCCTTCACCTGGTCCAGGGGTAGAACTTCTTTGCTCACTACCTTGTAGATGTAATGGCCGCCATTGTCACTGATGACAGTCGATACGTCGCCCACTTTCAGGTCGAACACCGAGGCGTGCGCCGGAGGTAGTGCCGTGCGCCGGACCTTGGGCAAGTTCACCGTGGGGTTGGCCACTTTTGTGCCGGACGCTTCGAACGCTTCCTTCTGCAGCTTCACAAAATCTTCACCTGCTGCCGCTCGCTCCCGCAAGCTGTCCGCCAACTTGTTCAACGCCTGCTCGCCTTCTTCGCGCTTGGCTTGATCCGCGGCTTCTTTCGCCTTCTGCTGTTCTTCGGTCAGCTTTTCCGGCTCTTTCGCGTCCTTCTCTGCAGGCTCCGCCTGCTTAAAGCGCGGGATGAACAGCCGGTCGAGTGAAAACTGTTCGTACGCCTCCGGATTTTTCTTATAGAACTCGGCAACTACCATATCCGGCACTTTGTCCGCTTCTTCCTGCACTGTGCGCTGCAGTTCGATTGCCAGAATCTGCATCCTGTCCAGCTTCACCCTCTCGAGGAATCGCGGACTCTTGTCGAGGCCCTTCGCTTTCGCCGCATCCGACATCGCTATGATCCGTGGAAGCCCGGATTCCAGTTGGCGCTTCAATTGAGGGGTGATGGTCGGCGTCGGCGAAACCGCGTTCGCAATCTTCTCGAACTCCGCCCGGGTGATTTCGGTCTTGCAGTCCGCCGGCTTCTTCGCAGTGGTTGCCGCCGTCTTGCCGGCGCCGGTATTGGATGCGGCGGTTGTCTTCGGCGCCGCCGCGCACACACCCTTGATGGTGAGCACGACAGCATTCTCCGGCACTTCAGGCGGCGGTGCCGGCGCCTTGCTGGCAGCGCTCGGAGACTGAGCCGGGCTCGGCGGAGTCATCTCCGTCGGCGCTGCCTGGCCCCAGGCTAGCGTTCCCAAAAGCACACACAGCAACCAACTCTTACGCATACAAAATTCCTCCAGGATTGGTACCGCAGGAAGTTTTTACAACCCGAACCTAGCATCCTAGCATAGAGGCCCTTTTCCACAGAACCCTGCTCCACGTTGATTTTCTTGGCGTGATCTCGCGCTAGCGGCGATAATTCCATCATGTCGGGGACGCCGGCCCTCTATTCGCCAGACGCCATGCGCGCCGAGAAACGCGCTGTGGCTGGAAACTCCGTGGTGGCCTCGGCCCTCATCACCATCGGAAAAATCGTTGTCGGTTTGACCACGGGGAGCCTCGGCATCCTCTCCGAAGCCGCCCACTCCGCGCTGGATCTGATTGCCGCCCTGCTCACCTATTTCTCGGTCGGAGTCTCGGACAAACCCGCCGACGCCGACCATCAGTATGGCCACGGCAAAGTCGAGAATTTCTCGGCGTTCGTCGAAACCGGTCTGCTCCTGCTGACCTGCGTCTGGGTTATTTATGAGGCGATCATGCGCCTGTTCTACCGGCATGTCGACGTCGAGCCTTCAATCTGGGCCTTCGCCGTGATGTTGGTTTCCATGGCCGTGGACTGGTGTCGTTCCCGCGCCCTCGGCCGCATCGCCACGAAATACGATAGCCAGGCTCTTGAAGCCGACGCGCTCCATTTCGCAACCGACATCTGGTCATCAGGCGTCGTCGTGCTCAGTCTGGTGCTCCTTGTGCTGGGACGCGTTTATCGCCTGGACTGGCTCCGCGTCGCCGATCCCATCGCAGCCTTGTTCGTTGGAGGCGTCATCGTTTCCGTGAGCTGGCGCCTGGCCCGACGCACCGTCGACGCTCTCCTCGACGCAGCTCCTGCCGGCATCCGAGCCCAGATCACTGATGCGGTCTCCCACGTAGATGGTGTACTCGAGGTCGGGCGCGTGCGAATTCGCCGCGCCGGCAACCGCTATTTCGCCGATCTGGCCGTCGGCCTGGCTCGCACCGTCACTTTCCAGCGTTCGGAACAACTGGTAGAGGCTGTGACGGCGGCTGTTCACAGTATTCTTCCAGACGCCGATGTTACGGTTCAGCCGCTACCGCGCGCCCAGCGCTCGGAAAATATCTTCGACCGCATTCGCGCCGTTGCTACCCGCCACAACCTCAACGTCCACGACATCAGCGTGCAGGATCTCCACGGCCGCCTTCACGTCGAGCAGCATGTCGAACTCGACGAACGCATGACCCTCAAGAGCGCCCACGACCAGGTCACCGAACTGGAAGCCGACATGCGCCACGACGTACCGGAGATCGCCGACATCCTCACCCACATCGAGAGTGAGCCCGCCACCATCGAAACCGGCGACGAACTAGTACGCGACGCCGACCTCGAGCGGCGGCTGAAGTCGCTGGCCAGCCAGTTTCCTGAGATTGTCGACATGCATGACGTGCAGATTAAGAAGGTGCGCGGACGCCTTTATGTCTCCTGCCACTGCACCTTCTCCGATGATCTCCCGCTCGCCAGTGTTCATGACATCCAGACCGAACTTGAAATCCGGTTCAAACAGGCTGCGCCCGAATTATTCCGCGTGCTGATTCATCCCGAGCCTAGTACGGATAACCGGCGATGAAGGTTAGAAAGCGAGTTGTATGACCGAAGCCAAAACCACTTGGATTGAAAAGCAACGCTTTGACGGAATCGCCGACAGCGGTCACGCGATAGTGGTCGACGGTGATAAAGCGGCAGGGAACAGTCCCATGGAACTGGTTCTCATTGGCCTGTGCGGCTGCACCGGCTATGATGTCGTCTCCATCCTGAAAAAAAAGCGCGAGCCTCTTGCCAGCCTCGAAGTCCGTGCCGAGGCCGAGCGCGCCGCCCAACCGCCCGCCGTGTACACGGAAATCAAGCTGACCTATCGCGTCGGCGGTAAAGTGTCCCGCAAGGCAGTTGAGGACGCAGTGCGTCTCTCAAAAGGAAAGTATTGTTCGGTCTCGGCCATGCTCGAGAAGACTGCTAAAATCACGGCTGAGATCGAGTATCTGGATGCATAGAATGCGCTGACCAAATGCCCTGGAAACTTCTCCTCTTCACCCAGCCCGGCTGCCTGAACTGCGAAGTGATGAAGATTTTCCTGGAAGCGAAGGATCTCATCTTCGAAGAGCGTGACATGAGCGACCCCGCCGCTCGCCTTGAATTGCTCGAGACCTACCACAGCCGTACCGCTCCAACTTTAGTGGTTCTCACCGCTGAGGGGGCCGAAGTGATCGAGGGTTTTGATCCCGACCGCCTTGACCGCTTCATCTCCCCTGCCTGATCATCGAAAGCGATTCGACGAGGCTAACCATCTCAAACCCAAGTCCGCAAAACGCCCGTTCGCATGCTCTGAGTGGCTATTTGTTCATCGCCTCGGCGGCGTTTCTCTGGGGGGTATCCGCCGCCCTGGGCCGCGCCGTTTTTACTGGGAAGCTGCCTCTGGGAGCCGCGGCGCTCCGTCCCATCGACCCACTGATTCTCTCGCAGGCTCGCACCACATTCTCTCTGCTGGTGCTGCTTCCGCTTCTGGTTGCCTCCCAAGGTTGGCAGCGTATCAAGATGCCCGCACGCGATCTGGCGTACTGCTTTCTTCTGGGTACACTCGGCGTCGCCGTCTCGAATTATTTCTATTACGTTGCCATCCAGAGGACGAACGTCGCCACCGCCATCATCGTGCAATACACCGCTCCGGTCTGGGTTCTGTTGTATGTCGTAGCCCGCGGCCAGCAAAAATTCTCGCTGCAAAAGGTTGTTGCCGTGGCGCTGGCGGTTACGGGGATTGCCCTCGTCATTGGCATCGTCAGAAGCAAGCTAGGTGAGAGACAAGCCCTTCAGCTCGACTCCTACGGTCTCTTCGCCGCGCTGCTAGCCTCATTCTCCTTCGCCTTCTATAACGTCGGAGGACATCGCATTCTCGCCCGTTACGACCGCTGGCGCGTGCTGGTCTGGACACTGACTGCCGCCGCGGCCTTCTGGCTCGTCGTCAATCCTCCCTGGAAAATCCTCTCCGCCCACTATGCGCCCGCGCAGTGGCTGTTCCTGTTCATTTTCTCCATGATCTCGGTGCTGGGAGCGTTCTCCCTCTATTTCCTCGGATTGCAGCATCTCGAACCCACTCGTGCCATCATTGCTAGCTGCCTTGAGCCTGTCTTTTCCATTCTTCTCGCCGCCTTGTTCCTGGGCGAAGTGTTGCGCCCAGTCCAGACCGTGGGAATCGTCTTTGTGTTGGCGGCGATCGTAATCGTGCAGCGCCCAGGCGGCGGCGTTACAAAGGATTCAGTCGTGGTTGAACCCATCGAATAGAATTCCACCCGTTCGGCTGACTTCGGGATGGTTCTTACTCCAGCTTCTTTCCCCGCGTCTCCGGCAATTGCGTGGTCATCAGCGCGGCCAGCAGATATCCACCCGCACACAAATAAAACGCCCAGCTTAACCCCTTCACCTCGCTCACCCGACCAATCACGAGAGGAGCAACCGAACTCATCGTCCGCGCGCCGTTGTAAGTGAATCCCAGCGCGCGAGCTCGCACGCTGGTCGGGAAGATCTCGCTGCCTATGATTCCAGAACCGGAGAAAATTCCGGTTCCGAAGAAGGCGACCACTGTTCCCAGCACCATGAGGACGCCAGGCAAGCGCGCTGCAGCATAAAGCGGAATCAGAAATGCTGCGGTTAAGCTATAGATCAGGAAAGCCTTACGCCGCCCCAGATGATCTGCCACCCACCCAAAGCTGGCATAGCCAGGGAACATTCCAAACAGATTCAGCACAACCAGAAGAGTGGTGGTTCCCATTACCCCAAAGCCACGCCCACCCTGCGCTACGGGAAGCGACAAATATGGAGGCAGCCAGGTGAATAGTCCCCACCAGGCAAACATGCCACAGAAATTAAATAGCAGCAGAGCGAACGTAGCTTTCACAAAAGGCGGTCGAAAGATCACAGAGAAGCTCATGTTCCTAGTCGACGCGACGTAACTTGTTACGTCTTTGCCGGCATCACCTAATCTGCTGTCGCTCGCATCGGGAAATGGTTGCGACGGCCTCTGCTGCCACATGGCTGATTCCGGCACTCCACGCCGAATCCACAGCGTCAGCAAAGCCGGCAGAATCCCCACGAAGAACACGGCCCGCCAACCAAAGTACCGCGCCACGGGTCCCGCCACCAATGCGGCCACGGCAAAACCCAGAGCCCACGAACTCTGTACGATTGAAATTGCTTTGGCGCGGAACTCAGTGGGCCAACTCTCGGCGACCAGCGTAGCGCCCGTGTTCCATTCGCCGCCCATACCCAGGCCCAAGACGAACCGTGCGGCCGCCAGCATGGCGATGCTGGTGGCCAGGCCTGAGGCGAAAGAGCAGACTGAATACGTCAATATGCTCGCCATCAGGGCCTGCTTGCGCCCGATGCGGTCCGCCAGAAAACCAAAGAGCACGCCACCCAAGCCGGAAGCCAGCAGCGTGAGCGTGCTCAATAGTCCGGCGATGCTCTTCCTCATGCCTAGGTCGCGCATCAACAATGCCAGCACCAGCGAGTAGAGCATGGCGTCAAAAGCATCGAGCGCCCAACCCAGGCCCGCCGCCAGCAGCGTCCGCCGCTGGCCCGGCGTTGCCTGTCGAATAAGTTGGATGGGGCCAATGGTCATGCAGCGGGGATTGTACGGCGTAGCCGGGAATTGTCAATTTCCCATTTCGACGGGCACGAGTGCACCCTGATCGTTCTCGCGTCTAATGGGGATTGTGCTCCGCGCTCCTCTCGGCACGGCGGTAGAACTGCAGATTTGCATGTTTCCTTCTTAGGTACCTTCACCGGGGCTTTACAATGTTTTTACTTCGCAGGGGGAGCTTCTTGGTTAGTCTTAATCGTGTAGCTTCCGATAACGACCCTCGCAGCGGGATGTGCTTATGAGATTTCAGCGGGTTGCGATACTGGTTGCTTTTGTGCTGACGGTCCTCACCCCTTGCTTCGCCCACCATATGGCGGTGGTGGTCAACAAGGAGAACAGCGTTGAAAACGTCACTTCCGTTCACCTATCCAGGATTTTCCGCTCGGAGATCAAGAAATGGCCGGACGGGAAGGCCGTTGTCCTGGTCCTGCACAAAGATTCCGCCGGCGAAACGGAAACACTGGAGCGCTTAATCAAGATGAACGCGGACGAATTAAAGGCACTGATCGCCGCTCACAAGGACTCTATCGTCATGGCGGACTCCGACGCGGACGCGCTCAAGATCGTGCAATCCACTCCCGGCGCTATCGGCTTGGTAGACGTCCGCTCGGTCGACAACACCATTAACGTCGTGCGTGTGGACGGCAAACTGCCCATGGAATCAGGCTATCTGCCGCATTAGCCGGGTTCTCTACCCCCAGAATGCTGTCCGACAAGACGGAAGTACCTTCGCGCCTTCTTCACATCGTGCGCGATTTGCTCGCGCAGCGCTTCCACCGACGGGAACTTGATCTCATCGCGCACTCGGTCGAGGAAACAGATCTCCACTTCGCTCTCCGGCGTCAGCTCAATAGGATGAAAATTCAGCAGGTGCGTCTCGATAGCAAATGAATCTGCCCCAAACGTCGGCCGGTTACCTACGTTGGTGACAGACTCAAAGCGGTCGGTCCCCACACGCGTGTTCGTGATGTACACGCCGTCTTTCGGCACAAGTTCCTCATAGCGCGCCAGATTGATGGTAGGAACCGTGTGCTTGGATCCCAGGCCGCGTCCTCGCCCAGGCGTGCCCAAAATGCTGAACGGACGCGCCAGGAGATGCCGTGCCCGGCTCACCCGGCCCTCGCGGATCAATTTTCTGATATGGCTGCTGGAAACGGGTTCGCCGCGCAAAGTCTGTTCCGGGTAGACCTTCACCTCGAACCCCATTTCCTGTCCTAGTTGCGACAGCAGATTCACATCGCCAGCAGCCTTGTGCCCAAAGCGGAAGTTGTAGCCCTCATGCACTTCGCGCACATGCAGTTTCTTTTTCAGGAAGCGCTCGGCGAACTGGCGCGGAGTCATCAGCGAAAGATCACGTCCAAAGGGAAGAATTACGAGAGCGTCGATGCCGGCGCCTTCGAGCAAGCGTAGTTTCTCTGGCAGCGGAGTGAGCAGCTTCAGTCCGGAGTCGGGTCGAAGAATGCGCGCCGGATGAGGCTCAAAGGTTACGGCAACGGCTTTAGCCCCGCTGTCTCGTGCCCGGCGAACAATCTCGCCCAGCACGCGCGCGTGGGCTCGATGCACTCCGTCGAAATTGCCTACGCTAACCAGCGAAGGCCCGAAACCTGCCGGAACGTCCTCGAGTTTGTGGAATACTTGCATTTCAGTCGTCAGTGGTTGGTGGTCAGTAGCCAGTGTTTCGGAGGTTTTCACTGGTCACTGACAACTGGCCACTGAAGTTCAGATTTCAAACTCCAGTTTCATCCCGTCATACGCCAGACGCACATGGGGCGGCAGAGCTGCGTTGGTCGCTTCATGCGCCAGATCGTGGCAAATGTGGGTAAAGAAAGCCCGCTTCGCCTTCACCCGTTCCACAATGCGCAGAGAATTCTCCACCGTTGAGTGCGTGGGGTGAGGTTTGTGCCGCAACGCATCTAAGAAAAGAATGTCCAGGCCTTTCAGTTGGTGGAACGATGCTTCCGGGATTTCGCTGTGGTCGGTGAGATAAGCCGCGTTGCCGAAGCGGAAACCGTAGATCTCCGCCTCGCCATGAATCAAGCGCACGGGCTCGAAGCGAGCCCCAAATAGCTCCACTGGACCGTCAATCGGCCGCAGCTCGAGTTGGGGTAAGCTGCCATATTTGTAATCCGCGTCGAAGATATAGCTGAACATCCTGCGCAGAAAGGCCGCCGCATCCGGACGCGCGTACAGTGGCAGCTTCGCCGGCTTGTGACGGTAACTGAACGGTCGCAAGTCGTCAATGCCAAGAATGTGGTCGGCATGTGTGTGGGTATAGAGCACCGCATCCACATGTGTGATTCGCTCCCGGATGGCCTGCGTGTAGAAATCCGGCGAGGTGTCGACCAGCACCACCTTTCCCGCATACTGGATCATGATGGAAGGACGGGTGCGCCGGTCATGCGGATCAGCCGAATGGCAGACCACACAGTCGCAGCCGAGTGTAGGCACACCCATGGATGTGCCGCTCCCCAGTACCGTGAGTGTCGCCTTCATCGGCTAACCTTCATGTCTGGGCTACCGTGACTAGGTTGCGCTGATTCGATCGTCACCGTCCGCTGGTTCCTGTGGCAGATCCGGGCTGCGGCGGACGCGACAACGCGTTAGTCACTTCCACATAGGCCATCCGCACTTCATAAAGGCTGTTCTGCAGAAAGTTTTCTTCCGTGGGCGTGAGGTTGCCCTTGGTTTTTTCCGCCATCAGAGCTAGCGTGTCGATGGTTTGTCGCGCCCCGATGATGTCGATGCGCGGCTGCTCATCCTGCTGATGCATCAGCCCCAGCTGCAGCATCGCCGTCATGTAGAGCGACGCCAGGAAGCGTTCGAACGTCATCTCAAACTCTTTGGCAGAGCGGCCGCTGAGCTCCACCCGCGAGTCCAGTTCATGGGAAGATGCACGATAGGCATCGGCTTGCACCTGCTGCTCGGCTGCGGTCGGGGCGGCAGGTATAGCTTGCCCTGCGATTCCGTCTCCCTCCGTGGGAAATGCCGCTACGGAGCCGCTAGTGGGCACAGTCTCCTTGGCTGCCGTTGCAGCCGAGGCCGGAGGCGCAGCGGCCTTAGCTGCCTCCATTTCATCGGGAACATCTTTGCGCAACTCTCCGTCCTCTGTGAACAAGCGACGGTCGGTTACAGTGAAACCTGACTCTTGTCTCTTCTCAGCCATAACGTATGTCCCCGTAGATTTCTTGAAAGAATCTTGATGAAGCTTTCCTGAGGCTGCCTTCCTTAGCCTGCCGTTCTAAGCCTCGTGCAGTAGTGAATCCTCCGCCTGCTCCACCGCCACGCCGTCCAGCGGCAACTGACTCACGGTGGCCCTTGATGTTCCAATCATCACTTCGCGTCCAGGAATTCCCACCTCACGCCGAATGTATCCCAAGGCAAGAGTCCGGTCGCCAGATGGTCTGCTCAGCACCGCGACACTGGTGATTTCACCAACTTCTTTTTCATCGCAAACGATCTTAGCCCCGGCCTGGATTGCCGCCGTGTTTTCCGCCACGAAGCCGGTAAACTTGCGATGCACGGCCCCGCGCGAGCGAATCCGCTCCACAATCTCCTGGCCAACGTAGCAGCCCTTGTTGAAATTGAGCGCGCGAACCTGCTCTGTCTCCTGAGGCAGGTCGCGTTCGCGAATGTCGATGCCATACACAGGAATACCATCGACTATGCGCATCATTTCCAGCGCTTCGCTGCCTACGGGGGTCGCTCCGGCGGCCAGCAGAGCTTGCCACGTCTTGTGAACATCCTGAGGAGCAAGCCAGATTTCGTAGGATTCGTGCTCCACATTCTCGCCGCGCACCACCGTGCACTCCACGCAGCTACAGTCGCAATTGCATTGCGGCGTGATGACCTGCAACGGCTGTAGTTCTGGCACTTCGATCCCGGCGGCATTCAAAATGGCTCGAGACTTTGGCCCCACCAGGCCGAGCGTCGTCTGCTTCTCACTGATATCCGTCACTTCCACGTCGTCCATGATGATGTAATGGTCGAAGGTAGCTACGACCTTCTCGACTTGGCTGCGATCGGTTTCGACAATGAGCATCTCACCGAGGCTGTAAACCACCATATCGCCGAGAATGCGTCCATGCGGGTTGAGCAGGAAAGCATATACGCCGCGTCCGGGGGCGAGATCGCGAATGTTGTTCGTGACCATTCCGTTCAGCCAGCGCACCCGGTCGGCGCCGGTCAGGGAAATCCGGCCGCGGGAGCCCAGGTCATAGACTCCGCAACTGCTGACTAAGGCGGCAAACTCCACTTGGGGATCGGCAAAACGCACCGCCGTCATAGCGCCGCGATAGTCTGCCTCGGGGAGCGGCTGCGCTAGGGTCTCCGGTTGCGCGCACAGTGCGTCTTGGAGCGGGGTCCGCGACATCGGAATATTGATTATAGCGAACACCTTCGCGATTCATTCGTCGATTGGCTCATTCTGCTCGGCTTGTGTTAGCTTTTCTGCCGTGGATCCCCAAAAGCCTTCAAAGAGACGCATTGCCGTGATCCCCGGAGACGGGATTGGCCAGGAAGTGACCCTGCAAGCTCTCAAGGTCATTAGAGCGTCGGGAGCAGATGTCGATCTGAGCGAATTTGACTGGGGCGCCGACCGTTATCTCCGCGACGGGATGACGGTTCCCCCCGACGGCTTCGCCATGCTTGACCGCGACTTCGATGCCATCCTGGCCGGTGCTTTCGGCGATCCGCGTGTCCCCACCAACATTCATGCCAGAGAGATCCTCCTGGGTATGCGTTTCAAGATGGACCTTTACGCCAATGTTCGGCCCGTGAGGTTGCTCGATGCATCTTTGTGTCCGCTCAAGGGGATGGAGCCCAAAGATGTCGATTTCGTCGTCATCCGGGAGAACACCGAGGGCGTCTACACCGATGCGGGAGGAGTCTTCAAGCAGGGCACGCCGGATGAGATTGCCATTCAGGAAGACATCAATACACGCAAGGGAGTGGAGCGGATCATCCGCTACGCGTTCGAGTATTGCGAGCGCCATACCAAGCTCGACGGCGCGCCTCGCGGCCGCGTACTTATGTGCGACAAGTCGAATGCCATGACCCATGCGGGCGGCTTGTGGCAGCGGGTGTTTAAGGAAGTGAGCGGCGAACATCCGCAGATCACGGCGCGGCACATGTACGTGGACGCACTGTGCATGCAGATGGTGCATGATCCGCGAGGATTCGACGTGATCGTGACCAACAACATGTTCGGCGACATCATCACCGACCTCGCCGCTGGACTGCAGGGTGGGCTGGGCATGGCGGCCAGCGGGAATATTCATCCCGGGAAGACCTCAATGTTCGAGCCCGTACACGGTTCGGCGCCGCCGATTGCCGGCAAGAATGTGGCGAATCCGTTCGGTGCGATTCTCACCTCGGCCATGATGCTCGAGCATCTCGGATTGACAAAGGAAGCAGAAAAGATCGAGGCTGCAGTGCTCGAAGCCGTGCACCAGAAGAAGACCACGCAGGATATTGGAGGAACGCTCGGGACACGCGAGGCGGGAGATTGGGTAGCGGAGAGGGTCAATCATCCCTAAGCATGTTTGTCCTTGAAGAGAGTATAGGCAAACAGGGTAGACTCGTTCCTAATGGATATCGTTAAGGCGCAAGGCGTGAGGATTCTTAGGCTGCTTTTTGCCGTTGTGCTGCTATTCGGGTTATGCGGCGCGCTCGTAGCAGGAGCACAGAATCAGTCAACTCAGGCTCCGGCCCAGCAACCGCAGGATCAGAATCAAGATCAAGGCCAACAGCAGGCGGACAAGAGTGTCAGCCCCAAACAAACACCCTCCACACAAGCACCTGTCACGCCAGCCCCCGATGCCGAAGACAAGGAAGTCAAGATCACGCCTCGGGAAGCCGAGCAATTATTCCACTCCGTAGATGAGATTCTGGCCTTCGACAGCAAGCAGACGGGACTGCCCATCAAGAAGCACGTCAAACGCCGGCTGACCAGCCGCGATGAGGTGGTTGCCTATCTCACCAAGCACATGAAGGACGAAGACGTGAAAAGGCTGCAGCGCTCTGAGCTTGTACTCAAAAAGTTCGGTCTGCTCCCGCGTGAGTTCGACATGGAAAAACTCCTGCTCGATCTGCTGCGCGAAGAAGTGGCGGGTTATTACGATCCCAAAACGAAAACCGTGAACCTGCTGGACTGGGTTCCACTGGAGGAGCAGGAGCCGGTACTGGCGCATGAACTAACGCATGCCCTGCAAGACCAGGCGATCGGCCTCGATAAGTGGATGAAGAAGGGCGACAAAGATCTGGGCGAGATCAAGAAAGACCCCACTCCTGAGGATATCGACAACGACGAAATCGACGACGCACGCGAGGCGGTGGTCGAAGGGCAAGCGCAGGCCATGATGTTCCAATATGCCCTGGCTCCGGCAGGCCGCTCGATTGCCGATTCTCCCGACTTGGTGGAAGGCATGGAAGCGGAAACATTGACCGGAACACCGAACACCAAGGTGTTCAACGACGCCCCAATTTTCATGAAGGAGTCGCTGACGTTCCCCTACAGCTATGGGATGGACTTTGTGGTGAAGTTGATGGCGACTGGGGGCAAGGAGAAGGCTTTCGCGGACGTCCTCGCGAATCCGCCACGGACGACGCGACAGATTATGCAACCGGAGACCTACCTCTCGGGCGAAAAAATCGACCCCATGCCCTTGCCGGAGTTCAAACGCGATTTCAAGGATTACATTAAGTTTGATATCGGAGCGATGGGCGAGTTCGATGTCGCAGTACTAATCGAACAATACGCGGGAAAAGAATTATCGAAACGTCTTTATCCCGACTGGCGGGGCGGTTACTACTATGCTGCTCGACCGAAAAACGACACGGCGGCACCGCTTGGGCTGCTCTACGTGTCGCGGTGGTCAAGCGCCGAGAGAGCCGCAGAGTTTGCCGGGATTTATGCGCGCTCGCTGGGGAAGCGGTACAAGAAGGCGGAGGAGGTAAGGGATTCATCTCACGCATCGGCGGATCGAAGTGAAGAGAGGCGTCAGGAACGCAAAGTCGAGTTGTTGCAAGGGCGGCATGCGTGGTCTACGGAAGAAGGCGTGGTGGTGATCGAGCAGCAGGGCGATACGGTGCTGGTGAGCGAGAGTTTGGATCCGACTACAACGGAGATGCTGGAGAAGGAAGTGTTTGGGAAATAGGCCAACCTCACCCGATCTCATTTCTTCTTCGCAGATGTAGCCTTAGTTTGACCTTCCTGTGGAACATCACTCAAAAAGTGCTGCACCTTGGCCACAACCTTGAATTGTTTGCCGCCACGCTCGACGGTCAGCGTGCGTTCGTTGCCAGGCGAGCCTCCGAGCATGGACCAGACTTGCCCCAGAGTCGAGCCAGCGACCGGAATCCCGTCGATAGCTTGCAGGTGATCGCCCACTTGCACTCCGTCCTCGCCTTGGGGCACCGAGGGTTTACCCCCGTAATCGGCGATGCCGAGGATGGTGAAGCGTCCGTCGTCCTCGGGGCGCAAGATCAAGCCGACGACGTCAAAGTCAGGGAATTTGAATAGGCGGCCGATGTCGAAATAGACAGTCGAGTGGGCAT
Source organism: Candidatus Sulfotelmatobacter sp. (assembly GCA_035486795.1). Taxonomy (GTDB): domain Bacteria; phylum Acidobacteriota; class Terriglobia; order Terriglobales; family Acidobacteriaceae; genus Sulfotelmatobacter. The sequence continues at coordinate 12,870 of DATHMS010000051.1, read as the reverse complement.
AGTCAATGCCGACGCGGTAGTTGAGCAGGGCTTCGGTGCCCAGCAGTCCGGCACTGGGAACCCCGGCCCGTTCTTCGAAGAACACAAACCGCTCCGTGGGAAAGTCAGCTACGGGAACACTTGTGAGGAAGAGTGGACCATATTGCACCCGGTCCAGGCGCATCAGCTTCCACCCTGGCTCATCATCCAGTCCCCACATATTCGCAGGGCCGACAGCTCCAGTCATTTGCGGCCAGTCGATGTGGGCGGTAGCGAGCCTGCCGAAGAGTTCGTCTGACAAGAAGCTGATCGAGGCACCGAGATCGAGCGCGAGATTATATTTCTTGTTTCCGATTTGGCTGGGGATCTGAATGAGGCCGTTCTGCTGGTTCACGGTCACCTTTGCCTGCACGCCATTGAATTTCAGCCTGCCCGGCTCAGCGATGGTGAATTCGTGGTCCGGGAAATTGATGATCACGTCATAGTTCCTGAGGACGGTGGCCGGAATATTGATTTCGGCGGACAAGCCCGGGGCGATCAGGGTCTCGGCGCTCGCTGGCTTGAGCGGAACGACGGCTTCTTTGATTGCCCTCAGAGAGACAGTCATGCCGCCAATTGTGATCTCCTGAGGCGGCGGGGCCGAGCAGGACTTCCCGTCGCAGGTGACTGCGAGCCCCATGAGCGTCGCCGCACGGCGAGACAAGCAGAGGTCGGGATTTCCGTTGTCAACCCAGCCGCGAACTTGCCTGGTCGAGCCGTTGGGCAGCGGCAGGCCTATGTCGATGAGAACGCGGTTGTGATCGAGAGTCATTGGAACCGTGACCGAGCCAAGTTCGGGCTGCGCCACGACTCGCGAAGAGTTCTGGGCGAAAGCGGCTGTACAGAGAAGGAAGACGGGAAGAGCCGCATTGAATCGCATAGGAAGATTGTAAGCCGTTTGGGAAAGCTCGAACTGCGAGGACCGCCCTTCGACCTCGCGCATGACAGGCTCCGGCTTGTAGAGCGTCTTGTATAATCACAGGTTTGGCTTTTACGCCGAGAAGACTTCTGTAGGCGTGAACTTTGGAGGGTTGGTGTCACAGGCGGAGATTGGGATCATAGGCGGCAGCGGACTGTACACCATGCCGGGGCTGACCAAGGTGAGGGAAGTGCGGGTGAAGACGCCCTTTGGCGCGCCCTCCGACGCCTACGTGTGCGGCGCGCTCGAGGGACGGAAGGTGGCGTTTCTGGCCCGGCACGGCCGCGGTCACCGCATTCTGCCCAGCGAGCTGAATTTCCGCGCCAATATTCACGGCTTCAAACAACTTGGAGTCGAAAGGATTGTCTCCGTTTCGGCGGTAGGATCGTTGAAGGAAGAGCACAAGCCGCTGGATTTCGTGATTCCTGACCAGTTCTTCGATCGCACGCGGCATCGCGTGGACACGTTTTTCGGTGGCGGAGTGGTGGCACACATTGCCTTCGCCGATCCCGTATGCGGAGAGCTGGCGGGCGTGGTCGAGGGTGCTTGCAAGAAGATTGGGGTGACAGGCAAGCGCGGCGGAGCTTACTTATGTATGGAAGGTCCGCAGTTTTCGACCAAGGCAGAGTCGCATGTGTATCGCGGGCTGGGAATGGATGTAATCGGCATGACCAACCTCCAGGAGGCGAAGCTGGCGCGCGAAGCCGAGCTCTGCTACGTCACGGTGGCAATGGTGACGGATTACGACTGCTGGCATCCCCATCACGACTCGGTGACCGTGGATCAGATCGTGGCCGTGTTGCTGAAAAACGCTGACAATGCAACGAAGGTAATACGCGCGACCATAGGGGGGATGCCACGCGAAAGGTCGTGCAAGTGCGGGTCGGCGCTGGCACATGCGATTTTGACCGATCCCAAAAAGATCCCGGCGGCAACCAGGAAGAAGTTGAAGCTGATTATTGGAAAGTATGTGAAAGGCAGTGGTCAGTGATCAGTGGCCAGTAATGCCTTCGACAGGGTGGATTTTTCTGGTCACTGGTCACTGATCAGTTGCCACTTACCACAAAGAGAGGGAGCACGCGTCCAAAATGAGCATTGTAGTTGTGGGTTCGGTTGCGTTTGATGACATCGCGTCGCCTTCGGGCAGCGTGAAGGGTGTTCTGGGCGGAGCCGCCACTTACTTTTCGCTGGCCGCCAGCTATTTCACTCAGGTACGCATGGTCGCAGTGGTGGGCGAGGATTTCGGCCCGGAACATGAGAACGTTTTGAACAAGCGCGGAATTGATACGCAGGGCATCGAGCGCGCCGCGGGCAAGACATTCCGCTGGGGTGGCACTTATGGTGAGAATCTGAACGAGGCCAAGACAACCTTCACCGATCTGAATGTCTTCGAGAAGTTTCAGCCGCGGATTCCGAAGGAATACGGGGACACCGAGTTTCTGTTTCTGGCTAATATCCAGCCCACATTGCAGGCCAACGTGCGGCGGAAGATGAACGGAGTGCGGCTGACTGGCTGCGACACCATGAATTATTGGATCCAGGGTGCGCGCCAGGAACTGGCAGAAACCTTGAAGCTGGTGAATGTGCTGCTGATCAATGATACCGAGACGAAGATGCTGGCGAATGAAAAGAACCTGCCGCGCGCAGCGCAGAAGGTGCTGGCTATGGGTCCGCAGGCTCTGGTCATCAAGCACGGCGAATATGGGGCGACGATTTTCTTTCGCGAAGGAGCGTTCGGCATTGGGCGTCATCCCTTCCGCGCTCCGACCCTGCCGCTCGATGAAGTGAAGGACCCGACCGGAGCTGGCGATTCTTTTGCCGGCGGGTTTATGGGTTATGTTGCGTCGCAGGAAGAGTTAAATCGCGAAGTGCTGAAGAGGGCTTTGTTCTACGGCGGAGTGATGGGATCGTTCGCCGTGGAAAGCTTCGGTACGGAGCGCCTACAGTCACTCACCCGCGAAGAGATTGACGAGCGTTTTCAGATTTTTCGCGAACTAACCCACCTCGAATGAAGCCGCAAAAGGCGCCGCCGAAGGCATACTCCGAACATGAGGTCGTGCGCCTGGTGTGGCTGGCGATCTTCGTCTCGGTGTTTTCCTTCCTCTTCTACCATCGGTCTGGCGATGTGCTGTTGTACGGGGACGCCGTGGCGCATATCAACATCGCACGCCGTGTATTCGATTCGAAAACTCCCGGCCTGCTGCAGTTGGGGACCGTGTGGTTGCCACTGCCGCACTTGCTGATCATGCCATTTATCGTGTCGAAGCAAATGTGGCAGAGCGGCACGGGAGGCTCGATTCCATCGATGGCCGGGTTCGTGCTTGGCGTGCTGGGAATGTTTCGGCTGGTGCGTGCGGTGTTGACCCACATCGGAGATGTGGACGTCATGGCGCAGGTCGGGGCGTGGGCAGCGGCGATCTTATATGGCGCGAATCCGAATCTGATTTACATGCAGGCAACGGCCATGGGTGAGTCGCTATATCTGGCATTCTTCATCTGGTCCGTAGTGTATTTCGCCGAGTTCGTGCGTGAAGCCGATGCCGGGAAAGGCGGTCTATGGCTGACCAAGTGCGGGTTGTGTGTCGCCGGTGCTTGCTTGACGCGGTATGACGGGTGGTTTCTGGCTGGTGCGATCGTAGTTGCAGTCGCGGTAACAGTCTCCCGCCGTCGCAACGTACGCGATGACGCGCCACCCGTGCTGGTGCAGGCGTCGTCGCCTACGGCACTCGCAAAGTTTTTTGTGCTGGCGGCTGCTGGTCCGCTGCTATGGCTCGCGTACAACGCCGCTGTTTATCGGAACCCGCTAGAGTTCGCGAACGGCCCTTACTCTGCGAAGGCGATCGAGCAGAAGACTGCAACAGTGAATCCCGCGAAAGGGAATCTGCTGGCTGCGAGCTCGTATTTTCTGAAGGCGGCGGAACTGGATGTGGGCGACGCGAACTGGCAGGGACGGCTGTGGCTGGGGCTGGCGCTGGTCGGAAGTCTGGCCGCGGGGTTCGGCGACCGCGGACGTGCTGCGTTGTTGCTGTGGACGCCGCTGCCCTTTTACGCGTCTTCCATTGCATATGGCAGCATTCCAATTTTCGTTCCCACATGGTGGCCATTTTCGCAGTACAACCTTCGCTACGGTCTGCAACTGCTTCCAGCCTTCGCAGTGTTTGTGCCGCTGGGAATTTCTTTTATCGTTCAATCCGCAGCACGGATCCGGCGCCTTGCGTTCTCCTGGAGCCCTTGGAAAGATGCCCTAACATTCATGACCGTTCTGGTGCTGGCCGTCGCAAGCTATAGTGCGATCTGGCGTGCGAACCCCATCTGTTATCGCGAAGCTGCCAACAACATGCGCGGGCGAGTCGCGCTCGATGGGCAGTTGGCAGGCTGGATCAAGTCACTGCCGCCGGATTCAACCCTCTTAATGTACCTGGGCGAGCACGCGGGTGCGTTGGAACAGGCTGGGATTCCCTTGCGGCGAGTCATCAATGAAGGCAATCATCGGGTGTGGAAACAACCGGTCGATGCCGAAGGACTGTGGGAGCGTGCGCTCGCTAATCCGGCGGGGTACGCGGATTACCTGGTGGCGTTCGATGGTGACCCAGTGTGGAAGTCGGCCCAGAACCAGCGATTGACGGCTCTGGTCGAAATCCACACTACGGGTCAACCGCGTGCGGCGATCTTTCAAGGACGATTGCAGAAGGCGAGATAAGGACAGCGGTAATCAGAGGGGTTAATGCGCGACGCCGCCGAAGACCGCGGGCTCCGGTGGTAGAATCCGGCCATCCTTAATCGATTTGAGCAGGGATCGAACCAATGAACCGGCAACATATTTTTGGTTCGCCGCGCGAACTGGAGGCATCGTCTGTGCTCGGCAGAGCGATTTCGTTGGGCCCGGTGGAATTGGAGTGAGCATAACGTCCGTGGTAATTCCGTTCGTGAAGGCCAGCGCGTGCAGAAATGACTTTCTGCTGGTCGACTCTCGGATCATTGAAGACGCTGTGGCTCCTTTGGACTTGGCAACCCTTACTCGGCGCATGTGCGACCGGCACGAGGGTGTGGGCGCGGATGGGGTTGAATGGATGTATCCGCACGCGTCCGCGGATCTCGAGATTCGCTTGATGAACGCTGACGGCTCCCCGGCGGAGATTTCTGGCAATGGCACGCGCTGCGTGGCCGCGTACGTCTGCGCCGAGCGGGGAAAGGAGAAGATCGCAATCCAAACTGCGGCCGGACTGAAGACCTGCCTGCTGACGGGACTGAGCCAAGGGGAGTACGAATTTGAGATTCAGATGGGCGAGGCCGCCGTCGGAGTAGAACAGGTGGTGAATCTCGACGCGGGTGAGGCACGCGGAATCCCAGTTTCCATGGGCAATCCGCATTACGTTGTGTTTGTGGATGAGTTTCTTGCGGACTGGCAGGTCCTCGCGGCTGAGATTCAACGTAGTTCTGAGTTCAAACATGGCGTGAACGTTGAGCTGGTTATGACTGATGGAAAACATGATATGAGAGTTCATTTTTTTGAGCGCGGAGTGGGAGAAACCCAATCGTCCGGGACGGGTTCCTGCGCAGCCGCGGTGGCGGCGGTGGCAACGGGCAGGGCAGAGTCGCCGGTTCAGGTCCACGCTCCGGGAGGCATACAGACGGTGCGCCAGGAAGGGAAGCAGGTGTTTCTTCGTGGGACGGCGCGGTTGGTTTTCCGGGGAGACTTTTTTCTCGATTAAGCTGCTCAATTCGATGGATGCAGCTTGGTGTTTGGCGGTTCCATCTGTGCTGGTCGCGTTTTTATTTTTCATAACAGGCTTCTGGAAGCATGTCTTCTTCATCCATTCGTCGCCTCAAGCCGCCTTTCCTTCGACCGGGTGATACGGTCGGCATTGTGGCGCCGGCTAGCAACGTGAAGCGCGGCGATCTGGAGGCTGGCTGCGAAGGGCTGCGCCGTGCGGGTTACCGGCCGATTTATTCTGACACCATTCTTGACCAAGATCTTTATTTCGCAGGATCGGTGGATCGCCGGGTGCGCGAACTGGAAGAAATGTTTGTGCGCGAGGATGTGCGGGCGATCATTTGCGCGCGCGGCGGGTACGGCACGAACTATCTTCTCGAAGCGCTGGATTTGGAGAAGATCAAGTCGCACCCCAAGATTTTCGTCGGCTATAGCGATGTGACCACTCTGCTGACGTATTTTTCCGATGCAGCAGGATTGATCACGTTCCACGGGCCCATGGTGGCGAAAGATTGGGCGCACGAAGATGGCGTGGATTTGACTTCGTGGCACGCGGCGCTGGGGGACACGGCGGCTTGGGAACCGCGTCTGGATGCGGCTTCTGGAGTGAGTGGATTGGTGGAGGGCGTTGCCGAGGGAACTCTCTACGGAGGCTGCCTTTCACTTCTGGTTTCCTCTCTTGGAACTCCCTACGAGATCAGGACAGCGGGCACAATTCTGTTTCTTGAAGACGTGGCAGCGAAACCATTTCAGATTGATCGCATGCTGATGCAGTTGAAGCTGGCCGGAAAGTTGGATGGAGTGCAGGGCATTGTGTTTGGCGAGATGCGGGATTGCGTGCAGACCGCAAATCAGGGATACACGCTCGAAGAGGTGGCGCTACGAATTGTGGGGAAGTTGGGAGTGCCGGTGGCCTACGGCTTGCGTTCAGGACATGTGACCGCCGGAAATATTACGCTGCCGATCGGTGTGCGAGCCAGGTTGAGCGTACGCGATGGACAGACAAGCTTGAAGATTCTGGAGGCGGCAGTAACGGCGGCAGGGAAGGGCTAACCGCAGAGATCAAAGATCATGGACGACAAAAAACATATTCATCTGGTTGGCATCTGCGGCACGGCGATGGCGTCTCTGGCGGGGATGCTCAAACAGCGCGGGTTTCGTGTAACCGGGTCGGACGCGGCGGCATATCCTCCTATGTCGGATTTCCTCGGCGCACTGGGGATTCGGGTGGCGCAGCCCTTCGACCCACGGAATCTGGACCCTCGACCTGATCTGGTGGTAGTGGGTAATGCGATTTCACGTGGAAATCCCGAACTCGAGCAGGTGCTCGACCAGCGCATTCCTTTTTGCTCGCTCCCCCAATTGCTCCACGAGGAATTCTTGCGTGCCAAGGAAGTGCTAGTTGTGGCGGGAACGCACGGAAAGACCACGACGACCTCAATGCTGGCGTGGATTTTTCACACAGCCGGGATGCAACCTTCCTTTCTGATCGGCGGGATTGCGGAAAACTTCGGTTCGAGCTTTCATCTGGGTCAGGGAAAACATTTCATCCTTGAGGGCGACGAATATGACACGGCATTTTTCGATAAGGGACCGAAGTTCATGCATTATTTTCCTGATGCCGTGATCCTGACCTCGGTGGAGTTTGATCATGCCGACATCTACAAAGATCTGGACGCCGTGGAGACGGCATTCAAGCGGCTGGTGAATCTGATTCCACGGAGGGGGCGGATTATCGCTTTCGACGGCGTGGCCGGCGAAGCTGCCGAAAGTGCCAGCCTGGAGCGCTGCTTGAGCAAGTCGTTTTGCCCGGTCGAGCGGTATGGCATTGGACCGCGCGCTGGCTGGCAAATCACAGACTTGAAGTTCGAGGCTGGCCTGACCTCGTGGTCGGTGATGCGGGAAGGGAAGGCCTGGGCAAACCTTGAGTTCCCCCTGGCGGGTGAATACAACGTGTGGAACGCAACCGCGGCAGCGGCGATGGCTGCGGCTTACGGCGTTTCGAAGGAAGAGATTGTGGCAGCGCTGAAGACGTTCAAGAGTGTGAAGCGGCGTTTGGAAGTGAAGGCGCAGGTGAATGGCATCACCATCATTGATGACTTCGCGCATCATCCCACCGCGATCGCGGGCACACTCAAGGCTCTGCGGGCGCGCTATGCAGGGGCGCGGTTGTGGGCGATTCTCGAGCCGCGGTCGAATACTCTGCGGCGGCGTGTGCTGCAGGCCGATCTGTCGCGCAGTTTGGCGCTGGCAGACGAAGTGATCGTGGCGGGTGTATTCCGCTCGGAGGCATTGTCCGAACACGAACGCCTCGACCTCCCGGAACTGGCTGCGGATGTTCAAAGGCATGGCAGCCATGCGCGTTTGCTTAGCGACGCCGACGAGATCGTGAAGGCGATCGCCCCGGAGATGCGCAGCGGAGATGTGGTGGCCATACTCTCCAACGGCGGATTCGGAGGAATCTACGAGAAGCTGCCGTCCCGGCTGCGGGCGCTGGCGAGCGCTACCAGCGTCGATTCGGCGAACGCGGCAGGTCAACCGTGAGGCAATCCTCGGTGATTCGAAGGCCGGCACGCCAGATTGCTTTCTTGACCCTGCTTTGTTGCCTCGCTCTTGCGCTGTCGCACGCTGCAACCAACTACACCATTTCCCTGGCAAATCCCGAGCAACACCTGTTGGAGGTGCAGATCATCCTGCCGGAAGGGTCGGCGCGGAGAGAGTTGCAGCTCCCGGTCTGGAACGCGCTGTATCAGGTCCGCGACTTTGCGCAGTACGTGAACTGGGTGCGTGCCAAAGACCGTGCTGGGCGCGCGCTCGCAGTGCGCGAATTGGATAAGAGCCGCTGGCAGATCGCCGGCGCGGAGGCCGGCACGGTGGTGGAGTATCAGATCTTTGCCGATTCGCCCGGGCCGTTCGGGGCACAATTCAATTCGCATCATGCCTTCTTCAATCTGGCTCAGGTTCTCATGTATCCGGTGGACGCGCGGAACGCCCCCATGGTCGTGCGTTTCAACCAGGTTCCCGAGGGATGGCACATCGCCACGCCGCTCCCTTCCGCTCCGGAAGGCAGGTACAACGCGGAGAGCTATGACCGTTTGGTCGACTCCCCGGTCGAGATTGGAGACTTCCGGGAATCTGATTTCGACGAAGGTGGTGCGCACTATCGAGTAGTGGTGGACGCCGACCCCGTCGACTACGACATGGAGCAGATTTCCGCGATGCTGCGCAAGATCGTGGCCGCCGCGACCATCTGGATGGACGATCGTCCCTTCGACAGCTACATGTTTCTTTATCACTTTCCTCGAGGACCCGCCGGTGGCGGCATGGAACACGCCTACTCGACCGCGATCGCAGTGAATGCGAACGTGGTCACACGGGCTCCCGAGGTGCTGGCTTCAGTGACGGCGCACGAGTTTTTTCATCTCTGGAACGTGAAGCGTATTCGTCCACAGACCCTTGAGCCGGTCGATTACACGCGAGAGAACTACACGCGAGCCCTCTGGTTCAGTGAGGGATGCACGAGCACGGCGGCAGACATCATCCAGCTGCGAAGCGGGCTTCTCGACGAGCGCCACTTCGAGCAAGAGCTGGCATCAGGCATCGGCGAATTCGAACGGCGCCCCGCGCGCCTGACGCAGTCGGCGGAAGAGTCAAGTCTGGATGCGTGGCTGGAGGGCGACGCCTACTACCGGCGTCCGGAGCGCAGCATTTCTTATTACAACAAAGGCGAGCTGTTGGGCATCTTGCTGGATTTGGTAGTGCGCGAAGCCAGCCACGGACAAGCCTCCCTACGCGAGGTCTTTCAATGGATGAATCAGAATTACGCGAAAAAGGGACGGTTCTTTTCTGATTCCGACGGAGTAAGAGAAGCCGCCGACGCGGTAAGTCACACCGATCTGGGGTGGTTTTTCGCTAAATATGTCGCTGGGACCGAGGAGATCCCTTGGAATGATTTCTTTCGCGGCGTAGGACTGCGACTAGTGGAAGGGAAAAGCAGCACAGCTGATGCTGGATTTACGGCTTCGCGAAACTTCGACGGTCCCATGGCAGTTTCGGCCGTGACTGCGGGCAGCGAAGCGGAACGAGCCGGCCTGCAAACCGGCGATACGATTCTAGCGATCAACGGCAAGCCTGCGGGCCAGGAATCGTCAGAGGAAATGGCGCAGTTTACCGGGGGCGAAACCATCACTCTGAAGGTGCGAAGCCGGCGCGGCGGAGATCGCGAGTTGACGTGGAAGGTAGGAAGCCGCGAAGAAGTTTCATATGAGTTAGAAAACGTGGAGAATGTCACGGCGGAACAGCGGGCGCGAAGAACAGCTTGGCTGATGGGTGAAGCGCATATTCCGCAAGCAACACATCCAAACTAGGGTCACGCGCACTCTATAGAGCACACTCAATATGATCCGCACCATCGCAATGCTGGTTTTCTGGGCGCTGGCCGCGCCCGTGGCGGCGCTGATCGGATTTCCCTGGACCTTCATTTCAGGAAGCGTCAGCCTGCTGTATCGCATGTTCATGTTTGGCGCCTGGAACGGAGTGCGACTGACCGGAGTAAGAGTGCAAACTGTCGGGCTCGACAAGCTCGATCCGGCGCGCACCTATATCTTCATGTCGAATCACGTGTCGAACCTGGATCCGCCGATCACGATTCCTTTGATTCCGAAGCGCACTTCGGTGATGGTGAAGAAGGAGTTGTTCAGCGTTCCGATCCTCGGCCGCGCGATGCGGATCGGTTCATTGGTGCCGGTAGATCGCGGCAATCGCGATGCCGGGATCGAAGCTGTACGGATCGCCAAGCAGGTTGTGCAACAAGGGCTCGACATGACCATCTACGTGGAAGGCCACCGCTCGTTTGATGGCAAGCTCCTTCCATTCAAGAAGGGACCGTTCTATTTGGCAATGGAGTGCGGCGTTGCGGTGGTTCCCGTGACCATCGCTGGCACGCATTACCTTATGCCGAAGGGAAGGTTCGCGATCAAACCGGGAGTGGCGACGGTGATCTTTCATCCTCCGATCGAGCCCAGCAGTTTCGGCAGCCGGGAGTGTTTGATGGAAAAAGTACGGGCGGCGATTGAGAGTGGACTTCCGGAGCAATATCGCCAAATCGATTCAAGCACGAAAGAAGCGCAGGCACAGGAGGGAAGCGCATCAGCGTGAGTCCCTGGGATTTGGCTTCTTTGGCGCCTTGGCCCGAAGAGCCCGCGCCATTTCCGGCAGCTTCGGTAACAGAGCGGAATACTTGAGCCACAATTTGTGATCGACGGCGGGTGCGCCGCTGACCAGCGCTCCGGCAGGAATGTCGTGGGCCACGCCGCTTTGCGGGGTGACTATGGCGGCCTCGCCGATCTTACAATGGCCGACCACACCGACTTGACCCGTTAAAATCACGCGCTTACCGATTTCCGTGGAACCGGCGAGGCCGACCTGCGAGCAGAGCAGGGCGTCTTCGCCGACCTGTGATCCGTGGCCGACCTGCACGAGGTTGTCGATTTTGACCCCGCGACGGATGCGGGTTTCGCCGACGCTGGCGCGATCGATGCAGGAGTTCGCCTGCACTTCCACGTCGTCTTCCATGACAACCGGAGCGGGCTGGGGAATCTTGTGCCACTGTCCGTTGTGAGTCTTGGCGAAGCCGAAGCCATCGGAGCCGACGACAACGCCGTTCTGCAGCAGGACGTTGTTACCGATGCGGCAGTTCTCGCGGACCACGGCGTGGGCGTGGGCAAAGAAATTGTTGCCGATGCTTGCTCCGCGATAGATGACCACGTGCGCCAGCAGTACGGCGTGGTCGCCGATCTTGACCTTCTCGTCGACGACTGCGTAGGGGCCGATGTGGGCGCTCTGCCCAATCTTTGCCGTAGGATGGACGACTGCGGTGGGATGCACTCCGGGGGCATAGCGAAGCGGCTCGTGGAAAAGTTCGAGAGCACGCGCGAAACCTAAATAGGGATCTTCGACGCGCAGCGTCGCTGCCGGGATCACGGGAAAATCCTCAGCCACGATGACCGCTGCGGCCTTGGTGAGCCGGGCGGCGGCGGCATACTTGGGGTTGGCGACAAAAGTGAGTTCGGCTCGCCCGGCTTGCTCGATGCCATTGATTCCGGTGATCTCGGTGTCGGGAGAGCCATTTTCGAGGCGCGCGTTGAGGGCGGATGCTATCTGGGAAAGTTTCATGGTCGATGAACGGGATGCGGGTAAATCGTACACCAGTTCCAGGGCGCTCCATCGGCCGACGTTTACCACTTCGTAACAGGGTACCCCCCTCCCCCCCTCCATCTCTGGAATCATCGAGTTAGCGGGAAATTCCCCGCAAAATCCGCATAACAAATGACTTAGAGGTCATAATATAGAGAACAAGGGACTTAGCCGGAGCGGACAGGCGATGAAGCATTGAGCCGGACTGCTCCGCGAGTAGGATCGGCGGTTGGGGCTGTGGATGACAAGGTCAGATGTCACACAAACGTTCAATTCTTTTTAGACCTTTGCGTTAGGGGACAGCGCACGGTGCGGCTGGAGGTCAACGATCTGTGTTGGGTGTTTTTCCGCCCATGCAGGAACGATGGGCCGCGTGTTTGTCACGCCGCGAGCCTGCATTTGCACTTACGGCGTCCATCACGCGCTGAAACGAGACTGTCAGAACGGCGCGCATCGAATAGCATGGCCCAGTAGCGTCTTAAATGTGCGATTTTCAGACACTACCCATAGCTCCAAAACCCTTGCCAGAGGCTGGCTTTTCTACTATCGTACGAAGAAGGAATTGATCGGCTTGCGTCCCGCGACCCAAGGGTTGGGTCCTCCTCTGGCTGGCGCATGGCTTGGGATACTGATTTCATCGAGTTACCCCTCACTCATGACCCTAAAGACGCTACGCCGTGAGACTTCCATGCACGCACCAGAAAGAAGCATTCCCTTGGTAACCTCCCGCACGCTGCCTGTTTTGCTGCTGCTTTTCACAGGGTCCTTCAGCTGGGCCCAGAACCTATCGCATGCTGTCGTGGTATCGGCCACGAAGCACGTCACCTCGCCGCCATTGAGCCAGATTGTGACGGCCTCCGGCACCCACGCGGCGTCACCCGAGGAGTCGGGACATGCAAACTCGCCGCGGGATTTGACTGTCAGGCCGTCCTCTGAAGCGAATGCTGATGCAACGCTTACGACGAATTCAGGACTCGACATTCTCGGCGTTGGGATGGGGTTCACCGGTTACACCGAGCAGGGG
>DATHMS010000050.1:0-4863 GCA_035486795.1 Candidatus Sulfotelmatobacter sp. | reverse complement strand
ACGAAGAGTGGTTCAGCCTGGATCGGGTGGTGCTGGAGCCGCTGGCGTGGCCGGGAAATCTCAATAAATCTATCGATGAGAGTCAGCTGGGCAACTATCTGTTTGAAGTGCGGGAGCGGGCGAGTGGCAAGCTGCTGTACTCGCGTGGATTCAATTCCGTATTTGGTGAGTGGAAGACAACGGATGAAGCGCTCCACGGGAATCGGACGTTTTCGGAGTCGCTGCGATTTCCGAATCCTGAAGCAGTCGTTGAAGTATCGCTGAAAGAACGTGGCGACAGCGCGAGCCCATCCTGGAAAGAAGTTTGGAAGACGGTGGTTGATCCGAAGAGTGAATCTGTGGATCGGTCGCGTCCACCGTCGCCGGGAGCGTTGCTGGAGTTACAGAAGATGGGCAATCCGGCGAACAAGGTGGATTTGCTGGTGCTGGGCGATGGGTACACGGCGGCGGAGCGTCCGAAGTTTGAGCAGGATGCGCGGCGGTTTATGGAGGCACTGTTTTCTACCTCTCCCTTTCGGGAGCATCGGAATGAATTTAATGTGTGGGGACTGTGTCCGGCGGCGGAGGAGTCGGGGATTTCACGGCCTTCGAGCGGAATTTATCGGCGGTCGCCGGTGGGAGCTTCGTATGACACGTTTGGCACGGAGCGCTATGTGCTGACTACAGAGAACCGGACGCTGCGGGATATTGCGTCGTTCGCGCCTTATGAGTTCATCGAAATTCTGGTCAACGGGCAGACTTATGGCGGGGGCGGAATTTTCAATCAGTATGCGACGGTGGCCATCGACAATCTTTGGGCGGGATATGTGGGAGTTCACGAGTTTGGGCATCAGTTCGCGGGACTGGCCGATGAATATTATGCTTCGGCTGTAGCGTACCTGCCGCCGGAGAAGAAGACAGAGCCGTGGGAGCCAAATGTGACGGCGCTGCTCGATCCCGTTAATTTGAAGTGGAAGGATCTGGTCGCTTCGGGGACGCCGATTCCGACGCCTTGGGATAAAGATGAGTTTGACCGCTTTGAGGGGGAGATCCAGCGACAGCGACGCGAGTTGCGGGCGGCGGGAAGGCCTGAAGCGGAGATGGATGAACTTTTTCGAAAAGAGCGTGCCAAGGAAGACGAGATGCTCGGCGCGCAGAAGTATGCGGGGAAGGTTGGAGCGTTTGAAGGCGCGAACTATGAGGCTAAGGGCTCTTACCGTCCGGAGGTGGACTGCATCATGTTCACACGGTATGACAAGTTTTGTGCGGTGTGCCGGCGCGCGATTGAGCGGGTGATTGGGATGTATACGTAGGGCGGGCAAGCCCCGCCAGTAAGACCTGTCGGTAGCGGCAAGGAGCCTTGAGAACTCGTCTTGAGAACTCCCCGATGAGCCGGTTGGGCAATTGAGATGCGAGGGGTCCCTCGACTGCGCCAGGACTCCCGCTTCGCGGGAATCCTTACTCCGCTCAGGATGACAAATTTGGAGAAGGTGAGGTCCTTCGCTTCGCTCAGGATGACAAGGATAAGCGGGTGCGGACGAACTCTACTACTTCCGGCGTTACATAATTTGGCGGTTGGATCGCGAATGTGGGGCGGTCGATTACGGGTTTCAGTGAGACTTGTTTCCAGGCTGGCTGTTTCGTGTCGCCGGAGTGCAGCAGGACTGCATCGGCTCGGTCGAGGAATGTTTGTGCAGAGGTTTTGAAGTCGGCGGTTGCTGGATCGAGCACAGTTAGATAAAGATCCGGCTTCATGAAGCGCAGGATGCTATTGGATTCGATGATGGCGTTTTGTGTGGTGGCGAGAATTTTGCGGATCCGGGGCATAGCTTCCGCGAGATGGCCTTGCTGGGTGCGAACCCACCAGGAATGATCGGCTCCAGCAACTAAGAAGCGCGAAGTGTCGGATTCGCCGGAACGGTCTCTTTCTTCGGACACGGCGAAGGAGTGGTCGGCGGTGGCGCAGTCGCAGGCTTCTCCGTTGGCGGAACAGACGCCGTGTCCGTATTGCGTAATTTTTAGGGCGGTCCAGTGGAAGGTGCGCAGGGCAGCGATTAGACCGGCAACTACGCTGGTTTTGCCGACGCTGCGAGTGTGTCCGCCGATGATTAGGATGGGCATGGGTGACGGCTCTCGATCCCTAGCTTCAAGGTGCTGTTAGAAGCGGCCAGCCGCGTCTCTACTCGAAATTCTCTTGGCGTTCAGCGTTGTTTCTTGGCTGACCTGGATAAAAACGCCAACTCCTTAAGATACTCCTTGATTGGACGGGCTGGAGTTCCCCAGAAAATGACTCCTTTGCCGCGAATTACCTTCTTGGTTGGGATGCCGCTTTGTGCTCCTAAAATTGTTCCTTCTTCGATGCGGACGTGATCCGCTATGCCGACTTGGCCGCCGATGATCACATTATTTTCGACGATGGCGCTGCCGGAGAGGCCGGTTTGGGCGGCGATTACTACGTTTTCTCCGATCTGGACGTTGTGGCCTATGTGTACTAAATTGTCGATCTTTGCGCCTTGGCGGATTCTGGTTTCGTCCAGCGCGCCTCGATCGATCGTGGAGTTGGCTCCGATCTCTACATCGTCTTCGATTATCAGGCGCCCGATTTGCGGGAATTGCTCATAGCGTCCGGTTTTGGAATCGCGGACGTAGCCGAAGCCTTCGCTGCCTAGCACTGCTCCTGCCTGCACGATTACACGGTCGCCTAGAGTTGTGCCTGCGTAGATGGTGACGCTGGGATCAATGCGGCAATGGCTTCCGATGATTACGTTGTCGCCGATTACTGAGCCAGCGCCGATGGTGGTTTCATCGCCGACTTGTACGTGTTCTCCTAGAACTGTGCGTATGCCGATGGCCACGTTCGTGCC
Organism: Candidatus Sulfotelmatobacter sp.; assembly: GCA_035486795.1. GTDB lineage: Bacteria > Acidobacteriota > Terriglobia > Terriglobales > Acidobacteriaceae > Sulfotelmatobacter. The sequence continues at coordinate 2,020 of DATHMS010000050.1, read as the reverse complement.
TATTTCGGCAGACGCGGAAACTATGGCGGAGGGATGAATGATGCGATTGAGATCCTGATCGCGGAGCAGTTTTGCGGCTCGGGCGAAGGTCAGGCGCGGCTGCGCGGAAATCAGGAACGGCTTGGTGGCGCTGGCTGCGAAGTTGCCGGCGGCGAAATCTCCTACGATGACTGCGGCGGCGGACGAACGGAGCGCGGTGTCGAGGTGCTGGGGATCCTCCACAAAAACCAGGCTGGTGCTGGTGGCGGATTGCGGGCTTGAGACTGTGGCGACGGTGATGGAGCTGTCTCCGAGGAGATGGCAGTTGAGTTTTTCGGCTAGATCGCGCAGAGTTCGCTTCATGGGTGTCTATTGTCGCTTTCGGGGGTGGGTGTTTACAACGTGGGGATGTCTGCTACGCGCCAAGCCCCTAAAGGGGCATCTGATTTCGTGGGTTTCGGTATCGCTAAAGCGATACCCTGATACGAATCTGCTGAGCTCAGTTTGGACGGGCGAGGGCGCCCGTCTCTCCATAAATTTATTTTGGCCGGGGCAGAGCCCCGTTCCCACATGAGCACACTGGCTAATATAGCGGTGGTTGACCTGCTGGACGCGTTTTCCAGCGGCGATGGACCCAGAGCCATTGGTCGGGATATTGGCGGATTACGCTTTCTATGACTTTGGTGAATTTTGCGGTGTTGGCTACGATGTCGGCTTCGTTATCGTTGGTGCGGATTAATTCTACGGCAGGATCGAAGCGCAGGATGTATTTGCCTAGCTTCGCATCCCAGACGGTGAAGCCGGGGACTACGGCTGCGTCGGTGCGCAGGGCTATGCGGGCTAGGCCGCTGGCAGTGCATGCGGGGATGCCGAAGAAATCCACGAACACGCCTTGCGGCGGGGTCATGTTCGTGTCCATGAGAATGCCTACGGTTTCTCCATTGCGCATAGCGGAGAGCAGGCCGCGGACGAAATCATCTTTGTCTACGGTGCGGTTGCCGTGCATGGTGCGGTAGCTCTGGAGGAATGCGTCGATGTAGGGATTGTCCAGCGAGCGCATGACGATCGATAAGGGATGACCGTTTAGCGAGTGGGCGAAGGCGGAGAGTTCCCAGGCTCCCAGGTGTCCGGTGAGAAAGAGGACGCCTTTGCCACGCTTGTAGGCGTTTTCATAGTTTTCGAAGCCGTCGTAGACAACGGTGCGCGAGATATTTTCGCGGGTGTAGCGAGGGAAGAGACAGACTTCGGCTAGCTGGCGTCCCAGGGAGATAAATTCTCCGCGAAGAAGACGGCGGCGTTCGCGGTCGGACATCTCGGGGAACGCGAGAGCGAGGTTGCGCAGGCCGACACGGCGCAGGCGTCCGTGAACGGCGTAGACGGTTAAGCCGAGGGTGATGCCGATGGCACGCGCTATGGGACGGGGGAGCAAGCCGAGGATTTTGATCCAGGGCCAGACTAAGGCGAACTCGATGCGTTCTCGCACTGTGCCGGAGTGTAGGGGGTGAGGCGTCCACTTGCAAGGTGGGCGAACCTCAGGGGCTAAAGCCCGCATAGTTGTTGGCTTCGGGCGGCACGGCTGAAGCCGTGCCCTTCCCAACCGTTTATGACGCCAGTTTTACTTTGCTGCTTCCTGCGCCCACTTCGCTAGAGAGCTCAGGAAGGGGTATGCGGTTTTGGGAGCCGGGACTTCTCCTTTGAGAGAGGTTTTGAAGGGCACCATGCGGCCGTAGAATTCGCGGGTGCTGTCTTTGTCCTGCTTGATGACGGCGCCGGAGAGTTCGAGTCCGGCGAAGAGGCCGCGGGAGCGGGAGTAGGTCAGGACCTGGGCTCGCATCTTCCAATCGGTGTCGGCGGCGGCGTGGCGACCGACGGGACCGGCGGCGGCGCTGGCATCGGCTCCGAGTTTGAACTGGCTGGAGAGCAGATTATCCATGCCACCTTTATTCATGATGAGCATGACCAGATCGGTGGCTTGGCCGCCAATCTGGAGGCCGAAGCTGCCGCCTCCGATGGTGAAGAAGGCGGGCGCGCTCCAGCCTTT
>DATHMS010000049.1:0-11157 GCA_035486795.1 Candidatus Sulfotelmatobacter sp. | reverse complement strand
CAACCGCGCCGGCCGCTTTCCGCGTGAACTGGTGAAGCCCATGGCCGATCTCGGTTTCTTCGGGGCCTCGCTCCAGGGCTATGGTTGCGCCGGAATGGGCAACGTCGAGTACGGGCTGGTCACCCAGGAACTCGAACGCGGAGACTCCGGCGTCCGCAGTTTCGTCAGCGTGCAGTCGGCACTGGTGATGTATCCCATCCATGCCTTCGGCAGCGAGGAACAAAAGCAGACTTGGCTTCCCGCCATGCAAAAAGGGCAAAAGCTCGGCTGTTTCGGACTCACCGAGCCCGGTTTCGGTTCCAATCCCGGCGGCATGCGCACCCGCGCCCGCAAAGTAGGCAACGAGTACATTCTCAACGGCGAGAAGATGTGGATCACTTCCGGCAGCATCGCCGACGTCGCTGTCATCTGGGCGAAGGTGGAAAACGAGAATGACAAGATTCGCGGCTTCCTCGTCGAAAAAGACCGCCCCGGCTTCAAGGCGGATGACATTCATGGCAAATGGTCGCTGCGGGCTTCGGTCACGTCAGGTCTGTCGCTGCAGGATGTTCACATCCCCGAGTCGAACTTGCTGCCGAAAAGCGACGGCTTGAAATCGCCGTTGATGTGCTTGAATCAAGCCCGCTACGGCATTGCCTGGGGCGCGATCGGCGCGGCCATGTCCTGTTACGACTGTGCCCTGCAGTATGCCATCTTGCGCAAGCAGTGGCGCGACCAGCCCATCGCCTCGCACCAGCTCGTGCAGGACAAACTTACTTGGATGATCAGTGAGATCACGAAAGCGCAACTGCTCGTGCTGCAGGTCGGCCGCCTGAAAGATGCAGGCAAGGTCGAGCACCAGCACATCTCCATGGCCAAGCGCAACAACGTCTGGATGGCGCTTGAGTGCGCCCGCCTCTCGCGCGACATTCTCGGCGCCAACGGCGTCGCCGACGATTACCCCATCATGCGGCACATGATGAACCTGGAATCGGTGAAGACTTACGAAGGCACCCATGACGTGCACTCGCTGATCATCGGCCAGAGCGTGACCGGGATTGACGCGTTCTAGATTCTGTGTGGAGCGGGCGCCCTGGCCCGCTTGCCGGAGTCGCCTGAATGACCGTCAGGAGGTAGGTTTTTCCCGGGGCGGCTCAACGGCGAGAAACTCCGCGGCGAAGCGCTGAGCGTAGTTCTCCAATAACGTCTGCACGCGCTGCGGAGCAGGCGATCGCAAAATCAATCCAGCGTGGTGATGTTTCTTGATTCGCAACAACACTTCCGGATCGTTGTACCCCGAAGTATCCGGATTCTCCTGCCGCGCCAGTGAAATAATCACTCCCGCATACTCCTCACGCACCGGAGGGAGCTTATAAGTTCCATCTCCGCCCGCGACTTCGATGCGAGCCCACTCCCGCCACAGGTTGATTCCGGTGGCAGTCTCGACCATCTCGTTAATGTAGGCGCCACCAACCCGCGCCGCGCACTCCAGAAAATAGAAATTTCCATCGGCCTGGGCCTGAATGAACTCAGTATGAGCCACGCCGCGCACCAGTCCCAGTGCCGCAATCAGCTGCCGGTTGATCTGCCGTAAACCGATGTCGGCATCACTACCGCGCGGTATAACGCGTGTCGTGAAAATGCCGCCGCCTTGCGCCACATTCATGGGCGGCTTGCCGTACTTGCTCACGCTGGCGAAAACCACCTCGCCCTCTGAAACCACCGAGTCCACGTGGTAGACCTCGCCCGGAATAAACCTTTCCAGCAGGAACGAAGACTGCTTGTCTCCCAGTTGCTCCAGCACCGGCCACAACTCTTCGGCCTCATGAATCTTTTTTATTCCGATCGCCGACGCTTCCTGCCTCGGCTTCAACACCCACGGTCCCGAAACATGTTCAAGGTAGTAGCGGATGTCGTCGTGATTGAAGACGGGAACAAAATCCGGCACTCGAACCCCGCGATCCAGCGCCTTCATGCGCATGGCCAGCTTATCGCGAAAATAGCGCATGGTCGTCAGGCCCATCCCCGGCACACGGAGGTGTTCGCGAAGAGTCGCGGCAGTTTCCATGTCGTATTCGTCGAGGGCGACGATGCGGTCGATTTTCTGCGAGCGCGCCAGGTGGGCCACGGCCTGCACGATGTCAGTGACAGAAATCTCAGCAGGAAGGTAATAGATGTCGTCCAGGCTGTCGCGCGGCCAGTCAGCATCGCGGAGTTTCTCCCCTGTAAGCAGGAGCACCCTGCAGCCCTGACGCTTGCACTCGCGCATGAATTCCTGTCCCTTCTCGTAGGTGGTGATGCACAGGAAGGTCGGTGGGCGCCGTTTCGGCATGGGGTTACTTTTCGAAATAAGGCTGCGAGAATAACACGAGAGCGTCCGTCCTGATATCGGTTATTCTCATGGCTCTGGCCATTTCTTTCAATCTCCACGCGATTGGGATATATTCTCAGGCCGGTCGAAAATGACCGATTCATACGCGTGCTCGGAGGTTCTTGTGGCAACGCAAACTCGTTCGGAAGGCAAGGCCCGCAGCTTCGGGGAGAACATTGAAAGCGACCTGGCGTCGCGGTTTCTGCGCGTGGTCGAAGTGGCAGCCATTGCTTCGGCTCATACCATGGGTCAGGGTGAGCGCAAGCTCTCTGACCAGGTGGCTACTGAGGCGATGAGGCAGACCATGGACTCCATCCCCATGCGCGGCACGATCGTGATTGGTGAGGGCGAGCGCGACGAAGCTCCCATGCTCTACATCGGCGAGAAAGTCGGCGCCGACTTTCCAGATGGACGCGAGGTGCCCGAAGTCGACATCGCGGTCGATCCGCTGGAAGGTACCAACCTCTGCGCCACCGGCGCGCCGGGAGCCATTACGGTGCTCGCTGCTTCTGAACGCGGGGGCCTGCTGCATGCGCCCGACTGTTACATGGAAAAAATCGTCGTCGGACCATCGTGCAAGAATGCCGTCGAACTCGACGCGCCCGTGGCCGACAATCTGAAGAACATCGCGCTCCATCGTCCCCGCCACGAAAAGCTGATCGCCGATATTCGCGCTGCCGGCGCGCGCATCCGGTTGATCGGCGACGGTGACCTCTCGGCCGGCATTGCTGCCGCCGTGATTGGCACCGGCGTGCACGCGGTCATGGGCTCGGGTGGTGCGCCGGAAGGCGTGATCACTGCTGCTGCCATCCGCTGCCTCAACGGCTACATGCTCGGCCGCCTGGTCGTGAAGCCCGACCAGGAAGAACGCCTGGCTCGCATGGGCATTAAGGACAAAAACAAAATTTACGAGGCAGAAGATCTTGCCCCGGGCAAACAACTGATCTTCGCCGCCACGGGAGTGACCGACGGTGCGCTGCTCAAAGGCGTGCGCTTTTTCGGCGAAGGCACGCGGACTTCGTCGGTAATCCTGACCCAACTCACCGGCAAAGTCCGCTTCATCGAAAGCATTCACCTGGAGAAAGGACCGGATGTAAAGGTGAGGTTCATGTAGGATTCTCTATTCCAGATACTTTTTCTTCAAGTCTTCGGGAACGCTTGGGGACGGCGGAAAATCCTGCGAGTAGCCCTTGAGCAGGCTCACGGTCACCTCGGCCCTGCGAGCGCCATCGTGGATGGCGATTTTGTGGGGATTGCCTTTCGAGTATCCCTCCCAGAGCGAAACGCCGGCGTACGCGCCGTCTTTTCGCAGGATGTAATACGTCATGTCTACGAAGCGCAGCTTACTCATGTCACTGTTGTAGTTGCGGACGATGCGCTTCAGCGTGTCCATGCCAGCTTCCTGCGGAGACATGCCTCGCCGCATATTTTCAACGATGGTATGCGCGCCCGTTACCTTGATGTTTTCTTCGCCGCTGCCGGTTGCTCCAGCTGAGCCTACGTCCTGATCGGTATAGCAGCCTGCGCCGATGATGGGCGAATCACCGCAGCGTCCGGGAAGTTTGAAACCCAGTCCGCTGGTGGTGGTGCAGCCGGAAATCTCTCCTTTATCGTTCAATGCGGAGCAATGAATGGTGCCTGTGGGTGGAAACAGGACTTTGTGCACGGCATCGAGTTGGAGCTCCGGAGCAATGCCGAGCTCAGCGGCGCGGGCTTGCAGGTTCTCGATGCGTTCTTGCCAGAGTTTCGATTGTGGCTTGTCGGGTTTCGCGCCTGAGTCGGGAGCTTGCCAGTGCGGGTCGGCGAGGCTCGGTCCCCACCAGTCTTCGTTGGAATGGAACTCTTTCCACAGCAGCCAGATCTTGCGGGAGTGATCGGTGAGCAGGTTCTCGCGCGGGAAGCCTACGGCCACGGCGAAGCGCTCGGCACCCTCACCGACCAGCATGACGTGTCCTGTGTGCTCGAACACGGCCTTTGAAACCAGCGACACGTTCTTGATGTTGCGCACTCCGCCGACCGATCCAGCGCGACGCGTGGGTCCGTGCATGCAGCAGGCATCGAGTTCGACCACGCCTTCTTCGTTGGGGATTCCGCCGAGGCCCACGCTGGTGTCGTTGGGATCGTCTTCCGGTCCCTTGACCACTCTGAGGGCGGCGTCGAGCGTGTCGCCTCCGCTTTTCAGGAAGGCGAAGGCGTCGTCGAGATAGTTAAACCCGTTATGGGCGCAGACGATGATGGGGCGCTTGTACGATCTGGATTGAGCGGAGGAACTCTGCTTTGACTCTTCACCTTGGGATCGCGTACCTACTCCGGCAGCGACCGCTCCTAGAACTGATGTCTTTACGAAGTCACGGCGCGAGAAAGTCATGGGTTCCTCCTTGCTTGTGCGGGACCGGGAAGGATATCACGGGGAAAACTCCTTTCACCACGGAGAGGCTGAGACACGGAGAACACAGACGCCAGAGCACATAGAGCTAAGCGAGATCTCCTCTGTACTGGAGGCTTTTGCTCTGCCCTGTGGATTTCGATCGGAAGAAATACTTCTGCGATGCGGCTGAGAGGACTTTGCTCGCGTCGGTGGGGAGGCTCCGATTTGGGAAAGCAGGGTATACCCCCTCCCCCCTGATCTATTGGAATCATCAGCGTAGAGACAAAATGCGATTTGATCTATGGGGCTCAAGCGCTTGCGGGTAAAATCTTGTGCTCAAAGGAGTTATGCTCTCCGTGCTCTTCTCTCGTTATACCGCCTCCGCCTTGACGATGATGGAGTGATTTGGCCTGGGGAGCAAGGTTAGATGTCACATCGGTCTGTGGAAGAAAATGGGGCTCCGTGGAATCCCACCCTTCGGCTTCGCTCAGGGCAGGCATTCTCGCAAAGGACGAGAAATGGGGCACCCGGCGGCCGCAGAAAGCAGGTTCCTGACCGGGCTTGGCGCCCGGTTCGGATTGACAAAGAGTTGAGTAGGCTTACGCGCTGAGATCAGCCGCTGGCCAGGCCACGGTAGCGGCCGACCCGTCCGGCGCGCCGACTGATTGAGGGATTGGGCGGGACATCGGAGATTGAGTACACGTTGTTGGTGTTCTGCTCGGAACGGAAGCGGAGCAGGGCGGCGATGTTTCCTACCTTGTCGAACTCGGGATCGTCCTTAATGTAAAAAAGTTCGATGTCGTGCCGGATCACCCAGGGCAGGATCGCTTCGCCAACATCCACCACCTCTCGAGTCTGGCGTCCGCACACTGGACAGAAACTGACCAGGTGGGCGTCGAGATGGCCGCAGCCGGAGCACTCGACGGCCTGGGAGTGATAGCTTTGCCCGAGCAGCAGGGTTTGCACTTCGCCGAGCTCCAGCGCGTTGAGGACGCGGCGCAGTCCGGTGACGCCGCGGGCGTTGTGGCGAGCCTGACTGAGAGTTTCGCGGACTGCTTCATGGCAGCGGCGCTCTTGTGAGTCGGCGAAGATCTTCTCCGCGTGCGAACGGATTTCTTCGTTGCTGACGTGAGCAACTTCGGCGGTAAACCGGCCCAGCAATTTCTGCTTGGCGTAGGGGTGCAGTTGCGGTTCGAACTGCGACCAGTGAGTGTCCTGGCAGCCGACGATCCACTTTTCGAACATGCCCTTGTCTTGATCAGCAGTGTCTTTATTATTTTTCTCTTTATTGCTTTTGCCCAGCGCATCCCTAAGGAACTCTGCAATGAATTTGAAATGATGACGGGCTTCATCGGCTACGCGGCGCTCGGCGTGGCCTGCATCGTAGCCGCCGAAGCCGTCGCCACGGCCGCGGCGGGTTAGAGGATGAAAGAAATCCATACGTTCGGTTAATTCGCCCAGATGCAGATGGAAGAGGCGGGCGCGATGACGATCGACGAGCACGATGCCGAGGCTGGGAGACGCTCCCAGCAACTGGGCGAGAGGCTTGAGGTGAAAATGGCGGTTCACCAGAAGTTGCGTGCCGCTCAACTGTGCGGGCAGATCGTATTCGCGCCAGAATCCCTGCGCGGAACAGGCGAACACTGCTTTAGCGCGAGGGCGAGTGTTATGGGGACCGGGGCTCCGGAGACCAGGGCCCCGCAAATCCTGCGACAGATGCACGATGCGGTCAAGATCGGCGCGGGCCGACTCGAACTTGTCTTTACTGCTGTTATTACTGCCGCTACTGCTCCTGCTTCTACTCTCCAACTGGCGCATGGCCTCCCGCGCCAGATCCTTGGTAAGGATTGCTTCTTCCTTGTGCGCTTTATTGCGAGGCGGAGTGGGCTGAAAGTAGAAGCTGAGAGCGCAGGCTGACTGATCTTCAAATTCTGCCAATTCGTGGATTTGTTCGTGAGTAATCATTCGAGGAATCCCAGTCCTTTCAAAGAAGTGGAAAGGTGATTTATGCGGTGCCGGTGCTAGCGAACCTTCCCTTGAATTGCCGGACGAGGCGGGGCGAATTGCGGAGGTGCTCACGTGCCGTTGCAATGGAGGTCAACACACGATCGGGCGAAGCGCCCGTGATGGCGGAAATTTCCTCGACGCCGAAGCCTTCAAGGGCGTGCAAGATGAAAGCTTCGCGATGGACCGGGCTGACGTCGTGCAAAGCGGAGGCGATGAGGCGCATCATTTCGTCGGAGCCGACGATCTGCTCGGGTGTGGCGACGCGATCGTCGGCGATGACGGTTTCTTCGGTGATGGCTTCGTCGGGTTGATGGAACTGCAGTGCGGGCTCATCGCTAGCCCTGACGTTCTGCTTGCGAGCGGAGTCTCTCAGATGCACAGCGCCGCCGTTACTGCCTTCCGGGCGGGAGAGTTCATCAAGCGCTTTCATGGCTAAGCGGTAGAGCCAAGGCTCGAGGGCGAGGCGCTCGGGCTTATCGTTGTTATTGTTATTGCCGTCACCTTCGCCGAGCGCGGCGGCGATGGTTTCGTCAATCACTTCCTCTTTGCTGATGGAATCTTGCGCCACCAGATCGGAGGTTTCACGGAAATAGATTTCACGTTCGACGAAGCGCTCGAGGCGGGAAAGATTCACGTTGACGTAGGAGCGAACATCCTCGGCGGAAACCATCGCGGGAAAGACCGCGGCCAGAGTCTGCTCGAAGGGCACGGAAGTATTACGCCGGGCTGAGTTCTCATGCTGCCGGCGCGGCCACTTGTGGGAGGAGCGCAGCAGATCTTTGTGCTTATTGACTTGCTGCAAGAGATCCTCGAACGCACTCTTCACGGCAGCGGCGGCGGTTGAGGCTTTGGCCTGGACTGCCATCTGTCCCGAAGGCAGGCGCAGGTTGAGGGAAACGCTGGTGCCTTCGCGCGTGGAAATCTCCTCGACCATGCCTTTTAAATGAACGAGCTCGGGGCGGAAGACTTGCAGGCGTTTCCGCAGTTTTTCGATCTGATGTTGGATATCTTTTTCTACGGCGGGAGTTTTATGAAGCCGGTAACTGACGTGAACGTTCATGAGCACCTCAAGCTTGCCGACGGCGACGCGCAAACCAGTGCTTTCTAGCGCGATTGTACACCCGCTGCAGGGAGTGTGAGGCTGGAATTGAAAAAAGTGATTTGACGGTTCGATGGTTTTGGGAATTGTTGAGTGAGGGGAGAAACTTCGGAGCACTTAGCTGGGACTGGCAGTTTAACCCGGGACGGCATTGTGCAGAGGGAGATCCCTCGTCCCGCTGGAGAAAACGCGGGACTTCGGGATGACTTTACAAGCGCGGCGTTGAAGAGTTTCAAATTGAGCTGCTACCAAATGATTTACAGCATGGCGCTGCGGCGGATATGATCCGTGAGCCATGAAACTTAGAAATCTTCTGCTTCTTGCTGCTCTGCCTGGTTCTTTGTGGGCTCAAGGGCCGTCGTCCCAAACTCTGCCGTCCCAGACTCTGCCGTCCCAGGCTCCTTCGTCCAAGGAAGTTGATGCCGTGTATCCGGACGCGCGTGCGTTGTATCTGGATATTCATCAGAATCCGGAACTGTCTTCACATGAGACGCAAACTGCGGCGAAGCTGGCTGGCAGGTTGCGAAGTCTTGGCTACGAGGTGACAGAGCACGTGGGCGGCACGGGGATTGTGGCCATCCTGAGGAATGGCGCGGGTCCGACCGTGATGCTGCGCACGGAACTGGATGCGCTGCCGGTGGAAGAGAAGACCGGACTGGCTTACGCGAGCAAGGTTCATGCCAAGGATGACGCAGGGCACGACGTTCCGGTGATGCACGCCTGCGGGCATGATCTGCACATGGCGTCGGTCATGGGTACAGCGGCGATCATGGCGCATAGCAAAGACAGCTGGCATGGGACGCTGATGCTGATCGGGCAGCCGGCGGAGGAAACAATTCTCGGCGCCAAGGGGATGATCGACGATGGCTTGTTCACGCGCTTTCGGAAGCCAGATGTGGCTGTGGCGTTGCACGTCGGCAACGGGCTGCCCGCCGGGCAGGTTGGGGTGACTCCTGGAGTTATCTCCACCAACGCGGATTCGCTGCGGATCACGATTTATGGCAAGGGTGGGCATGGCTCGGCGCCGCATACGGCAATCGATCCTATTGTGATTGCGGCGCGAACGATTTTGGCGTTGCAGACGATTGCTTCACGCGAGGTGAAGCCCGGGGAGATGGCTGTGGTGACCGTGGGCTATATTCAGGCGGGCACGAAAAATAACATCATTCCGGATCATGCTGAGTTGGGGCTGACGGTAAGGACCTTCAAAGCGGATGTCCGCAAGCAGGTGCTGGCCGCGATCACGCGGATCACGAATGCGGAAGCGGAAGCGGCGGGGGCGCCGCGTCCGCCGCTGATAGAGCACTATGAGGCGACGGATTCGGTGTACAACGACCCGGCGCTGGCGGAAAAGCTGCGCGGGGTGCTGGAGTCGACGCTTGGCAAAGATAATGTGATCACGGAACCGCCGGCTACTGCATCGGAGGATTTCTCTTATTTCGTAGAGCAGGGGATACCCGGTTTCTACTTCAGTCTAGGAGGAGCGGATCCGGAGAAACTGGCGCAGGCTAAGGCTGCGGGCACGGTGCTGCCTTCGAATCACTCTCCGCTATTTGCGCCGGATGTGGATCCGGCGCTGCATACGGGGATCAGGGCGGAGGTGGCGGTGCTGAGGAGTTTGCTGAAGTAGAAGCAGTTGCAAGAATGAGTCGGCGGAACGGTGGAGGCGCGATCAGCGGTTCGCGAGAGTCGAGATTTCTCCCAAGCCCAGGAGGTTAGAATCCGCTGTGACCAGAGTGAGGTTCAAAACCTGGGGGGTTGCGGCCAGAAATCGGTCGGCAGGATCGTTGTGCTCCCATGGTAAGCGGCGAGCGGCCAAAGCGATTTCGTGTGTCAGCGGCGCCTCGTGGAACATGGCGGTCGCCCGGGCAACCCAAGAGCTAATGTCTTCGGGCAGATAAATTCTCTTCTTCGCATGAAGGGTGAGTGCCTCCCACGCGCTGACCGGAGAGATTGGTCAACTTGGATGATGAGCGGCGGCCGGCAGCGATCAGCGGCGTGTGAGAGCCTCGAGTTCCTCTAGGGTTCTCGGCCAGTCCGAGCCTAGGAGCCGGGACAAGCTCCGGTCGGCTAACACTTTGCCGCCGGTCTGGCAGCGGGCGCAGTAGTTGGTTTCTTTGTCGGCGTAGCGAATTCGTAAAACCTTGTCGCCGCATCTCGGACAGGGTTCGCCGTAGCGTCCATGGACCGCCATGCCTTTGCGAAAAGCGGTGACCTTTTCGGGGAAGGCAGCGCTTGCTTCGGCTCCGAGCCGGTCAATCCAGAAATGAAGCGTGTGGATCGTCGCCGCGAAGAGTCTCTCCCATTCTTCTGGCATTAGTTTTTGCGTGAGTGTGAGCGGGGAGAGTTGCGCGGCGTGCAGGATTTCGTCGGAATAGGCGTTGCCGATGCCGCTCAATAGGCGCGGATCGGTGAGCGCGCGTTTGAGTGTGTGGTTTTCTACGGTGAGTGCCGCGCGGAAGGAATCGAGATCGCTGGAGAAGACGTCGATGCCTCCGGCGTCCAAGGAACGCAGGGCCTCCTCGCCGCGCACGAGGTGCAGGGACGCGCGGCGCTTGGAGCCGGCCTCGGTTAGAACGAGGGAGCCGTTGGGAAAGTCGAATGCTGCCAGGGTCTGGCGGCCGGCCAGCTTTGCATCTGGAGCACGCCAATGCAGCCGGCCGGCAATCATCAAGTGAAGGACCAGCCACAGATCATCCGCTAAGCCAAAGGCGATGCGCTTGCCTACGCGTCGCAGTTCGCGGACTACTCGACCTTCCACATCGGCAAGCGGCGGTTGGGCGGTGCGCAGGAGGAAGGCGCTCTGCAGGCGAATGTGCTCGAGGGGCTGGCCGACTATCCGCGGTTCTAGCGCCGTGATGTAGGCAGCGATGTCGGGCAGTTCTGGCATGCTGGCTCTTCCCAAACCTATTTGTGAGATGCCCTCTGGTTCGAATCCGCGGCGCCGATCTGCTCGAGGTGGTGGAGGAGGTGCGTAAAGTAATCGTTCGCCAGGAAGGCGAGGGTTACCGGTTCTCCCGGACTGATGCGGCAGACGGTTTCCAACTTGGCGGGGGGTAGGCGGGCGATTATGTGGGCGAGATATCGATTGTAGGCAGACCACAACGAGACCAGAAGTAGCCAATCGGCATCTTGAGGAGCTTGCAGGCGCACGTTTCCGTTCTGGTCGTATGCGGGGAAGTCCAGGGATGGTTGCAGGGCAGCGCGGACGAATCGTTGATGATTGTTCGACGCGGAATCGATTAGATGTCCGAGAACTTGCTTGCGCGACCAGCCGCCGGGCAGTGCGGGCCTGGTGGCTTCAAGTTCGCTGATTTTGCGAAGCTTTGGCTC
>DATHMS010000048.1:0-8735 GCA_035486795.1 Candidatus Sulfotelmatobacter sp. | reverse complement strand
GTTTCTGGATAAGGGGTTTGCCGGGATTGAGAAATCTTTGGCTAAGTTTGCAGAGCGGCCCGTCGAGAAAGGCGGGATCACCTCCGCGCAGAAAGACGCGATCCGGGCGCGGCTTCATGGGACTACTAACAAGGCGGACCTGGCTGATTGCGACATTGTGATTGAGGCCATCATCGAGAATGTGGATGAGAAGAAGAAGATGTATGCGTCGATTGACGGCATCGTCAAGAATGAGGCGATTTTTGCTTCGAATACCTCTTCGATTTCGGTGACTGAGCTTTTGACTTCCGTGAAGAGACCGGAGCGGTTTGTTGGGCTGCACTTTTTTAATCCGGTGCCGCTGATGAAGTTGGTGGAGGTGGTGCGGACGATTGCTACTGCTGACGAGGTTTATCAGACCGCTTACGAGTTTGGGAAAAAGCTGGGCAAGGTTCCGGTGCGGACCTCGGACAAGACTGGGTTCATTGTAAACCGGTTGCTGGTGCCTTATTTGCTGGATGCGATCCGGGCTTATGAAGAAGGTGTGGGGTCGATTGAAGATATTGATAATGCGATGAAGCTGGGGTGCGGGTATCCCATGGGGCCGTTTACTTTGCTGGACTTTGTGGGGCTCGATACTACTTATTACATTACTCAAGTGATGTTTGACGAGTTCAAGGAGCGGCGGTTTGCTTCGCCTCCGCTGCTGAAGCGGCTGGTGATGGCGGGGTGGTACGGGAAGAAAACGGGTAAAGGGTTTTACGATTATTCGGATCCGAGTACTCCGAGGGCGAATAAGCTGTAGAACGATTTTGTGCGTTGGCGGAACGGCGAGCTAAATCTAGATGGAGATCCCTCGCTCCGCCTGAAAAGCGGCCACGCTCGGGACGACGCCAATCATTTTGGGATTTACAAGAATATGGAGAAACGAAGAAAAACCGATCGGATGCCGGACGAAGGCAGCGCGCAGGATGTCGCGACGTATCGCCGGGCGTGGCGGAGTTATGTGGCGCGGCGGAATCTGGTGGTGGTGCTGTTTCTTAGCTTTATATTTCTGGGCTTCATGATTGGGAAGCTGAAGCTGGGAGAGCCGGCTGATTCGGCGATTTTGGTGGGTTGGATTCTTGTGTACCTGGCGGGTGGGTGGTGGCTGACGGAGTGGAAGTGTCCGCGATGCGGGAAAGTGTTTGGGCATCGGTTGTGGACGCGGAGCTGCATCAGTTGCGATTTGAGCAAGGACGATGTGGCGGCGATGGCGCGAGGAAAGAGCTAGCTGCCGAAAAATTCTTTGCCACGGGGTTGCGCGGATATACACGGATCGAAACCCACCACGGAGACACAGAGGCACGGAGAAAACCTTCAGGATTATTTAGTAGGTCCTTTTCACAGTTGTCCTGACTGGAGAGCCGGAGCCAATGAACGTGAGGAGGGTTCGATGCGCGTCGTATACAGACTCGCGGAGGATAGCAGAGGGTTCGCATCCAGTGGTCTTTCGGATCGAGTGGCATCTGGCGAAATCCCCCTCCACGCAAGCCGAGGCGTTATAACGAAACTCTACATGGGAAGCATGAACGACTGGCCCGAGTTCACGATGCGTAGCGACTCGGGAGAAGAGAGCAGTTGGAGCCGATACGGGAATTCCAGAGGAGATGGCCGACACTACGAACCGGGCCGCCGGATTGAAGTTGATTACGTGCTCCAATCGGACGGGTCGAATGCATTAGATCCTCGAGCGGAATACAAGACCGTGGTGGAAGTGAGAATAGAAGTTCCTCCGGAGACAATTCGCCAGCGGATCGTCCGGTATCGTGCGACGGGTCAGTGGTGAGTTTGTTCCGATCCATGCGGCCCTAGCATCAAATCGGAGATGAGGAAATCTGATTCTATGAGCTTTGAAAATATTCTTCTGGAAAAGAAAAACTCGATTGCTTATGTCACGGTCAACCGGCCTAAGGTTTTGAATGCTCTCAACATGGCTACCATGGAGGAGTTGCGGGCCGCGTTTCATGAGATTAAGAACGATGCATCCGTTCGCGTCGTTATTCTTACCGGAGCAGGTGAGAAAGCGTTTATTGCGGGGGCGGACATTGGCGAGCTGGCGAAGCAAGATGCGGTTACGGGTAAGGAGTACACGCATCGCGGGCAGAACGTCCTTAATCTGATTGAAAATCTGGGCAAGCCGGTGATTGCCTGCATCAATGGATTTGCGTTGGGCGGGGGATGCGAGATTGCTTTGGCTTGCACGATGCGGCTGGCTAGCGAGAATGCGAAGCTGGGGCAGCCGGAGGTGAAGCTGGGGATTATTCCGGGCTATGGCGGGACGCAGCGGCTGCCGCGACTGGTGGGCAAAGGCATTGCGATGCAGATGGTGCTGGCAGGGGAGATGATTACGGCACAGGAAGCGCATCGCATTGGGCTGGTGAATGAAGTTACGGTGGCGGCGGAGTTGATTCCGCGGGCCGAGGCGATTGCGGGGAAGATTATTGCGAACGCTCCGCTGGCGGTGCAGTATGCGATGGAGGCGGTGAACAAAGGCATGGAGATGACTTTGAGCGAGGGATTGTATCTGGAGGCGGTTTTGTTTGGCGTGGCGTGCGCAACTGAGGATAAGAAAGTAGGGACTGCGGCTTTTCTGGAGAAGCGGGTGGCTGCGTTCAAGGGGAAGTAAAGTCAAAGTCTCTAACACAGAAGTCACGGGGTTAAACAGGGTAGTGAAGAATTCACCGCGGAGGCACGGAGTCACGGAGAAGAAGCACAATAAGGATCTTGTTGTGGAGCGTCTTCCGGCGACTGATCTCGACGCGCTCGAAGGCTCGCTTAGCGCTTCCGGCAGGCGTTTTGCGATTGTCGTTTCCAGGTTTAATGCGTTTATTACGGAGAGGCTTTTGCGTAGCGCCATCGATGGTTTGGTGCGCTCCGGCGCGGACAGGAAAGACATCAAGCTGGTGCGGGTGCCGGGGGCGTTTGAGGTTCCGTTGGCGGCGCGGACTTTGGCAGAGACTGGGAAGTACGATGCGATCATTTGTCTCGGATGTTTGCTGCGCGGGGATACGGCGCACTATGACGTGATCGTGAATGAAGTTACGCGGGGGATTGGGCAGTCCGCGCAGGAGACTGGGGTTCCGCATGCGTTTGGAGTGCTTACTTGCGAGACTTTGGAACAGGCCATTGACCGGGCTGGGTTGAAGATGGGGAACAAGGGGTTGGAGGCGGCGCTGGCGGCGGTGGAGATGGCTTCGCTGAAGGCGGCTGTTGTGTCTTGGGCTTCGGGCTCCGGGCGGCGGCTGTCGGGTCGCAGCCGTCAGTCATCCGCTGCAAGCAAGCAGGTTCTTCGCTTCGCTCGGAATGACAAACCTAAGAATGACAAACCTAAGAAGATCCAGACGGCGAAGACGAAGCGCAAATAGTCCATCCCCTCCAGTAAACTGACAGCTGACAACTGGAAACTTACAACTTGCCTATGGGTACTCGGCGCAAATCTCGCGAACTGGTTCTGCAGATGCTTTTCCAGGCGGACATGGGGAAGCAGACGGTGGATCAGGTGCAGCGAACGTTCTGGGCCGAGCACGGGGGGACCAGCGCCGAAGTGCGGGGGTTCGCGGAAGATTTGTTCCGGGTGGCTACGGATCGAGTGGCGGAGATCGACAAGCTGATCGAGGGGCACGCGGAGCACTGGCGCATGGAGCGCATGGCGGCGGTGGATCGAAACCTGCTGCGCGCGGGGGTGGCTGAATTTCTGGGCTATCCGGAGACGCCGCGGGCGGTGGTGATCAATGAAGCGCTCGAGATTGCGCGCAAGTTTTCCAGTCTGGAATCGGTGCAGTTCGTCAATGGAGTGCTGGATAGTGTGGCGAAGGATTTGGGGAAGACGGCTTGAGAGTCGTTTTCTTGTCTGACGGTTGTCGCGGCGCTAGAGCGCTGCGCCACGGAAGATCTCCGAAGATTTGAGCTGAACAGAGTCATCCTCGGGCGCTAAAGCGCTGCGACATGCGGCCGCGCTTCGCGCTGGCCCAGACGGGCGCCTCGCCCGTCCCCACACAAAATCCCGTTCCCACACAAACCTCCGTCCCTACACGAACGCCTGTCCCACATTACTGCCTAAGGTCTTACGGCCACTATGTTGAGGGCGCAGTTGGATCCGGTGAAGCAGAAGCTGTTGGAAGAGTTGACGAGTGGCGAAAAGGAGACATCCATCCGGTCGATGGCGAGAGCGGTATTGACCTCGTGCAGGACGCCATCGGAGCCGGCCACGTAGATCAGGGAGCCATCCACGGTGATGTCGGCGGCAACGGGAGCAGCGTTGTTGGCGAGCGGGATTCGGGATGTGGCGGTGGTGTTGAAGTCATAGACCAGGACGCCGAGATCGCTGGCAATGATGTAGGCCCTGGTGGCGTCGGGCGAGAGGAAGAAGTTGATCGGGTGGAACGTGCCCTGGCCGATATTAATGTGGGTCGGCAAAAAGAACGTGGGTGGGGCGGTCGGGGTTTGGGCGAGGGTGACTTGCTGCGGACAGAGGGTGGTGAGCGTTGCCGCGGAGGAAGTGGTGGCAATGATATCGATGCCCGTATTGTCGATGCCGAAGAAAAAGTCGAGGCCCTGGGTTTGAAGGTTAGGGATGGTCGTGTTGCCCATGGGGACGTTGCCCGAGGGAACCATCCTGAGAAACATAGGAGGACTGGGGATGTCCGGGGCTAACAAGTACGGGAGCACAAGGGAGTTGTCGCAGGTGTCGTAGACGGCGAGGCTGCCGGCAGGACTTCCGCCGGAAAGCAGGGCGAATGAACCCGTCGAGTTGAAAACGATCGAGGTGGCGGGAGTAGGCAAAGGATTCGGCTGCACTACCTGCAGGTATTGCAGAGCGGAATAGGCATACAAGGTGTTGCCGCCATTCCCGAGGATGAAAGTTTCCATGCCGTCGGGCGAAAATGCCGCTGCCGTCGCGCTGTTAATGTTCAGCGGTGTCGACGAGGTCCCGTTGGCGAGGTATACCTGGTTGGGAGTGGCAAGCGTATCAGAGAAGATGGCCTGCGTGCCATTGTGCGACACGGCGAGAACGTTGCCGGTTACGACGCCCATGGTGGTGCCCGGTGCGGGAAGAGATGAGAAGGGACTGGTGGAACTTCCAAAGTTCGAGACAGTAATGGCAACAGCGCCGAATTCACTACCCATGTAGGCCCTATCTCCTCCGAGATCGAACATCAGCGAATTGGGAGGAGCGGGCACCTCGAAGGCGCCGCCGGGGAGGTTAGTGGCCGTGGAGACGTTGTACATGGCCACGTCACATAGGATGTTGCTGTAACAATCCTGACTGGTGGACAAGACGGTGGTGTTGGACGTGGCGCCGGTTACTAATCCTGAAATGGCGGTGACGGGATAAACCGGTTGCGGGATGTAGGGAGCCGCAAAAACGCTGGGATTCAGATTGAGAGGGAAACCGATGTTGCAAGTGGGCGGGGTACAGGATGCCGTAATCGAAGCCACCCCGGGCTGGGCGGTGGAGATGGTGCAGGCTGTTGAGCCGGTAGCACCACAGGCTGAGGTACCGCTACCTGCGACCAGAGCGGCCGGCTCGGAAGAGATCCAAGTCAGCGGCGGTTTCGGCACGATGCAGCCTTGAACGTCGACGGCGGTGGCGGTGACGGTTTGGGGTGTTCCCTTGCTGACCACAAAGCTGGTCAAGTTGCTCTGTTGCGAACCGCTTACGGCGAGCGCCAGGGAAATGCACTGCACCGGGCAGGTCTCGAAGTCAAAGGCTTCACTAGAGACGCCTGAGGCCGAGGCGACCACCTGGGTTTGTCCCGGCGTGTTGGCTGATGCATTTGCCTGGTTGGTGGGCACATTGTCATAGGTAACGGTCACAATCGGGGTGAGTGTGGCAACACCATTGTTGGACTGGCTCCAGGTAAAGGGGCCGACCGAGGGAGTAATGTCGTTTCCCTGGTTGTCAAGGGCGGTGGCCTGCAGATTTAGTATCTGGTTCTGCGAGAGGCAGGAATTGGTGGGCCTGAACGGGAGGTCGCAAGCGGCGGGAAGTGCGACCTGGGCAGGGCAGGCAGGTGGGGGGGAATTGACTGGCGGAACTACGCTGACCTGAATACTGGCGATGAAGGGGTGGACGAAAACCAGAGTAGGGGGACTGGTGACTCCGCCGGAGGACGCTGTTACCTGAGCCGTGCCTTGGCCGCCGGGTGTGCAAACGCTGTAAAGGGGGGCGTTCCAGGTGCCAGCACAGGCCAAACCGTTGGGAGCAACGTCGACGATTCCGGAATTGGATGAGGCGAAGGTGAAGCCCGTCCGGATGCTTGTGCCCGCGCCGTTTTGAGCAATTGCGGTGAACACAACGGCGGTGCCCGCTTGCATGGAGAGACTGGTGGAGGGGTTCAAGAGGATTCTCGCCGCGACGGGTGAGGACCCAGGAGGCCTGTGGCCGCCGCACGCCGACAAGAGCACGAAGCTGGAGATGATGACGACTATCCACGCCCACTGGCCGAAACGCAACCTTCCCATGCATCCTCTCGCCGCCTCATGGTGGTATCCGATAAGGCGAATTGCTTCATTGGAATGGAAAACTTGTAGTTTAGAGGCTGGAGACGGATTCAGCAAGCTGGCTCTGTGCGAACGTGGTGTGCAGTTTGGCAAGGAGGCGAGCAAAACGCGCAATTATTGTGTCGCAGAGAAACCCTTCGGTTGTTTTCGCTCCTCGGAGCAAGCTGCGAGACTTCGCGGTGCTCACTCAGATGCTTCGCGAGACAAAGAGCGTCTCGCTCAGAATGACAATCCAACTGCCCGAACGCTGGCGGAATCGAGCCGAGCCCAGATTCTCCGGCTTCGACAGTGGGATGCAAAAAGATGGGTTGACGATGTTTCCACCCAGTTGCTATATTTAAAAGGTTCCGCGAGTTAACCCAGGCTTGCTGTGTGCTGTGAGTTCCGGCGAAAGTGCGCAGGAGCTTGCGGTAGAGCTTTTGAGAAATGCGTTTCTGGTGAAGAGAAGTTAAGGTGCCGGAAACTTTCCTCGCTGAAACGTTCCCGCGCTGCCTTTCGCCCTATCACGAGGGCTGCTAGAGCGCCTGAGTCAGGCGCGATGGTGGTCTGCGGAAGGATATGCGGGACAGAGCTGGCGATACGGAGCACCCCCGAGTTTTTGCCGGGTGCCACCGTCGGCAGCTGAAATCTAAGTTGGGACCCAAGAATCTCTCTCCGTGATTCGTGTGCGGCGAGAAGCATGGCTGGCCGATTTTGCCTGCCAGCCCGGATCGCGTGGTAAGCGACCGGGAAAGCTGACGGCGCCGCGCTGCCGCCCGCAAGGGCTGGATTCGGTGTGCGACCTTCAGTATGGGAGAAGGAGCGGCATAGAGTGCCTACTTTTAATCAGTTAGTGCGTGATGGGCGGAAGCGGCCGCGTTATAAGACGGCCAGTCCGGCGCTGCAGGGGTGTCCGCAGAAGCGTGGAGTTTGTACGCGCGTGTATACGCAGACTCCGAAGAAGCCGAATTCGGCGTTGCGGAAAGTGGCGCGCGTGCGGCTGACGAACGGGATTGAGGTTACGACCTACATCCCCGGGGTTGGACACAACCTGCAGGAGCACTCGATTGTGCTGATCCGCGGAGGACGCGTGAAGGATCTGCCGGGCGTGCGCTACCACGTGATTCGCGGCACATTGGACGCCGTGGGGGTGGCTGGGCGTCAGCAGGGTCGTTCGAAATACGGCGCCAAGCGGGCGAAGAAATGATAAGGCGGTGGCCAGCGGTCAGTGACCAGCGGCCAGTAAGCTCAAGATAGAAGGATGAAGAGCTAGAAGCCAGGAGTTAAAAAGCGGAATGCCTCGTAAAGGACATACAGCAAAGCGGACCGTGCCAGCCGATGCCGTCTATGGTTCGGATCTGGTGACGAAGTTTATCAACTCGATGATGTGGCAGGGCAAGCGCAGCACCGCCGAGGGCATTTTTTACGACGCCCTTACGAAAGTGCAGGAAAAAGGTGGCGACGAAGCTTTGAAGCTGTTCACGAAAGCCGTGGAGAATGCGAAGCCGCTGCTTGAGGTGAAGACCCGCCGCGTGGGCGGCGCTAACTATCAGGTGCCGGTGGAAGTCAATGCCGACTGGCGCACATCGCTCGCGATCCGCTGGCTGCTGACGTATGCCCGCGGGCGTGCGGAACGAGGCATGGTCGACAAGTTGAGCAATGAATTGCTGGACGCTGCCAATGGAAAAGGCGCGGCCATCAAGAAGAAGGAAGACGTACATCGCATGGCGGAGGCTAACAAGGCTTTCGCGCATTACCGATGGTAAGGCGATTGAGTAGTTTGGTAATCGGGTGAGTTTGTAATTGAACCCGATCGTGCATTTTGCTTTTCAATTACCAAATTACCCGATTGCAAAACTACAAAATTAAAAATTGAAGAAGTCGGACCGGAAAAGAGTAGAGTCGTGCCCAGAACAGTCCCATTAGAACGCTGCAGAAACATCGGCATCATGGCCCACATCGATGCCGGAAAGACTACTACGACGGAGCGCATCCTGTTCTACACCGGAAAGACGCACCGCATCGGAGAGGTGCACGAAGGCACGGCGACGATGGATTGGATGGAGCAGGAACAGGAGCGCGGAATCACCATCACGTCCGCGGCGACGACCTGCACTTGGCGCGACATTCGCATTAACATTATCGACACACCCGGCCACGTCGACTTCACGGCGGAAGTGGAGCGCTCGCTGCGGGTGCTGGACGGCGCGGTGGCTGTGTTTGACGCGGTG
>DATHMS010000047.1:0-3356 GCA_035486795.1 Candidatus Sulfotelmatobacter sp. | reverse complement strand
ATTACGCCCTTGCCCGGCGCACCCGCAAGGTCGCCGCTGTTCGGAATAAACGCGATCACCATGGCCCCGCAGATCAGCAAAAGCAGCCCGCTCAGCACAACTTTCTTCACCGGTCCTTCAGTCTGCAGAAATCGAATCATCTTCTTATCACTCCACAATTATGCGTAGAATTAATAATTATAAACCACCCCAACCGCCTGTGATCCTGAGCGAAGCGAAGGACCCATGCAACCTGCCTGCGCCGCGAGCATCCTCGCCACCTCTCCACTGCAGGCACTTAAGCAGATTCTCGTGCCGGCTCGAACACTTCTCCCAGCAAGACAAACAAATCGGCTATTGAAACGTATCAATAGACGTGTTATCCCTCTTAGTTCGCGGACCATCGTTCCCGGATCAAGGTCCGCGAAAACAATCGAGCACACCCGTGCCCGCGATGGCACGCAAGGGAGCAATATGAACTCCGCAAAAGTACGAGCAAGCGCAAAACGCCCCGCTTTCTCCACTCGTTTCGCAGAGCAGTTGCTAATGATTCTATGTGCGCACTTTCTCATCGCCGCAGACACCCCCGCGTCCAAGCCCGCCGCCCCAGCCAACACTGACAAACTGGCGCTCCGCGAGCACTGGACGCTGCAATCTTCCGCCAAAGCCGAAGCCAAGGGCGAGACCATCTCCACCGCAGCCTTCGTTCCGAAGGGATGGCACGACGCAACCGTGCCCACCACGGTTGTCGCCGCCCTGGTAAAAGACAAAACCCTCCCGGACCCATTCTTCGGCATGAACCTCCGCCAGTTTGCCGGCGTCACCTATCCCATCGGCGGAAATTTCTCCAACATCCCCATGCAGACGGATAGCCCCTACGCCGTTTCCTGGTGGTACCGCAAACAGTTCCCCGCTCCAGCCACCTACAAGGGAAAAACCATCTGGCTAAATTTCAAGGGAATCAACTACCGCGCCAATGTCTGGCTCAACGGAAAGCAGATCGCCAACTCCGACACCATCGCCGGAGCCTGGCGCACTTACGAACTGAACGTGACCAATGCGGTAAAGCCGGGCGCCGAAAACGTCTTGGCCGTACAGGTCTTCGCCCCCACCGAGAGCGACCTGGCCATCACCTTCGTCGACTGGAACCCGGCGCCTCCCGACAAGAACATGGGCCTGTGGCGCGAAGTCTACCTCACCACCGGCGGCCCGGTCGCGTTGCGCTATCCCGCCGTTGTGTCGAAACTAAATCCGCCCGCCAATGATTCGGCGCAACTCACCGTCACCGCGCAACTCAAGAATGGCACGAGCGAACCGGTGAAAGGCAAACTGAAAGGCCAAATCGAAAGCGTTAGCTTCGAGCAGGAGGTCGAACTCGCCGCCAACGAAAGTAAAGACGTGACCTTCACCCCCGACAAATTTCCGCAGCTCGACTTCTCCAATCCTCGTCTCTGGTGGCCCGCGCAGATGGGCAAGCCGGCTCTCTACTCTCTGAAAGTGGAATTCGAAGTCGGCAGCGCCGTCAGCGACCATTCAACGACGGAGTTCGGCATTCGCGAAGTTACTTCCGAAGTAAACGCCACGGGCGGCCGCGCCTTCCACATTAACGGCAAGAACATCCTCATCCGCGGCGGCGGTTGGACTCCGGACATGATGCTCCGCGAAAACTCGCAGCGCCTGCACGACGAATTCCGCTACGTCCGCGACATGGGATTGAACACCGTCCGCCTCGAAGGCAAACTTGAAACCCAGGAATTCTTCGACATCGCCGACCACGAGGGAATTCTCGTGATGGCCGGCTGGTGCTGCTGCGATTTCTGGGAGCGCTGGCCGCGTTGGAAGCCGCAGGATTTTGAAATCGCCCAGCAGTCCCTCCGCGATCAGATCTACCGCCTGCGCAGCCATCCCAGCATGGTTATGTGGCTGAATGGCAGCGACAACCCGCCTCCGCCCGATGTCGAGCAAATGTACCTCGATATCGAAAAGCAGCTCCTGTGGCCGAATCCCGTAGTTTCCTCCGCCACCGGCAAGCCCACCACGGTCACCGGAAACAGCGGCGTCAAGATGTCAGGGCCGTACGAGTATATAGCTCCAGGCTACTGGGAGCAGGACACTCCCGCCGGACAGCCTAACCGCAAGCTCTGCAACCCGGGCGGCTGCGGCGGAGCTTACGGCTTCAACACCGAAACCAGCATGGGACCTGCCGTCCCGCCTGTCGAAAGCATTCGCGCCATGGTCGGAAGAAATCACCTCTGGCCCATCGACGAGGTCTGGAACTACCACGCCGGCGGCGGAGAATTCAAAACCATCCAGGTCTTCAGCGAGGCCCTCGCCAACCGCTACGGCAAGTCAGATAGCGTGGAAGACTTCTCCAACAAATCGCAACTGCAGACCTACGAGGGCGTGCGCGCCATGTACGAGGCTTACAGCCGCAACAAGTATCAATCCACCGGCGTGATTCAGTGGATGCTCAACAACGCCTGGCCTTCCATGATCTGGCACCTTTACGACTATTACCTGCGCCCCGCGGGAGGCTACTTCGGAGCCAAGCGCGCCATGGAAGCGCTGCACCCGATCTACGGCTACGACGATCATTCCATCTGGATCGTCAGCAGCCAGTATGAAGATGTCAAGGGATTGAAGCTCTCCACCAAAATCTACAACCTAGACATGACCGAGAAGTTTTCTCACGAAGATTCGCTCGACGCGCCCGCCGACAGCACCGCTAAAGTATTCGCGCTCCCCGAAGTCGATGGCCTGAGCCCGACCTACTTTGTTGCTCTGCGCCTGACTGACTCCGCCGGCAAACTGGTCGGGTCCAACTTTTACTGGCTCTCCACCAAACCCGAAACCCTCGACTGGGCCAAGTCCACCTGGTGGATGACTCCCACCGATTCCTTCGCCGATTACACGGCTCTGGCGCAACTTCCCAAGGTAAAGCTCAAAGTTATCAGCAGCACGGCGCGCAAAGGCGAAGACTCCATCACCCGCGTAACGGTACAAAATCCCAGCAAGACCCTCGCCTTCTTCGTCCACCTCAAAGTAGAGAAAGGCGTTAAGGGTGAAGAGATTTTGCCAGTCGTCTGGGAGGACAACTACATCTCACTATTACCCGGTGAGAAGCGCGAGATAACCGCCGCCTACCGCGCCAGTGAGCTGGGCGCAGAGAAAGCAACTGTAAAAGTGACCGGCTGGAACGTCGAGTAAAGTGTGGCGCGGGTGCCCTCGCCCCCGATGCCGGCGGTACGGATGCTCATGTGGGGACAGCCGCCTTCGGCTGTCCCGCAGAGCAACGCGAGGCGACCCGAACTCAAGACCAGGGCCCCATCCCCTCACGCATGCTGTGAAACGGATAAAATATTCCCGTCAGGATCCTT
>DATHMS010000046.1:0-19675 GCA_035486795.1 Candidatus Sulfotelmatobacter sp. | reverse complement strand
GAAGATTATGACCGATGCCTGCGCAGCGATCGATGCCGGTGCAGCCGACAACGCTTGAGATATTTCGCTTTCTGATTTACTCGATTGGCTTGCCGCGCTCAGAACAAAAATGCCGATTGAAGCGAAGACAGCTATTCTGGTGAGTGATGCTCCCATCATTGCTCCTTGTTTCCTGTCACAAACGTCGGTTGTTCATTTTGTCTTCGCCAGAAATCTTTCAATGAACCCCGTATCAAATTTCCCAGCCCGGAAATCCGGATCAGCAAGAATCCTCCGATGTAGTGGAATCGTCGTGTACACGCCCTCGACGATAAACATCTCCAGCGCCCGCGACATGCGCGAGACCGCCTCGCTGCGGTCTTTGCCGCGCACGATCAACTTGGCGATCAGCGAGTCGTAATAAGGTGGAATCACGCCCTCTGCATATGCGGCAGTGTCGACGCGTACGCCAGTTCCTCCGGGCGGATTGAATGAAGTAATCTTCCCTGCCGACGGCGTGAACTTCTCCGGATGCTCCGCATTGATGCGGCATTCGATAGCATGTCCACGGTGCACAATCGGCCCCTGCAGCACGTCCCGCATATGCGCCCCGGCCGCAATCATGATCTGGCTCTTCACCAGATCGACATCTGTCACCATCTCCGTCACCGGATGCTCCACCTGGATGCGTGTGTTCATCTCGATGAAGTGCAGCCGGCGGTCCTGATCCATCAGGAACTCAATCGTTCCCGCATTCGTGTATCCGATCGCCGTCAGCGACTTGCACAAGACCGCGCCAATCTGATCACGCAGTTCAGGCGTGACCTGCGTCGAGGGCGATTCTTCCAGCAGTTTCTGGTGCCTCCGCTGGATCGAGCATTCCCGCTCGCCCAGGCTCACCACATTGCCATGCTCATCGGCCAGCACCTGAAACTCGATGTGCCGTGGATGCTCGACATACTTCTCCATGTACAGATCGCCGTTGCCGAACGCGCCTGCCGCCTCCGATTGCGCCGCCCTGAACAACCCCGGCAGTTCTTCTTCGCTGCGCACAATGCGCATCCCGCGTCCGCCGCCGCCCGCCGAAGCTTTCACAATTACCGGAAAACCCACCTGCCGCGCCCATTCCACAGCTTCTCCCTCGGAGGCGATAATCCCATCCGAGCCCGGCAGAATGGGCACGCCCGCTTGCTTCATGGCCGCGCGAGCCTTCTCCTTTTCCCCCATCAGCCGCATCACGTCCGGCCGCGGACCGATGAACTTGATCCCGCTCGTCTCGCACACCTCGGCAAAGTTGGCGTTCTCCGCCAGTAATCCGTAGCCAGGATGAATCGCGTCCACGTTGGCGATCTCAGCCGCGCTGATCACTGCCGGAATATTCAGGTAGCTCAGTGCCAGTTGCGGTGGCCCAATGCAGATGGCTTCGTCGGCGAAGCGCACCGGCAGTGAGTGCCGGTCCGCCTCGCTGTAAATGGCGACCGTGTGAATGCCTAGCTCCTTGCACGCGCAAATGACGCGCAGCGCAATCTCTCCGCGATTCGCTATCAGTATCTTCTTAAACATTTCGGATTAAATGTGGGGACAGTGGGAGGATTCTGTAATTTGGTAATTGAGTAATTTGGGTGATTTAAAATCCCGAAGGGTTTTCAATTACAAAATTACAAAATTACTCAATCTCCCTCACTTCTTCGTCCGGATGGCAAACAACTCCTGCCCATATTCAATCGGCTGGCCATTGCTCCCCATCTTCTTCACGATTTCGCCGGCCACATCCGACTCAATCTCATTCAGAAGCTTCATCGCCTCGACAATGCACAGCACCTGCCCCACCTCCACCGTATCGCCGACTTTGACGAAAGGCGGCGCGCCCGGCGAGGGCGCCTCGTACAACGTCCCTACGATGGGAGACTTCACGATGTGCAGGTCTTCTTCCGGGACAGTCTCGACCGGCGCCGGAGCCGCTGCGCCAGGAGAACTTGTAACCGCAGGCTGGCCCGCCTGCGGGACGGTCACGGCCACATAAGGCACGTCCGCGCGGGTATGCACCACGGTGTGCTCACCCGCCCGCTTGATCTTCACCTTGACATCGCCGCGCTCCAACTCGAACTCGGCAATGTCTTTTTCGATTAAGAACTCGATGAGTTCTTTCAGCTCTTTTTGATTCATTCGTGTACGGTGGGACCGCAGCTTCAGGTCTTAGCTGTTAGTTATCAGGTCTCTGGTGCCAACGATAAAGATCGAGAGCCGAAGACCCAAGACCTGAGACCCAAGACCTTCCCCTAAACTGCCAGGAAATCCTTGCTGGTCGGAGTGAGCACGTCACAGCCGCCTTCCCTGACGGCCACCATGTCCTCAATCCTCACGCCCCATTTTCCGGGGAAGTATACTCCCGGCTCAATGGTGATGACCATTCCCGGCTTGAGCACTTCCTTCTGCCCGGCCGCAACCCTGGGCGCTTCGTGAATCTCTAACCCCACTCCGTGCCCGGTTGAATGCGTAAAATATCGCCCCAACCCGGCTTTGCGCAATACGTTCCGTGCCGCCGCGTCGACTTCCCCGGCGCTAACGCCCGGACGCACCGCCGAGATCGCAGCCTCCTGCGCCTCCCGCACCGACTCGTATGCGTGGCGCGCTTCCACAGGGGCTGCGCCCACCCATACAGTGCGGGTCTGGTCCGAGCAATAACCACCGAGTATAACACCGAAATCGCAGACGACGAATCCCCCCGGCGCGATGGTTTGCTCCGAGGCTCTGCCGTGAGGCAGCGCCGACCTCGTCCCCGAAGCAATTATGGTCGGAAACGACATCTCCTCCGCCGCAGCTAGTCGCGCCGCGTACTCCA
This sequence comes from Candidatus Sulfotelmatobacter sp., assembly GCA_035486795.1. Classification (GTDB taxonomy): domain Bacteria; phylum Acidobacteriota; class Terriglobia; order Terriglobales; family Acidobacteriaceae; genus Sulfotelmatobacter. The sequence goes on along the minus strand of DATHMS010000046.1, from coordinate 16,854 downwards.
TCTCCGCCGCCACCTCGCACTCTTTGATCCCCGGTCGCAACATTTCGAGCGCCCGGTCGAACAAAGCCGCCCCCAATGTCACAGCCTCACGGATCAACCCTAGTTCCTTTGCGTCCTTCACCATGCGCGCTTTCTCCACCAGAGCGGGCGCGTTCCGTAATCGCACGCCCGGGGGCAGGAGATCGACCAGCCGCTTTCTCTCTGCCACAGTAAGGTGTTCGGCTTCAATCCCAATCGTCCATCCCTTCGACCTCGATCTCGGTCGACGAGCTCCAATCCGCTCGCCCAGCGCATTCCATAAGGCCTTGCGCGCGATAATCACTTTCGCGCCTTTCACTTCCTCGCGCCCCTGCGTGTCATAGCGAACGTCCGTGAAGAACGTGCTTCCGGCTTCCTCCACCAGCAGTAGCCCTGCGCTCCCGGTAAAGCCGCAAAGATATCGGATATTTGGAAGATGGCTGACCAGCAATCCGTCCAGCCTGCTGGAAGCGAGGCGCCTGCGAAGCTCGTTCTGGCGAAGCTTGTAATCCATTTTCAAGGCCAAGTGTACCAGCCTGCGGATGCAACACATCTCTGTATGTCCATAAGAGGCAGTTGCGATCTTGGCGCCCGCAGAGAGGGTAGAATATCCGCCATGTTGCTTCTCATCGCGTTGTTGTTCATGCAACTGAAGGACAATGCACCATGGTGGTCCGTGCAATCGTCTGGAAGCGATGCAAATCTCCGTGGTGTGAGCGTGGTTCTTGATGCGGGCAAGAACGATCGGCTGCAATACATGATCTGGGCTTCAGGGTCGGACGGGGTCATTTTGCGCTCGACCAATGAAGGTAGTACGTGGAGACAGATCTCCATTCCAAACACCGGTGGCCTGGATTTTCGGGACATTGAAGCCTTCAGTGCGGATAAAGCCTACGTGATGTCGAGCGGCGAGGGCCAGAAATCGAGAATTTACAAGACAACCGACGGCGGGAAAACATGGAAGCTGCAATATTCAGGAACGACACCCGAATTCTTTCTGGACTCTATGGCCTGCGATTCAGAGACCCATTGCGTTGCGCTAAGCGATCCAGTAAATGGCAAGTTCGTCGTCTTAAGTACAAACGATGGGGAGCACTGGTCGGAGCTGCCCCGGGACAGAATGCCTCCGGCGCTCGCCAAAGAAGGTGCGTTTGCGGCGAGTGGGACTGCGATCGTGTTGTGCGATCGTGGCGGAATCTATTTCGGAACCGGTGGGCCAGCGGCGCGAGTCTTTCGCTCGCTCGACGAAGGCCGGTCATGGACAGTTTCGGAGACGCCAATCGTCAGCGGCACAGCTTCCAGCGGCATCTTCAGCATTGCTTGCGACGGCCCGGACGATCTTGTGGCCGTCGGCGGAGACTATAAGAACCCAAATGACGACAAGCGCGTTGCGATCTACTCCGATGACGCCGGAGCCACATGGCACCTCGCTGACGCGCAACCGGGCGGCTACCGGTCGGCCGTAGCATCGTTTTCTTACGGCGACTTTGCTGCGGTTGGACCGAATGGGACAGACATCAGCCACGACAAGGGCATTCATTGGCGGCACACGGAGAAGCTGAACCTGAATGCCATCGCCTTTGAGAGCTCGGACGGCTGGGGAGTAGGTCCGAAAGGAGCGGTCGCCCGATTTAAGACCCATTTTCAGTATCTGATTCGAAGAGAGGCCGACGCTCCAGTCGTTGGCGCCGCCCGCTGATCGTCCGCTTTCCCGAAAGACTGCAGTGCTCCCTATAAAGACAAAACCGCCGGCCCTGACAGGTTCTTCAGGCGCCGGCGGCTTTAAATCTTCAACTGCGCTGCTAGGTCCGACGTTGTTACGTCTGACGCTGTTACGTCTGGATGATTCGCGGCGTGATGAAGAAGATCAATTCCTGGTTGGACGTATTCACTACTGTGTGCTTGAAGAGGTTGCCCAGGATCGGGATATTCCCCAGCACCGGAACCTGATCGATGTTGATCGAGTTCTGCGTCTGGATGACGCCGCCAATCACCACCGTGCCGCCGTCGGTCACCAGCACTTGAGTTGTCGCCTGCTGCGTGATCAACTCGGGGTTGCCCTGCACTTCTTGTCCGAAGTTGGGCGTAGTGTTCTCCACGTCTACGTTCAGGAAGATCGTGTTCTCCGACGTGATTTGCGGAGTCACCGTCAACCTCAGGAAGGCGTCGACGTAGGTCACAGTTGGAGGACCACCCAACTGAGCCTGCGTCACGATAGGCACGCGCACGCCCTGCTTTACCAGGGCTTGGATGTTGTTCTGGGTTACTACTCGCGGCCGTGACAGAACCTTCAGCAAACCGCGCGACTCAGCCATCGAAAGAACGGCATCGATGCGAACCGTGTTGCTGGCGTTTAAGAAGGTAAAGCCGCTGGTGGGTGAGGTCGAGCCCAGGTTCGAGAACAATGGAATCGACGATCCCGACGTTGAACCACCGGCCGGGGGCGGCACCGTAATGTAGCCTGGAGCCAAACCACTGACGGTCGTCGGTGAGGCGCCCACTCCTTGCGCGCCGCCGATTGCGCTGTGGCCGTTGCCCCAGCCAAATCCAAGTTGTGTGCCGATGTCGCGTGCGAACTGCCGCGTCGCCGCCACCACCCGCGCTTCGATCTCCACTTCCTGCGTCTTGCGGTCAAGCTGCGTCAGTAGGCGATCGATAACCGGAAGCACTTTCGGAATGTCGTTGACGATTACGGCGTTGGTGCGCTCATCCGCAACCACGTCGCCACGCACCGAGAGGAATTTCTTTACCGTGATGATCACGTCCTTAGCGTGGGCGTAGCTCAGGAAACGGGTCACCGAAACCTTCTCTACGGCCAGCGCTTCCGCTTCCACCTGGGCGCGCCGTCCATCCGCTTCTTTCTTCAGCGTGTCCACGGTGGCGATGCGCAGAACGTTGCCTTCAAGTTCCCGCGCCAGGTCGTTGTTCTTGAGCACGATGTCCAAAGCCTGATCCCACGGCACATCATCCAGCACAACCGTCAGGGTGCCGTGTACATTCGGATCGAGCACCACGTTCAAACCACTGATTTCATGGATCAGCCGGAAGAAGTCCTTCAGATCCACGTCCTTAAGGTTCACTGAAATCGGTTCGCCGGTGTACTTCGGACCAACCGCAGCCGGCGCCTGTCCAGCCTGCGCCCTCTGCTCTGCCGCCAGATTGACCGCCGGCTGTACTCCAGTGTTGGAGGATGTGCTCTGCGATGCCTGCGCGGCGTTTGCACTCACCGGCAGCAGCTCCGCAGCGGTCTTGTCGGCAAACTTTGCCGCCGCATCCCCTGCACGTACGGAGGGCTCTTCCGTCGCCTCAGCGGTCGTCGTCTTCTTGGCTTCGTAGGACGGCTCGACGAACACAAAATCGCTCGTCGAAGCCGCAGCCGCTCCGGACTTCTGGGTCGTCGCTGGAACGGTCGCCGAAGGAATAGCATCCTTCGCCGTCACATTCGGAACCACCGGCGCGCCGGCCACCGCTGGCTGCGCCTTCGGTGCCTCTACTTCCATAACTCGCGGCGCGAACGGAGACATATTCTTGCTGGCCGGCGCGGGCGTTGCATCCGCCACCGTCTTTGGGGCGCTTGCCTTCGTCGCTGCTGCCGCTGGCTGCGTGTGCAGCGTCAGCACCAGTTTCCCGTCTGCCGATGGAGTGAGTTCATAGCGGCAGGCATGCTCCAGATCGACCACCACACGCGTGGTGGGAGGGGTCTGGCCATCCGTGCCGATGCGCACGCCTTTTACTCCGGCGCTGCCCACTGCGATGTGGGTCTGCCCCGTCGCCATGACAGTCCCGGGCAGGTCCAGCACCAGACGCGCAGGCGAGCTTTCAGTGCTCACCTTTGGCGCCACTACGCCACGAGCGCTGATCTCGACCCGGATTTCATCCGCGCCGCGAACCACATTCACTCGTTGCAGTTCGTTAGGCTGGCTCGCCGGTTGTGACGCCGGCATCTCGGCGGCTGAAGCAACCAGCCCCAGAATCAGCATCGGTAGGAACACACTCAGCAATTGCTTTCGCATTTCGCTTCTCCCCAAACCGCGGGCCGGGCCCGCGTTTCCTTCTTCTTGACTCGATTTTGTCGGCGCTCCGGCCTTCCCGGCTCTCGCCTCCCCCAACTTCTAAACCGCCGGCGTAATGATCCGCTTCACCACTTCCCGGGTAAACGGTTTGCCCAGCTTGTCCTGCACCGTCTCCTGGAAAACCACCGAGTCTCCCGTGATTCTCACCACGTAGCCGTTGAACACCGGATCGTTTTCGTGCAGGAAATAAGCCTTGTTCAAGGTGTTGGTCACCACCGCGATAAAGCCGCTCTCCGAATGCACTACGCCCCGCAAATTGATCTGCCCGATCTCCAGACATTTCTTCCCGGTCGAGCAACCAGACCCTGTGGGCTGCTGCACCACCGGACTGAAGAACGGATCGCGCTTCCCGTTCATCGCCCACTTCTTCTCTTCCGGCTTCGGCGCCTTGGAGGTTTCCCCAATCTTCGTGGGGGCGGCCTTGTCATCGGCCGCAACCGTGGTAGTCACAGGAGCTGCGGCCTTCGGAGCCTCAAGCTTCGCCATCGCTACCGGAGCGGATGCTGCTGGTTTCTTGGGTACGAATGCATCGTGCGGCTTCGCAGTCGCAGTCGCCGGAGCAGGATTGCCCTTTGTCACTGCAGTCGCCGCTGTGGCCGGTTTGGCCGACGCGGTCTGCAGCTTGATCTCCGCGGCAGGAGCCTTCGCCATTGCCTGCGTATGCAGCGTCAACACGAAACTGTTACCTGGTCCCGGCGTCAACTCATAGGCGCAGGCTTGTTCCAAATCCACGACTACGCTCGTCGTCGGAGGCGTTTTGCCGTCCATGCCGATGCGCACGCCCTTGACTCCGGCGCTGCCCACCGCAATCTTGCTCTGCGGGGTTGCCATCACCGTTGCCGGCAGTTCCACCACCACACGCGCTGGCGAACCCAGTTTGCTCACCTTTGGTGTCACTGCCTCGCGCGAGCTGATCTCGATCTGAACATCGTCCGCGTTGTGGACGACGTTCACACGCTGCAGCGTATTGTTCTGGCCCGAAGCCGCCTTGGCCGCTGGAGCCGGAGCTGCCGCTGCCCCCGGAATCGTCGCCGGCTTCACCGCCGGTGCCGGAGCGCCCGGTGCGGGCTTGGTCGCTTGCGCCACCAGCACTGGGTTGGTGTTGGCTTTTGTCTGGGACAGCGCTTTCGCGGTCCTGCCCGTGTTGTCGACGGCCGCCGGGTTTTGCCCCCAGGCCGCCCCCGTCATCATTGCTACTGCCAGAATGCCTGTCGTCAGATTCATAAGCGATTCCTATTTGCTCACGCCCGCCGTTGCTACTGCGGGCTTGGTTCCAGGCCCCGGCCCGCCCGGGTCTAAATCGTGACTGAAGAACGTCGTCGCCGTGAATGTGGCTACTACGCTCTCGTTCGGGGCATACTGGTAGGTATGCTTGGCCTTCGCACTACTGGGGTTTTTCGTGTTTGCCACCAGCAGTCCGCTGATGTTCACGATGCGCTCCAGCTTGCCTACCCGATCAAAGAAATTCAGCATCGAGTAGTACGGCCCGTCTAGTTCCATTTCAAACGGAACTTCCGAGTAGTACTCTTTGGCAGCAACCGGTTTGGCGGTATAGCGCCGCAGCTCTACCCCCGCCTTCGTGGCTTCGCCGTCCAGCATCTCGATGAAACCGTCCACCGACTTCTCGTCCGGTACAATCCGCCGTTCGATGTCTAATTGCTGTTTCAAATTCGCCAGCTGCCGCTCTATGTCTTTCAGTTTGGGGCGGTAGGACTCCAGTTCGTTGTTTTCCCGAACCTTGTCCTGCACGGCATGCTCCGCCTTCGCATTGCTGTCGCTCTGGTTCTTGAATACGAAGAAGTACAGCGCTGCTGTCACCACCGCTCCTCCAAACAGCACCGCTCCCCACTGCTTAATGCCCGACAGTTCGCTAAAATTCATCGCCATAGTTTCGCCTATTAAGGTCCCGCCTCTTAGGACTTTCCCTTCTCGCAGGTCAGCGTGAACTGGAACGCCTGCATGTCCTTGATCGAATCGTCCTGGAAGGTTTCCTTGATCTCCACCGTCTTGAAGAAGCCGGTCTTCCGCAGGTTCGCGATCAGGTTGGCCACCGCGTCCGTGCTCAACGCCGTGCCTTCAAGGTTTACGCTCCCGCCCGTGTCATCCATCTTGCTCAGCCACACCGCTTCTGTTCCGTTCACGGTCTCGCCCAGCATGGCCAGCAGATTGACTGGCCCTGCCTGGCCGGCGCGCAGCGAATCGATCACATCCACCCGCCGCTTGTAGTTGTCAGCCTGTCTTTGCCGCTCCAGGTAACGTGCCTTCACGTCGCTGAGTTCGCGGTTTTTTTGCTCCGCAGCCGCCATCTGCTTTGCAATCGACTTCGATTGCTGGTCGAGCCGGTACCAGTAGCCAAAGTTCAGCAGTCCGGCCACCAGGATCACCAGCAGCACCTTCAGCTTGGGCGAGCCCATGTCGCCCATTTCCATCGCGGGCATCGACGGTCCGCTTCCGCCGCGCTTGCCTTTCCCCTTCGATGTTTCGAGCAGGTTGATTCTGATCATAGGGATTCAAAGCTCCTCAAAGCCAAGCCCACGGCAACTGCGAGCTGACCCGGATTCTGCTCCACCAGCTCCGCTCCCGGACCGTCCGTCGGCGGCACCACGCGCTGGAATGGATTTAACAATTCGACCGGCATCGAAAACTCCTGCCGCAATGCTTCCATCAAACCCGGCACCTTTGCCGAGCCGCCAGCCAGGTAAATCTTTTCGATGTGCTCGCCCGCCGCGCTCGCCCGGAAGAAGTCGAACGTCTTCTGGATTTCCAGCACGATAATTTCGGTCACCTGTTGCAGGATCGGCGCCTTTGCGTCCTCGCTCACCGTTCCCACCTTCTCCCCCAGCTTCAGTTTCTCCGCATCTTCGAAGTTCAGGTCCAGCTCCTTCTGCAGAGAATCCGTGTACTGGTGGCCGCCCACGCTGACATCGCGCGGGAAGAGCGGCGTCGTGCCTTTCACAATGTTGATGTTCATCACACTGGCGCCCAGGTTCAAGAGCGCCACCACCTGGCCCGGCGCCGGCTGGTAGTTGTACTCGTAGCAGTTCTGCAGCGCCAGCGCATCAATGTCGACGATAGCCGGGGTCCGTCCCGCCATCGAGAGTACGTTGGTGTAGTTCAAAATCTTGTCCTTCTTCACGGCCACCAGCAGAACATCCATCTGCGGGCTGCCCGCTTCTTCGGACAGAATCTGGTAGTCCAGGCTCACATCCGACAGATCGAAGGGAATGTGCTGCGCCGCTTCTTTCTCGATGGTCTCCGCCAATTCCTGGTCGCTCATCGAGGGCAGCGAGATCTTTTTGACGATCACCGAGTGGCCGCTTACCGCCGTCGCCACCGCCTTGGTCTTGATCAGGCAGTCAGCGAACAGCTTCGAAATCGCGCTCGACACCGTTCCCGAGTCCACGATCATCGAATCGACCACAATGTCAGAGGACAGCGGTTCGAGGCCTAGGTGCGACACTTCGATCTGTCCACCCTTCTTCTTCAACTCCACCGCCTTGATGCTGGAAGAGCCCACATCCAGACCTACTATCGTCTTCGATCCCATTCCAAACATGTGTGCCCGCCTTTGCTCGTGTGGCGCGGGCGCCCTCGCCCGTGCCGATTTTGTTTAACTTTGTCCGGCAGCCTTCATCGCCGCCTTCGGTTTGTGCTTCGTCCCCGACTCCATCTGGCTCGACTTATCTTCCATCCACTGGTCCAGCTTCGATTTCTTGAAGCGCCAGCGGTTGCCCAGTTTGAAAGCAGGAATCTTCTGTTCCCCTACGTACTTGTAAAGCGTGTCCGGACTCACTCCCAAATACTGCGATGCCTGCCGAATGTTCATCACTTCTCGCGAGTCGGCCATGTTTCCTTGCCCTGTTCCTTAAGCCTGTCCACCAGAACCTTTCCCGCTCCGGTGTTTCCGGCCCACGGGGCTTGCCTTGAAACTCCTGCCCTCCAATGCCTGTCCGGGGGCTCTCGGTGTCCAGAGCATATATCAGCCCTGAAAAGCCCCGCGTCAGAGCGAATTTCCGTGTTTTTCACGGTTTTATGCCCATTTTCTGGAATTCGCAGAAAACCCTTTTTGGGGCGATATCTATATGTTGTGGCGATTATCTTCTTGGACCCAATTAGAAGTGGTTTCGCGAAGAGGCATCTCGGGTCACTCGCGATTTGGTAACTGAAGTACTAGAGACGGTACGGAAGTACTATGTCGCCCGCTCAAGTTGCTGCCTTAGCTGACTTTAACTTTTGCCAAAGAGAGGACCGCTACGGGGTTACCTGACGATGGCTCCAAACCTCGCGCCAGGCACGATCGTGTGAGACTCAAAACCTTGACCGCCGTAGGAAGGCGTACGAAAGAATGAACGTGGTTTCTTGCCGCAGATCCGGCCGCCGACTCACTGTACGTCGGAAACCTTGCCGCTGAGGAAAATCACCTTCATGTCCTTGTAGTAGTAGATGGTCTTGGTTCCCAGGTTGACAATCTTGTCCGGTTTGCCCATCGCCGCCTGCACTTGGTCAGTCGTCATCCCCTTGTCGATGCTCGCTGGTTCGGCCGGCGGTTGCTCCTGCGCGGCCGGTGGCTGCTGCTGACCTGCCTGCGGTTGCGCGCCCTGATCTGCACCCTGCTGCTGCTGATCTCCACCCTGCTGTTGCCCACTATCGCCCTGCTGCGCATCGTCATTGCTGATCGAGAGCAATGTCCCGATCGTATCCTCGACCTGTCCTGCGCTCGTGGTCGCTAAAGATCCCTTAGGAAACACGAAGATAATGTTCGTCTTGTTGTAGGTCGGTGGATCGGTCTTGTTGCACTTGTCGCAGGCGACAATGCCCATCGTCACCTGATCCTTGTCAAGACTGACGTCGATCTTGGTAGCGTAGACCTTGTCGCCCTTGGCAAACAGCTTGGTCGTCTGTTCTTTCCCGAACTTCTTCATCCCGAACCCAATGCCCTTCGTTAGCATCGCATTGGGGGCCTTGACCGCTCCATTCTCGTACTTATTGTTTTGCACACTGTTGTCCGAATAAGGCACGCCAAGCAGACCGCCCTTCTGGATCGCCAGCAGCGTGCCCTCTTCGACCACCGAATATCCGCTCGTATCCGATCCCATTTTCACCAGCTTGTATTGCGCGGTCAGTTGCTCCTGCAAAGTAACTGCCTGGGCATTAGCCAGCCCCATCGGAAAAATCATGGCAGCCAGGAACACAATCCCCGGAATCAGGTCGCGGAATTTCTTCGACATCGTAAAACCCTCCGTGCAGGTCTAGAGAACAGTTTCATCCCAGCCGCGCCCTGGGCAGCGTCCAGAACAAATTACCTGTGCCTTGCAGAAGGGAGCGTCGTCATCCGACGCTCCCCATATCGATTGATCATCTCTCGTGATCATCTCTCGATTGATTACCGCGATTCGATCACGGATTGACTATCGATCAATTGGTTGAGCTACCTCCGGTTGCGGCCTGTTCTACTGACCGCCGCCTCCGGCAGCGTCCTGCTTGACCTGCTGCTCGGTTTGATCGGCCGCCGCCTGCTGGTCTTGCAGAGTCTTCGCCACGCTGGTATCCGGTGGCGGAGGAGTAACGGCCCCGGCCTGCGTGCCCGTATCAGGCGCCGCCGGCATACCGCCCGTCCCCTGCTTCTTCGCCATTTCGCCCATGCCGTTGGTGATGTTCTCCTGGAAGTGGTTGTACATCTCCTGCAGATCATCCACTTTCACGGCAACGGTTTGTCCCGACGCACAGTCGCCCTTCTTGGTCGCCGAGACGCTGGCATTCACGTTCTGGTCCGCATCCGGAGTATCCGTCAGACGCGTAATCACATCGCCGGACGACAACGCACACTCCTGACCGTTGGCCACCACCGTGACGTCAGAATCCACCACAAACGTACGTTGCGAAGGATCAAGCGCCGGGGGCGGCGTGTTGTCGCTGGTAGTAGGCGCCGGAGCCGCCGACGCGGTTTGTCCGCCACCCTGCTGCGCTGCCTGTGCCTGCTGCGCGGCCAGCTGAGCCTTTACTTCCTGGGCAATCGCCTCCTTCACTTCAGGGGTCAATGCCACCGGACCCGCAGCTGCCGGAGCAGGAGCGGCATCTCCTCCTCCGCCACTAGCCGCCGCATCCGCTGCCACTGCGTCCGCGTTGGCTTCGGCCCGAGCCGCATACGCCGCTTGCAACTGTTGTGCGATCAGATAGTCCGTCAGCCAGTAGTACGGAGCCGCGTAAACCGGATAAGGATTCCACCACCCGCCATAGAATCCCCACCATGGCGCTCCTCCCCAACCCCAGGCTCCGATGCCCCAGTAAACCGGCGCTCCCCAAGGATGCCAGCCCCATCCATAAAATCCCGGATGGAACCAAACCCCTGGGTAGTACCCGTAGTACATGTGTCCGCCCCAGCCGTAACCGCGATAGAGCCCAACCCGGTAGACGCCGTGGTCATAGAAGGTCCGCGAATAGTAGGCGTGTCCGCCGCGCGTCACGTAGGCGCGCTGCACATAGCCGCCATGTCCTCGGGTTACAATGCGCGCTCCGTTGCGCTCACTCACCACTGTACGTCCGCCTCGAATGCCATGGTCAATATGCATCCCGTTGCGGTCGACGGAACGAATCGATCCGTTCGCGCGGACGCTGGCGTGCCCTCCACCCTTCAGACTGACGTTCCTCGTCCCTGCCGGCTGGTGCGCGCTCCCTCCACGATTGCCGGCCGCGACATTCCCACGGTTTGCCGGCGTGGTCCCGTGGCCCGCCGTTGTGTTCCCGCGGCTTGCCGGCGTGGTCCCGTGACCCGCCGTCGTCGCCCCATGGCCTGCCGTCGTATTCGCGTGCCCCGCCGTCGTGGTCCCGTGGCTTGCCGGCGTGGTCCCGTGACCCGCCGTCGTCGTCCCATGGCCTGCCATCGTATTCGCGTGGCTTGCCGTCGTGGTCCCGCGCGAAGGCGTTGTACTATGCGACTGCGTCGCCGGACGCGAAGGCGCCGCCTTGGCGGGCGCGCTCTTTTGTGGCGCGGCCTTCGCAGCAGGCGCGCTCGTCTTTTTCTGGCCCCAGGCAAACGCTGGAACCGCCATCAAGAGCAGAACTACCACCCACCTCTGCAGCATATCCTCACTCCTCAAAATGCGATTCATTACCGCCTCCTGACCACCAGAACTTGTTATCGACCTTCATTCCCGAAACACTGCCCCTCATCTGAAGTTGCGGCTTCACTGTGACTCTATTTCGCATCCATGGACGACATCCGCCCAATTCGCGCACGTGGTTAAATTAATTCCAAGAACGGAGGGAAGGCCTGCACGACGCGCATGACCCGGCTGCGGACAGGGCGCTACCGGCAGACCGTATCTTGGGGCGAAAAAACGTTACCAGAAGTTGGCCGCTTGCGCAATCATTTCGATTTTGAAACCGCCCGCCTCTCTTCCAAATGCGCAGCTCCAAAACAGCCTCCCACTAATCCTGCCGCCGCACACCTGCCGGCTCTGCTTCCCTCCTTCATCCCGCTGCTGTAATCTATCTTTCTTTCCGTCGGAGGATCACTTGCGCTACCTCGATCGCCTGCAACCCCTCGCACTTCTGGTCATGCGCCTTACCCTCGGCGCTGTCATGACTGTCCACGGCTTCCACAAGGTTTTCGGCGGGCTCCACCACCACGCCGAGTTCGTCGCCAGCCTCGGGCTCCCGGCCTGGACCGCCTATCTCTCTTCCTTTGCTGAGTTCGTTGGCGGCCTGCTCGTCTTGCTCGGCCTGTTCACCCGTGTCGCTGCCCTTGCCATCTGCATCGATCTCTCAGTCGCCATTGCGAAGGTGCACATCCACAACGGATTGACGGGAAACAACGGATACGAATTCCCTCTGGCCCTGGCCACGCTGGCCTTTGCCCTCATATTCTTCGGCGGCGGCCCTATCGCCTTCGACCACATCCGAGCCCCAGGCGGTGGCGGCGGAAAGCCCAGGTAGCTTTTCTTCGCTGAACCCCGCAACTTTTCACGAGATCTAGGGTTTGCAAGCAGTTACGAGATCGCTCCTGAGCGCATTAATACACTGGATTTGCCACTTTTGGAGGTACCCTTACTGGCACTGGCCCCAGTTGTATCTGAGCTTGACTGAAATTATCATGAGACGTTACGAACTTTGCTGCATCCTAAGGATTTCGCGGACGCATCTTACCGCTTGCAACGAACTAATTTAGGAGGCTTCTCTTGAGAAAGCTAGCGATCTTCGCACCCGTTGTTGCCGTCCTGCTCTTCGCCCAGTTTGCCGGGGCCCAAATGGCTTCTGACCAGCAGGGTGACTTCTTTCTAGGCGGCGGCACGCTCCTGTCGTCCTCCTCTTCTTCTAACGGCACTTTTCAGCCTGCGGAAAAGGGAGGCCTCTACATCAACCTCGGCGGCGACGTGGTCTTCTTCGCACATCGCCTGGGTGTTAATGTCGAAACCGCCTGGAGGGCAACTCAAGGTACCTTCGTCTCCCAGGAAATAAACTACCGCCCCATCCTGACCGACTTCAACGTTCTCTGCCAACCACGTTTGGGTAAGAAACTTGGCCTCGATCTTATGGCTGGCATCGGCGCCGCCGATACTCGCTTCTACGCTCCGGGACCCTCCCAACCGGGTGTGGCCAACTACGAAAGCACCGATCACTTCATGGAGCACCTCGGCGGTGGTGTCCGCTATTACGTCTGGCACCACGTGTTTGTCCGCCCTGAGATCCACTACTACCATATTCAAAATAACAACAACAGCAACTCGGATAACGGGTTCAATTTCAACTCCAACAATGTGTTCCGCGTCGGCGCCTCGCTCGGCTTCACCCTCGGCGGTGGTTCTTAGGGCCTTTCACCCGGCGGATGGTCGCGCGTTTTGGTATCCTGAAACGGTCGCTGTCCCAGCCGCGGCCGTTTCGCCGGGTTGCCACAATCCGTGCCGGTGCATCGCATAATCCCGAACGAACTTACATCGGGGGGTGTATTGAGAAAATTCGCGCTGCTCGCATCAGTGTGTACGGTCCTTCTGTTTGCCAACTTCGCCCCTGCCCAAGAGCAGGGCGATGTCATGGTCGGCGGTGGCACGCTTTTTTCTTTCTCGTCCCCCACCGACATTGTGACCTTCCAGCCCTTGACCGAAAAAGGCGGAACCTACCTCAGTCTCGGCGGTGACATTGTCGCCTTCCCGCATCGCCTCGGCCTCAACGTCGAAACTTCCTGGAAGTACAAGCAGGCCACCTACTACGGTTACGAGAATTACCGACCCTTCTTTACCGACGTCAACGCCCTCTACCAGCCCAGGATAACCAAGAAAATTGGCCTGGACTTTCTAGCCGGCGTCGGCATTGCCAGCAACCGCTTCGACATCCTTGGATCCTGTAACATCCCCGGATGCACTAACTACACCAGCAGCAATCACTTCATGGAGGACATCGGCGCCGGCCTCCGCTATTACGTCTGGCATCATTTGCCTCACATCTTTGTGCGTCCCGAGGCTCACTACTACCACATCCAGAACAATCTCGGGTTTAACTCCAGCAATGTGTTTCGCGTGGGCGCGTCGGTCGGATACACCTTTGGAAAGTAAACCGGCGGAACAAGACTGGTGGCAGAAACTAAAAAAGGCAGCGTCCGCGGACGCTGCCTTGGTTCTTCCATGATCAAGCCCTACGGCTCTTGCATGCAAACATCAGCCTCGTGGATTGCCGCATCCAGATGCTCGATAGCTTTCACTCGATGACCGTGGAAATCGTGAGCCGCATCGTCCAGGTGATGCCTGGCGGCATGCATTGCTTCCAAAGCCGCTGCGATCTCCGGATGAGGTGGCATCGCTGGTGATGCTGCCGCCGCCGGCGCAGCCGCCGCCACTACCGGCGCCGCTGCTGCCCTTGGACTAGCCGCCCCCACAGGGAAGGCCAGCGTTAACAGAAGCGTTGCTGTGATCAACAGAGTCAAGACCCCGATATTTTTCATGCGTTCCTCCTCGTCCGAATTCCGGCACGGACGCCGCCGGTAAGATCAATGGCCACGGCCCCGCCTTCGCACGAGGAATCCCGCGACACCCGCACAGTATAGCCGCGCTCCGGCAAAATTCCGCGGTGCATGGGTTGACTCTTAAGGTGCTCGCCTCAGCACTAGCGAAAAGTCTGGCTCACGAGAGTTTCGGGAAGGATACGATTTCAATCGTAACTGCTTTGTCTTTTCGAGCCTGCCCGACCCGTTTGCGGGACGGTTCAAGGCGTATCTCGCTACCCGCCATCGCTTTCCCTTCGGTGCCTCCACCACAACCATAGCGCAGCCACCACAACCACAAGAGCCACCGCTAAATCGAAGCGCTTGAGGTCATGGGCCAACCGGCCCCAATGCCCACCAAACAGATATCCCGCGCCGCAAATCGTGCTCACCCAAACCGCGGCCCCAAGAAAATTGAACACGAAGAACTTCCGCCACGGCATGTGCAGCGCTCCCGCCAGCAACGCAGCCAGCACGCGCATGCCGAACAGGAATCGCGCCAGAAAAACCGTGGCCGCCCCGTACCGCTCGAACAGTCGATCGCCCCGCTCCATCGTCTCCGCACGAACGGAGAAGAAATCCCGGTAGCGTTCGATCAGCGGACGCCCGCCATGCCGGCCCAGGGCAAAACCAAGCTCTCCGCCCGCCGTCGTGGACACAATCCCAACCAGAACAACCCAGGGAAACTGCAACTCATGTTCGGAATAAGCCAGAAAGCTGGCCAACAGCAGAATCGTCTCACCCGGCAAAGGCAAGCCCGCGCCTTCCAGCAACAACAGCGCCGCCACGGCCCAGTAGCCATAGTGCACCAGCGCGCCCCGCAGCAGCTCAAAAATGTGGTGGGTCATCATTTGCGCTTGTCGTCACGCATGCGCTTGCCATCACGCATTGTTTATCACCCTGAGAGAGTGGTTCTTCGCGCGAACGAAGGATCCGAGCTCAGGTTCGTCATCCTGAGCGAGACGCTTTTTGTCTCGCGAAGGATCCGGGCGAGCCGCGCGCCTCCACGGAGCCTGCCCCGAGAGAGCGACAGCGACCGAAGGGCGCGCTTGGCTCGCTTCCCTATCGCACTCACTCAACCGGGAACCTTCTCCCCCGTCAGGAATTCGACTAACGCCCGGTTGAACTCCACCGGACATTCCTCGTATGGCAAGTGTCCAATGCCAGGAAAAACGATCGACTGGGAATTCGGAAAGTACTTCGCCAGCGGCAAAGCCGACGAAGCATACACCGCGGAATCCTTGCTGCCCCACATAAAAAGCGTAGGAATGCCCGCCAATTTCGGCAGAGTAGCTTCAAGTTCTCGCAAGTCTTCGGTCCAGGTGCGCACGATGCTCAGCCCATGCTCGAATAACCCCGGCTTCGCCAGCGGCGCCACGTAACCCTCCAGAGTTCCCGGCGGAATCCGGCTGCGGTCGCCATACATGCGGGAATGCCCATAAGAAAACAAGAAACTCATGCGCGCAATCACAAACCGGAACAATGCCGCACCAACTCTGCCCCCAAGAAATGGTGCCAGCCACCGCCCGTGCGACGAGTAAGGATTCACCGGCGCCACCAGCACCAACCGCCGCACGGCGGGACCAGCCCCGGATTTCGCATCAAGGCACTCGGCGGCCATCATTATCGCAACCGCTCCGCCGTGTGAAGTCCCCAGCAGGTCGAACGAAGAAATCCCCAACCGCTCGACGAAACGCAGAAGTCGCTCCGCCGTCCCCCGCATGGAATGATCAAGGCCAGCCGGCCGATCCGAGAACCCCGCACCCATCATGTCGGGTGCATAAACCGTAGCGTAGGGCGCCACAGCCGGCATCGTATATCGCCAGGAAAATGAATAACCCAGCAGTCCATGCACCAGAATCAGCGCCGGCCCCGACCCGGCACGCAGATAACGCATGCGCGCCCCATCGAAATCCATCCAGCACTCTTCCACGCCGGCGTCCAGTGCCGGAGCAAGGTTAGGCTCGAGTACTGTAGGAAATTCCCGGCTTCCCGCGATCCCAGCCAAATCTTCTAACTCCAAATCTTCGCAACTCTGGACAACTATTCTCGCTCATCCCGACTCTATTTAAATGAACATCGCCTCTGTTCACTTCACTTGGGGAGCTCCGGCTCCCCGTTTTTGTTTGTCATCCTGAGCAAAGCAGGTGGATCGCGAAAGCGATCCACCTGCGAAGTCGAAGCATCCCTAACAGCGCCCCGCCGTCGGCCTCGCAAAGGATTTTCTTGCGACCACATCGAGTCCCTCGAGGGATCAGCAACCAAGCGTTGCTAGCCACTGATCACTGACCACTGGCCACTGCTCTCCGCTTCTTCCTTAACAACTTTTTCAGCACCCGAATCCCCTTATCCACATGCTTCTCCTCCAGCAAAAACGGAGGCAAAAATCTGACGACAGTATCCTGCGTCGAATTAAACAGCACACCCTCAGCCAAAGCCGCATCCACAATCGGCCGCGCCGGAATCTCCAGATTGATCCCCTGAATAAATCCCCGCCCGCGCACTTCCTTTGCGGCACCGCTCTTCTCGACAACCCCTTTCAACTCTTGTTGCAAATAAGCCCCAACTTTGTTCACATTGTCGAGCAGCTTCTCTTCTTCCACGATGGCAAGAAACTCCAAAGCAACCCGGCAAGCCAAAGGCCCTCCGCCAAAAGTAGTCCCATGCTGCCCCGGCGAAATCGCGTTAGCAAATTCTTCCCTGGCGATAAACGCTCCCAAAGGCAGCCCCGCCGCAATCGGCTTGGCAATCGCCACAATATCCGGAGTCACCCCAAAACTCTGAAACGCA
>DATHMS010000045.1:0-8190 GCA_035486795.1 Candidatus Sulfotelmatobacter sp. | reverse complement strand
TAGCCGTGCGGCGCGGCTGCGACGTGGATCAGCCAAGGAACTTGGCCAAGTCCGTGACGGTGGAGTAGCGAACGTTCAGATTCCAGCAACTTCTACGTCGGTGCGGGCGAAGGCTGTCCCCTTGAATAGCAAAGGCTCATCTATCTCTTTCGCCAGCGCGTAGGCAAAGCAATCGCCAAAACTCAACCCTGCCTTGTGCCACCCCTTGCCGCACTCAACTCGTTTGAGAAGCCTTCAGCAAACTCCGCAACCGCATCAGCACTGCGCCGAGTGCGGCGATCCCGGCGATCCATACCGCGAATATCGTGTCGACCACCCAGCGCGGCGCTGCCCCCACTCTCCGCAGCAGGAATGGGAGAAAATTCCAGGCGGTGATGTGAACATAGTCCCACTGGTCGTAAGTCATTTCGTCGGTGTTCAGACCCCACGCATCCATCTTGCCGAGAGCGAAGGCAGCAATGTTCTTGAAGCGCAGCGCGATCACAAACGTGGGATGGCCGAAAGTCTCCATCTGGTAGATTTCGAGAGGCAGCCAGAAGGCCAGCGATGCGACTTGAATGACGAGGCTGGCGGCGATCAGGACGAGGCTGCCGCGCCAGATCCACGGACTCAGATTCGTGCGATGGCGCAGCAGGAGAGGTACGGCAAGCAGAGCCACCATTTCTACGACGCTCGAAACATAGCGGTCGCCCCAGGAAAAATCTCCCGCCCAATAGGCGTAGCGCGCGTAGAAGCTGATGTAGCCGGCGACCAGCAGAAGCGACGTCAGCGCATAGGCGCGGACTTCGGGAGTAAGCTGCTTCCACAACAAAACCAGCAGCACGAGCGCGAGCACGAGGAGAGGATCGAACAGCAAGATCGACTTCTCCGGCTTGAAGAGCGCGCCGAGAACACCTTCATGAAAAGGCGTGCTCCAGGGAAAGTTTGCAGGCAGGGTCGGATCCTGCTGGCGCGACACTCGCGCGAAGATCGGGAGATAGGTGCCGGTCCAGGTGCCGAAGCGGTAAAAATTGTAGACGCGCTCTATGACCAGAAAGAAGGCGTAGACGGGTGCTGCAACTTTGCAGTAGTCGAGAAAGCGCCGCCACAAAGCGCGGTCTTGCGCAGGTTCAAACCAGAGCAAGATCAGCAGGAAAACACCACCAGCCATCAGGTCGAGGCCGGTGGTCAGGCGAGTCAGGAGGTTGAGTCCCAGCGCCATCGAGCCGATGAAGAGCGGCCGTACACTGCCGCTGCGCAACCATTCGTACTGGTAAGAAAATCCCGTCAACGTCAGCAGCAGGATGTAATTGTTCTCCTGCATGTTCTGGGTATAGTGCAGGTGAGTCGTACAGAACAGCAGCGCCAGGACTCCTGCAACCGTTTCGTTCACACTGAAACGAAGCTGGCGCAGCAGGCGAAAGGCGATCAGCGCCGACAGCACGTTGACGAGAATACTCGTGCTGTAGCTGACGAGGATGCTGCGCACGGCGGGGTCATCTTCATAGTCGGAAAAAACCCGCCAGTGCGAGACCCAGGTGCTGACCAGGTCGGCGGGCAGCATGAGCAGCGACTGGCCGATGCCGTACCAGCTGAAAATCTGGCCGCCGCGGCCGGGGAGGCCGAACTCGGGATATTCGTTGGGAAATACCTGCGGCTGTGAAGTCCAGAGCCAGTGCGTGGTCTGCAGCCGGTGCATAGTGTCGGCGGTGCCGAGCTCGCCGGACTGCACGACGAAAGCGAGCAGTCCTGCGGTCAGGCCCAACAGAAATAAAGGATCGCGCAGCCAGTGACCGAGGCGAGAAGTCATTGCCCTTGGATGGTAACAAAACGGGCGTCAGACCTCGGACTTCTGACCTCGGACCTCACTCCGTTTCGCCGCCGGATTGAAGTCTGAAGTCGGAGGTCCCGGTCTGGAGTAGACTGTAGCGGGAATTTTTCATGGCCAAGTGCTCAAGCTGTGGGACTGAATTATCGGACGGCATGCGTTTCTGCTCCGGGTGCGGCGCCCCAGCCGCGAATACCGACGACATGGCAACGCTCGACTTTGCCACCGCGACTTCGCCGTTGCCGCCGCGGCCGCTGTCGAAGTCGTCTTCAAAGTCGAAGTCGTCATCGACATCGTCTTCCCGGCTTTCCAGTTCCGCGGAATATCTGCTGAACGAAGGGCGATTTCTGCCGGGGCGGCTGGTGGCGGGACGGTATCGCATCATCGCCCTGCTGGGCAAAGGGGGTATGGGCGAGGTCTATCGCGCCGACGATCTGACGCTCGGCCAAGCCGTGGCAATGAAGTTTCTGCCGGATGAGGCCGGCCGCGACGAGGGGTTGCTTGAACGCTTTCGCAATGAGGTGCGAATGGCTCGCCGGGTTTCGCATCCCAACGTTTGCCGCGTGTACGACGTAGGCGAAGTCGATGGCCAGACATTTTTCACCATGGAATATGTCGACGGTGAAGACCTGGCTTCTCTGCTGCGCCGCATAGGCAGATTGCCTCCGGACAAAGCGCTCGACATTGCGCGACACCTGTGTGCGGGGTTGGCCGCGGCTCATACCAAGGGCGTTCTGCATCGCGACCTGAAGCCGGCCAACATCATGCTCGACGGGCGCGGGCATGTCGTGATCACGGATTTCGGGCTGGCTGGAGTGGCCGATGACATTCGCGGGCAGGAGGTGCGCAGCGGCACTCCCGCGTATATGGCGCCTGAACAATTGGCGGGAAGAGAAGTCAGCACGCGCAGCGATATTTATGCGCTTGGGCTGGTGCTCTATGAAGTATTCACGGGCAAGCGGGCGTTCGCGGATTCTCCGGCGAAGCTGACTCCGGTGCATGGAGACCGCACGCCGAGCCGTCCGTCGTCGGTAGTCAAGGATCTCGATCCGATCGTCGAGAAGGTGATTCTGCGCTGCCTCGAGGCTGAGCCCGCGGCGCGCCCGGCGACCGCGCTGGCAGTCGCTGCGGCGCTGCCCGGCGGAGATCCGCTGGCCGCGGCACTGGCCGCCGGCGAGACGCCATCGCCGCAACTGGTGGCCGCCTCCGGAGAGACCAACGGCCTGCGCCCCGGCGTCGCGGTCACGTGTCTGGTTGCGATACTGCTGGGATTAACGATCGGAATTTATTACACGATTCGCTATAGCGCCATTGAGAAGATGCATCTGGAGCAGACGCCCGAGGTGCTGGCGCACAAGGCGCGTGAGATTCTGAGTCAGGTCGGCTATCCAGAGAAACCCGCCGACAGCGCTTTCGGATTTGAGTACGACACTGATTTCCGCGACTCGGTTGAAAAAGAAAGCAAGACGCCTCCTAACTGGGATGAAGTGCTCGCCGGGCGGCCGACCATGCTGCTGCTCTGGTACCGGCAGAGTCCAGACCTGCTGGGCCCCAGCGGGTACCGCGACAGCTTCCTGGTTCCAGGCGTTGTCAACGAAGAGGACCCGGCGACCACGCTCTCGGGTATGGTCAACGTCAAGCTCGATGCGAAGGGCAGGCTGATTTATCTACAGGCGATTCCTCCGCAGAAAGAGGTGGCCGCTCCCGCCGCCACTTTGACTAACGCTCCGCCAGATTGGAGCGCTCTGTTTGCCTCCGCGGAAATAGATGTGTCCAAGCTACAGCCGGCGCAGCCAGAATGGACCTCGCTGGGTATCGCCGACACGCGCGTCGCGTGGACCGGAGTATGGCCCGGATCAAGCCGTCCGCTGCGAGTGGAAGCGGCAGCCTGGCACGGCAAGCCCGTGTTTTTCGCCATGATCGGAGACTGGAACAAGCCGTGGCGGATGGTCGCCGCTAAATCGGCGGACCAAAAGAAAAACTGGTTGAGCCAGCTCATCGGACTAATGATTCTGATTTCCATGCTGGTTGGGAGCGCGCTGCTGGCGCGCCGCAATTACCGTCATGGCCGCGGCGACCGCGGGGGAGCGCTGCGACTGGCAGTCGTTATGTTCGTCCTGCAAGTGGGGTTGTGGCTTTGCCGCTCCCACTTCGCGGCGGGCCTGCAAACTTTCGGATATTTGATCGAGGATATTGCCGGCGCGCTTTTATGGGGAGGCGCGACCTGGATGCTGTATCTGGCGGTCGAGCCGTGGATTCGCCGGAACTGGCCCCAGGCTATTATTTCCTGGAGCCGCCTCATTTCCGGTCAGCTGCGAGATCCAGTCGTGGGACGCGACATTCTGTTTGGCGTTGCGTTCGGTACTCTCTGGCTAGTCATCTTCCAGATGGGAAGCATGCTGCTGGCCAGCACCGGTGCATCTCCTCAGCTGGGCTCTTCGGCCTTCCTGATGGGAGGACGACAGGCGCTCGGACAGTGGCTGGTCCAGTGTCCTAACGCGATCTTCGGCACGCTGCAATTCTTCTTCATCCTGCTGGGCCTGAAAGTTCTGGTGGAGTTCCTGTTCCGGCTGGTCGGGCTCAAGGTGGTGCGCACGGAGTGGATTGCGGCAGTGTTGTTCGTCGCCATCTATGTCGGTCTGCAGTCGCTGCAGAATTCGCATCTGGCCGTGAACCTCCCGATCTACCTCATCATCTACGGCATCCTGGCGCTGATCGTCCTGCGCTTCGGCCTGGTTCCGCTGGCGGTCGGAGCGTTTACGGTTGACTTGTTGGGAAACGTCCCCTTCACCACGGACTTTTCAGCCTGGTACATGAGTACCGCCGCTCTCGCCCTGCTCAGCGTAGTGGCGCTGGCGGGATGGGGCTTCTACCACTCGCTGGGCGGGGAACCGCTGTGGGTGGTTGAGTCGGAGTAGCAGCAGCGGTTCTCAAGATTCTCAATCAGGCTCGGCCTTCAGTTGCGCAAGGTAAGCGTCCAGCCGGTCGTCGGGAACTCCTTCGCCCCGGTCGAGTTGGTCGATGCCGCGCCGAATCTTGGCGCTGATCTCTTCCCGGTTCTCCAATGGCCAGCGATCGAATTCTTGCGTCATGGCTTTTGAAACAGGCCCGCCCTGACTTGCTGCCACGGAATGACATCCGATGGGTTCTGCTCATGCCCAGTAATGCGGTGATCGAGTTCCGCCCGTTGCACGTCGGTCAGGGAAGCGGCGTCCTCTTCCAGGCTTTCCCAAACTCTATCGAGCAGTTCTGCCTTCTCCCCGGCCGAGAGGCTTTTTATCTGGCTTCGCAAATCGCTCATATGGCTACACCCTAGCGCTGTTTCCCCTGTCACGCAAAGCACGTTGTCCTCGAGGGATGGGGTGGAATCCCACGTCTTGCAAAAGACGCGAGACGTAGGGCACCCGGCTACCGGTACTCGAGGATCGCTTCCATAGCCCCGTCGCGCTGCTCGCGGTAGTCTGCGAAACGCGGTGGCGTATAGAACTGGGGTGGTATCCATTCCCGGTCGTCGGTGGGCCAGGAGCTCTCCCAGTAAAGATCGGAAATGCTGACCATCAGCTTGCTGTAGGGAAGCTGGACGGGTGCATCCTCTCCAATAAAATTGGGACTGGAACCCGTGGTGTCGCCCACCACAATCGCCGGAGTGAATCGGCTGATCGCGGTGACCGCATTTTGTGCTGCGGAGAAAGTGCGGTGTCCGGTGATGACAAACAGCTTGCCCGGCTGGTCGACTTTCGCGTCGCGAATCAGGCTGGCCAGTACGGTTGGCACCAGGGTTGTGTCGCCCCCATTGTTCCACCGCATATCGAGGACAAGCCTCTCGACAGCATGGTCTTGAATGAACTGAGAGACACGGTCGAAAAAGTGGGCAAACGGTTCCGCTGGATCACTGTGTACGTGATTCCACTGCAGGTAGACGGTTTTGGAATCGGATAGATACTCGAACCAATAGTCCTGGTAAGGATTCTTCAGGTAAAGCGGGACGGTCCCTGGGAGCGTGTCGACAAATCTCGTCCAGTTCTTCGGATAGCCGTCCCACAGTTTGCGGCTGGGAATGTCTGAATCGGCGGGTAGGGTGATGGTTCGGAGCTTTCCACTGAGGTCGCGCACGGTCAGCGTGAGCTTGGCAGGATCCGGTATCAGGCCGAGTCCGGATAGCAGCGGAAGGTTCCGCATACGCATGGGCCCCATCACCTGAGGCCCCGCCGCATTATCTCGGCTGATCAAGGGGTCGAGGGCCTGCACCACGTCGTCTACGCTGCGATCCCCGAAGCGAATGACCTGCGCACCCAGTAAATCGACAAATCGCGAGTCCGCCGCGATAATGAACAGGCCTTCCTCGAAAAACGCGAATTCGACGGGAACGTTTTGCAGAAACTCGGGCCGCTCGAAGAAGGCATAGACCATGGTGTGGCCATCTCCTACGGCGGCGGTGAGTTTCATCAGTTCGAGGCTCATCTGCACGTCAGTCAGCTTGGGGATGGCCGCGTTGAGTGTCGCGACTCGCCTTTCAAACTCCTCGCGAGAAATCTTTCGAAAAGGAGCGTAGCCGCGACGCTCGATTTCTCGCGCCATGAGTTGCAGGTCATAGCTCCAACCGGCGTCGCGTGCCATGCCTGAAGGGTCCACGGCCGCCACCAGTTCCTTGAACTTCGGATTGTCGCCGAGGATTTGTAAGTCAGGATCGTGTTGGGCGCCTTGCAGATCCCGATACCCCAGCTGCATTGCCTTTTCGAACCACTCCAAAGCAGCCTCGCGCTGGCCGAGCCGGCCATAGCAGCGGGCAATCTCGTAGGGGATGCCTGAACGCAGTCCATTTACACCCACCGACAACGCTTTCTCGTAGGCCGTGATTGCAGCCTGATAGTCCTGTGCAGCATAACGAGCACCGGCCAACTGCAACCAGAAATCACCCGTGACGGGGTTTGCTTTGGTTACTTCCTCCCACAGTGTTTCGGCCTTACTCCATTGCTTGGCCTGGGTCGCTTCCTCAGCCTGGCGGAGTGTATCGGGAAAAGGCCTGGCGTTCGAAGTGACCGCTTGCGCCGCGCAGACACCGAGCAACACGCAAGCGGTGACATGGATTCGTAGGACGGCAAGGAGCGAAGACATGAAGGGTCCTCCCTGCTCACCGTACGGGCTAGCGCGCGGTTTTGTTCCCACTAGTCTTCGGGACTTGTTCAGCCCAAGGCACCTGGATACGGGTTCGTCAGTCCACAACCGAGCACGAGGCTTTCTTGCGGGAGACAAACTCGGGACGCCTTCCGCCCGCTGGAGTACCCGGTTGGTCCCTTCTTTCGATTTCCGCAACTCCTGATCCGCCAGCCGCATCTAAACCTTGACAACGATTCACTCAAGTCTTAGCATGTTGCTTGACGCAATCATCTCGGTATTGATTTAAAAGAACTTAGCTGTTACAAGGAGCGTTTTATGGGAAAGATTATTGGAATTGACCTGGGGACTACCAATTCCTGCGTAGCGGTCATGGAGGGCGGCGAGCCTAAAGTGATCCCTAATGAAGAAGGAGGGCGTACTACGCCCTCGGTAGTCGGATTTACCAAGACCGGCGAACGGCTGGTCGGACAAGTGGCCAAACGGCAAGCCATCACGAACCCTGAGAATACCGTTTATTCGATCAAACGGTTCATGGGGCGTCGCTACGACGAGGTCACCGAAGAGATCAAGATGGTGCCCTACAAGGTTGTGCAGTCGGGCGACCACGTCGCGGTGCTGGCGCAGGGCAAGGAGTACACCCCGCCACAGGTTTCTGCGCTGATTCTGCAGAAGCTGAAGAAGGCCGCGGAAGACTATCTCGGCGAGAAAGTGACCGAGGCGGTGATCACCGTGCCCGCGTATTTTAACGATGCGCAGCGGCAGGCCACGAAAGATGCCGGACAGATTGCCGGGCTCGAAGTTAAGCGCATCATCAACGAGCCAACGGCGGCCGCGCTGGCCTACGGGCTCGACAAAGGAAAAGACGAGACCATCGCCGTGTACGATTTCGGCGGCGGCACGTTCGATATTTCGATCCTCGAAGTAGGCGAGGGCGTGATTGAAGTCAAGGCGACGAACGGCGACACCCACCTCGGCGGCGACAACCTCGACCAGCGCCTGGTCGATTGGCTGATCGACGAATTCAAGAAAGACGAAGGCCTCGATCTCAGAGGCAAAGGGAACGAGATGGCCCTGCAGCGTCTGCGCGACGCGGCCGAGCGGGCGAAGATCGAGCTCTCGACCACGATGGAGACCGAGATCAATCTGCCGTTCATCGCGGCGGATGCATCCGGGCCGAAGCATCTGGTCAAGAAGCTGACCCGTGCCAAGCTCGAAGGGATGGTCGAAGACATCATCCAGCGCTCGGTCGGTCCGTGCAAACAGTG
>DATHMS010000044.1:0-5735 GCA_035486795.1 Candidatus Sulfotelmatobacter sp. | reverse complement strand
ACTGCAATCCTTCGGTTTGATCGTCACCGCCGAGCCATACTTCGCCGTCACGCAGCCGAGCGACGTGGTGGTGATGGAGAACTTCGTGAGGAAAGACACCACCGGAACGATCGAAGAGGTAGACGCGAAATACGAATTGCTGCAGAGAGGGCAGTACGTGTTGAATGTGAAGCCCGCCTGTCCCCCTTGCCGGTAGATATGGAGCTGTCCAAGGTCGGTTATGGAAGATCGGTTTCGGGAACCGCACCAGTGTCGAGCATTTTCGCGTGCCACGTCGTTAACCTTCGTCAGTTGGAATGGGTCGGCGAGACGGGCCCTTTGACAAGGACTCGGATCCAGGCGGCACAAGGAACGGTTCCACTGAAATACGCTCGTAACACACTTCCAGCACGTCCAGGTATTCTGTACCGCCCGGCGCTTGGAGTATAACGCTGTCGCCTGCAGCCGACTTCAGCAACGCGCGCCCCAGAGGCGACACCCAACTGATGTGGTTACGATCGAGATCGACTTCGTCGGTGCCCACGATGCTCACCACTCGCTCCACTCCAACGGCGTTGGCAAAGCGCACGGTCGCGCCGAAGAATGCTCTCGTGGCCGCTTGCCCCGTTCTCGGACTTTCTGGATCCACCACTTCGGCAGCTTCGATTCGCTTCCGGAGAAAGCGAATCCGCCCATCGATCTGCCGCAGCCGACGCTTGCCGTACTGATAGTCGGCGTTTTCACTCCGATCGCCGTTACTGGCAGCCCAGGCCACCACCTCCGTCACGGCCGGGCGTTCCCGGGTGAGTAGAAACCGGAGCTCATCTTGGAGACGCTGTAGCCCGCTCGGAGTTATGTAGTTCTTGCCTGGCGTCGCGGGCTCGTCCGTTTTCGGTTTTCTGGTAAACCCTTTTCGCATCTCGTTGTCCTCCCAGCGCACATCCCGTGGGTGCCACCATGCTCCCAGGAAAAGGCTACACGTTGTTTACTGATGCAATGGGAATCCAGACGGCAAAGCTGCCTCAAGATTGATTTGTTCTCCGGTGACGGGGTGATGGAATTTCAGATATTGGGCGTGCAGGAAATATCCTCCATCGCCGGGGAGGCCGGGGAGATTTTGAAGAGGCTGGCCGGTTAATCCGTACAGAGGATCGCCTACCAGGGGATGGCCGATGGATGCCAGATGGATTCTGATTTGATGAGGGCGGCCCGAATTCAGGCTTACCTCAAATGTTGTGGTGCTGGTGGTGCGTGAGATCACCTTTGCCAATGACTTTGACGATTTGCCATTTGGGTTGGCGGCCCACACGGAACCGATACGCGGGTGCGGTACGAGGCCGATGGGTGTGAGGATTTCGTAGGCGTCGTGCTGTGCAATATTTTGGCCCAGCGCCCGGTAGATTTTTTGAATTTTGGGTGTGTTCCAGTTTGCGAATAGATTAGAGGCCGCCTGCGGTGTTTTGGCGAAGAGGACAATGCCGGTGGTGGCTCGGCCCAACCGGTGGACAGGGTTTGCGTTGGGGGTTCGCTTTTGCACGCGGCGCAGGAGGGTGTTTTCCATAAAGCCGCCGCCGGGGAGGGTGGGGAGCCCGCTGGGTTTGTTTACGGCCAACAGATGGGGGTCTTCAAACAGCACTTCGAAGTGCTGAGGAGAGTCTGGTTCGATCCAGGGTGGACGGTTCCAGACAAGGGTTTGGCCTAAAGTGACCGATTCGCTTCCGCTGGCGGTGACGCCGCTGAGGGTGACTTCGCCGTTGTTTAGTTTTTGTTGCCAGGCTTGTAGGGTTGAGTGGGGGTAAAGGCTTGCCAAGTGGGAGAGCAGGGTTTGTCCATGGTGTTTGCTGCTGATGATTGTGGTGTAGGCATAGCCCCGGTTGAGCATGTAGTTCGAGTGTAAGCTATGCATCTGCGGCGCGTATGTACTGGGCCAGATTACTTCGTAGGAGCGTACGGGCCGACTTCCGGCTTGGCCTGCGTGTCCTTCAACGGGCCAAGTTCGGCTGCCACCCCGCGGGCAATGGCTGCCGTCTCACTGCCGGCCTGGAAACACGTGAAGTCCGGGCGATCGCGCCACGCAAGTGGTCCGCATAGCCGTTTCCCCGCAGCGAGAGCGGCGTCATGCACAACGTTAATCAGGCGCTCGTAATCGGGATCGCCCTGCTTATAGCCAGAGAAATTGCCGAGGTCTCCTGATGCCGCGAAGACTGCATCCACCCCCGGAATTGCCGCGATCTCGCGCGCTTGCGCCGCGCCCCCCACGGTTTCGATCATCTCGATGAGAACCACGTTGTCGTTGATCGTATTCCGATAGCCGCCCGGAACGTTGCCCCAGAAGTCGGGCGAAAATGCCTGCCCACCGCCCAGACTGCGTTTCCCCAGCGGAGGGAAATACGTCCAGTCTCTCCCCGCCTTACCTTCCTCCACGGTCCTCACGGTGGGGATAACGATCACCAACGCGCCCGCATCCAAGGCATGCTGAATCTCGCGTTCGTCCGCGTAAGCGACTCGGACGCCAGGAACGGCCTTGGCATGCGGGCAAGCCTGCCACATTTTGGCTACGTTCTCCCAGTCGCGAGCATTATGCTGCATCTCCGTCCAGACGAAATCATAGCCGGCGTTCGCAAAGGCGCAATAGGTGGAGGGATCGGATGAGGCGAAGAACGTTCCGCCCGTTACCTTCTCGCCCCGCATCATCTTGAGCTTTACCGGATTCCAGATCTTGCCGGCTGGGGGCGCATCGAAAGCGTGGCCGTATGTCCAGGACTTCTCATCCACGGCGCCTTGATTGACTGCGTCATGAAACGCCTTTGTGATTGCGCCGGAATCCTTGCCGGCCGGAGCAGCCAGCGGAAACTTCAGCGCGCCCGCAGCGGCATTGTTGGCATACGGATCCGCTGTGGGGGGCGGCTGCCCTCCGGTCTGCTGAGCTTGTGATCGCGACATTCCGAATCCGAGTGTTACCAAGAGCGCTAAAAGTGTAAACCGACGATTCATTTCCATTCTCTTTCTCGATGGTCAATTTTTGACTGGCACTATTTCACCCGAACTACTCGGTGGAGTTTTCATACCTCAGGTCAGTTTTCCAGGGCCATCATCAAGCGTATCCTGCTCAACTCCCAACTTGCCAAGAATCGCGGGCAGGAGAAGCAACATCGATCTGTAGCGTTGTCCTCGGGTACCCTCAACTGTTTGGAAATGGTACCAGCCGACAGGTATAAACGCAAGGTTCGTCAGTATTGAACGTACGCGCTAATAACCGCTGCTTGACGATATACAATGAACAGGTTATCGCTACTCAAGATAGGCCACCGATTGATGCGGACATGGCTGAGTTGCAATCTGGAGAAGTCGCCTTTCAACTGGCTTCGCCGAAACACGGTCGAGAAAACCTAATGCTCTCCCGACGTAGCTTTTCGAAGTCCATCCTCACCACGCCGTTGATTCTGCGCGCTCAGCAAAGTGTGAACGGAAATTTCATTGAGCACTTGGGCCGCTGCATCTATGGCGGCGTCTTCGATGAGAACTCCTCGTTGTCGGACTCCGGCGGTTTCCACCGCGATGTTCTGGATGCGTCCAGAAGTTTGGGTGTAACGCTGCTCCGGTGGCCGGGCGGGAACTTCTCGTCCAACTATCACTGGCGCGACGGTATCGGCCCGCGCGACCAGCGCCCGCCGCGGTTGGAAATGGCGTGGGGCACGGTGGAGAGCAACCGCTTCGGCACGCACGAAGGTGGCGGAAGCCGGGTGAACTTCGGATAGAGTGGACTTCCTATGACAATTGATCGCTTTTTTTATGCCGCAGCCGGCGCGGCCCTGTTTGTGGCCAATGCCGCGGCGCAGGCGCCTCTCGAGATCAAGGTCCATACCGGCCATGGCGTCAACGGAGATGACGTGAACTCGACCATGATTTCCGGCCCCATGACATGATCGTGATCGATCCGCAGTTCACCCTTAGCGAGGTAAGACTTTCAGTCCTGGAGGACCGCTCACCGTTTATGAAGATATCCACCAGTTGCTTGGCGATGTGCCGCCCACCGGGATCCGTCGCGAAGTTCGACACACCAATAACAGACGTGAAGCAGGTCAAACGGGTCGAGGTCTTTTCGGATCTTGCCGCTCTCTACGGCGCGGTTCACCAACACGCGAATCGCGTCTGGCACAAGCGGAACGGGCGCCTCAACGTGCTTGTGTTCCTCTTCTTCGCGGTATCAGGGACGCTAGCTCCCGCTTTTGGACAGTGGCTGCACTACCCCACGGCCGACGTGCCGAAAAAACCCGACGGGAGCCCCAATTTGGCCGCCCCAGCACCGCGACTCCCCGGCGGTAAGCCTGACTTCTCCGGTATCTGGCACGCTGCCACCATCAATAAGTGTAATCCGGCGACGGGCGAATTCTGCGGCATCGAAATCGGAGGCTCCCCACTCGCACTGAACCTCGGTAAAGACATGCCCGGTGGTCTCCCGTATCAGCCCTGGGCGGCCGAACTTGTCAAGAAGAGGTTCAGCAAAGACGATCCCCACGTCCGCTGCCTGCCCGACAATCCTCCGCGTACGTGGGTAATGCCTCACCTTACTAAGATTGTGCACACGCCGAAGCTGCTTGTGATGCTTTATGAGGTGAACGCGATGTACCGGCAGATTTTCATCGACGGACGTCCTCAGCCCGAGGACCCGAACCCCAGTTGGAACGGCTACTCCACTGCCAAATGGGAGGGCGACACTCTCGTGATCCAGACCACCGGTTTCCGGGACGATCTGTGGATCGACATGGCCGGATCCCCGATAACGAATGCCGGGAAAATGACCGAACGGCTGCGCCGCCCGAACTATGGAACGCTGGAGGTGGAAATCACCGTGGACGATCCCAAGGTGTATACGCACCCGTGGACTGCTTCCCTGAAAGAGGCGCGTGAGCTCAACATCGAACTGATCGACGAGGTTTGCCTCGAAAACGAAAAATCGTGGCAGCACATGCAGACGTCCCAACCTGCAAAACAGGACTACAAATGATGCTTCGAGCGGGTGTCTTCTTCATGCTGGCCTCCATTCCGCTGCTAGCCGATCTGACTGGACGCTGGTCTTCGGGTGGCGATAACGTCTTCGTACTTCGTCAGAACGGGAACGCGGTTACCGGCTGGATCGAGGGGCGCCCGGGCGAACCTACCTGGAAGATCGTCGATGGCGTGATTCGCGGAAATCAAATTCATTTCTTTGTCCTGCATGAGGATGAGAATGACCCGGAGGTGAAGGCCAACGGCGGAAATCCGTTCCACAATCTGGCGAAGGGGACGTTTACGGAGAACGAGATCGTGGTTTCCGGGTCGCGCGAGAACACCAAAATTCGCGAATATCGTCTCGTGCTGAAACGGATCGGGAAGCTGGGGCAACCCTAGGGCCCTGGGGTGTCATCGCGCAGCTGCAAATAGGAAGAGCATCTTAACGAATCCATCGCAAACAGCGCGATACACTCGATCCAGACCATTAACATTATGCCGATTGATCGATTCACCCGCCGAAGGTTCGTTACCGCTGGGTTAATTGCAGGAGGAATGACTCGCATGGCTCTTTCGCAAGACTCTTCGCAAGAAAAGACCAGCGGCGCGAATAAGGTTGCGACCGCTCTTGCTTTGGCGCGGATCGTTAATTCTCCGATCAGCTATCTGACTCTTCCGCAGGTGCCGATCAAGTACAGCAAGATGATTCTCGCCAGCACCCTGTGCGGTGCCGCTGCTGGGACCAGAATCGGATCGGCCAGCAT
>DATHMS010000043.1:0-22480 GCA_035486795.1 Candidatus Sulfotelmatobacter sp. | reverse complement strand
GCAATTCGTGCTAAAACCGCCAGTTGAGTCTATCAACACCGCCCTTCTTTTGCAGATCGCGATGTCGCCCCTCGAATCGTTCTGGTTCGAAGGAGCTCACGGAGACAAGGTCGAAGGCTTCCTGGTCAAGCCGCCGAACTTCGACCCCAGCAAGAAGTATCCCGTGAAGTTCCTCATCCATGGCGGCCCGCAAGGGGCCTGGGGAGACGACTGGAGCTACCGCTGGAATCCCGAACTTTTTGCGGCTAATGGCTACGTCGTCATCATGATCAACTTCCACGGCTCGACCGGATATGGGCAGAAGTTCATCGACGCCATCAACGGCGACTGGGGCGGCGCTCCGTTTGAAGACCTGATGAAGGGCCTCGACTACGCCGAAGAGCATTACTCCTTTATTGATAAGTCGCGGGAATGCGCGCTGGGCGCCAGCTACGGCGGATACATGGCCAACTGGATCCTCGGCCACACCGATCGCTTCAAATGCATCGTCACGCACGACGGCATGTTCAACGCGGAATCCGCCTGGGGCACCACCGAAGAACTCTGGTTCAACAATTGGGAGTTCAAAGGCACTCCCTACGACAATCGAGCAAGCTATGAGAAGTGGTCGCCGCACCGGTACGCCAAGAATTTCAAGACGCCGACGCTAGTCATCCACGACCAGCGCGATTACCGGCTCGACGTGTCGCAGGGATTCGATCTTTTCACCACGCTGCAGATGGAAGGGGTACCCTCAAAGATGCTGTATTTCCCCGACGAAGGCCACTGGGTAATGAAGCCCCAGAATTCTCAACTCTGGTACAAAACCGTGAACGACTGGGTGGATCAATGGACGAAATAGCAATGGACGGAAGATCCCGACAAGAAGAAATAAGTGGGTCGTGACAGGATCGGGAAGGGCCCGGCCGAAGCGCACCCTTCGATCCCTTGAAGGAAGAGTCTCATGCGCACCCGAAAATCGATAAATCGCAACGCCAAGCAGGCTCTCTCTGACCTGTCGCAAGCCGAAGCTCAAGCGCAACTAGATTCTTTCCTTGCGAAATACGATCCCGAGGTCGAGACTATTGCCCGCCGTGTTCTCGGGAAAATGCGCAAGCTTATGCCCGGCGCGATCGAGATGGTTTACGACAACTACAACTGGCTGGTCATCGGCTTCAGCCCGACAGAGCGGCCTTCAGAGGCCATCTTCTCCATTGTTCTGCCTCCGGGCCGTGTAACTCTTTGCTTTCTGCAAGGCGCGGGCTTGCCTGATCCCGCGAAGCGCTTGGTGGGCAGCGGCAATGTGGTTCGGAGCATCAGGCTGTACGACGCGGGCACCTCCGACGCGAGCGTGCTTGACGATCCGGAGGTCCTTGCCCTGATCAACGTGGCGCTCAACCGAGCCAAGGTTCCCGTGTCCGCTGGAGCGCGCCGCAAGCTGATCATCAGGGCGATTTCGGAGAGGCAGCGGCCACGCCGTCGCGCGCCAGGCGGGATGTAGGTCGAGCCCGCAAACCCCGACGCGCTTATCTCCTGATTGTCGGCGTTGCCATCCTCAGCGATCATCCTCAGCGATCGTCCGCGGTGCTCGACCCAAGGTTCTCCTAAGCGGTGGAACACTTTCGTACCACAGGCTACCGATGGGTGAAGAAGTGTTCCCACTGCTGCCCGCCGGAAAAGTTTCCATCACGTCCTGCAGCGCGGCCGTGGCTCCCGCCGAAACTTGGATCTCAATCTCTAGCGGACCCGTGAAGGATCCCACCGAAGGAACAAACCTGGCTAGGCCGTTGACGTCGCTCTGCACTGGGGTCGGGGTGGTGCTGAGGATGACGGGCATGGCAGTTTGCGTTGCCGTGGAATCGCCCGGTGTCAGTGTTAGATCGTTGCTCATCGGTCGAAGCACAGTGGATTGAAACAGCACGCTCGCCCCCAGGACAGGATTCGGCGGCGTAGAAGAGTCGGTGACGCGCACAATCAGCGGTTGAAACGACGCTCCCGTGACCACCTGGCCCGCCCCGGCCACCGCTTGCAGATTCACCATCGCCGCAGTCACCGCGTTTGCGGAGATGTTTTGGCAGGGGTTGTTGCCTTGAGCGACGCAAGCGCTGAGTTGCACGTTCGCAGTGAAGTTCGTCAGAGTAAGCGTGACCGAAGCGTTGCCGTTGCTGTTCGTCACCGCGCTGGCGGAACTCAGCGATGCGGACCCCTGATCGATGAAGAAATTCACTTTGACGTCACTTTGCGGTGCGCCCATGCTCACTACGAGCGCGGTCAGCGGCACGATGATCGTTGCTCCCTGAGCGACCCAGAGATTAGGCGTGGTGACTCCTATCTGCGAAGACAAAGACGTGCCCGTCAGCGTAGACCCCACCGACTGAGCTGGGCTGTAGACGCCGGGAGCGAGAGTCGCTGTGATCACTGCATTCCCCGCAGCGACGGGCGTAACCCAGGTCGAAGCGATTCCGCTTTCGTCGCTGATGGCCGAGCAGGCCGAAGCTCCAACGCAAGCTGAAAGCATGGCGCCGTTAGTGGTGGTCCAACCCACGGTAGCGCCGTTCACCGGCGTAATGCCATCAGCAGCGACCACCCGCACGGTCACAGGGTTGACGGCCTGAGTTCCCGCCGGCGTGGGAGGACTCACTCCCTGCAACAAGACAATGCGGTCGGTGGAAGCGGCGCCGAAAGTGAGCGCATTGGTCATAATCGAGAATGCGCCGCTCACCGGATCGCTGATGGTAATGGTTTGAGGTCCATCTCTTTGCGCCGGAGCGGCGGCTAGCATCTGACTCGCGTTGGTCGCGAGCAGTGGTGCGCCCGTGCTGCCCAAAGTGACGTCGAGCCCCGGCGCAAAGCCGGTACCCTGCAAAGTGATCGCTCCCCCACTGACCGGGATACGTGGCGGGTTGACAGAATCTCCGTAAAGGACGTGTGCGTGGTAGTGGTAATCCGGGCGGCCGTCGCCGCGCAGGTCAGCAATGCCGATGATGAAGCTGTTCGAACTCAAGACTTGCGCATCGAGACGGCTCATGCCAAAGCTGCTCACGTTGAATGGGACGGGAGTGAGTGTGGGAGGAGCGGTCCCCGGCGGATCACCCAGCGTCCACATGCCAACCACGGGTGCGGTCTTCGATTCGCTGGGGGCGCCAGTTTCATCCAGCGCGGTGACGGCTACCGACAAGGTGCGGTTTGCCTGGGCGGAGATCAGGAAGTAGCCAACATCTCCATAGCCGCTCAACGAGCCAACCCAATCGCCCGGGGCCGGAACTGCGGCTGGAGAACCCCAGGTCTCGGTCTCAGCAAACGGAGGAACCGCCAGCGCGCTGCCCGACATGAGGATGTTCTGCTCAAGGTCGCCGCCAACTCCAACGGTCACCACAATGGTCTGGAGATTTCCAGACGGCGCGACTTGCGAAAGGTCGTAGGGGCGCACGCCGGCGGACCATAACGGATCCAAAGCCTCGACCGTAAGCTCGTATTGCGCAGTGCTTGAGCCGCCCGGGACCGGCAATCCCCCAAGATCGAAGAATCCTTCCAGAGCCTGGTCGGCGGATCCAAACTCGCTGTAGGCATTTCCCAACGGGCCAGTTAGGCCAGTGATGGGATTGCCGGCGTTGCCGGCAAACAGGAATCCAGAAACCGACGAAGCTCCGTACTTTCCCGAGGGCAGGTTGGTGGAAGGATCAATCCAGCGCGCGACCACGTTTACGCCCTGCATAGGCTGGCCGCTGCTACCCGCGTGGTCAACGAAATAAACCGAGCCGTAAATGCGGGCGGTACTTGCGGACGGGAGCGAAGTGGGATAAAGGCGCGTCAGCGCGGCCACATCGTCGGAGGCGAGCTGGTAAGGATTGGCGTAGCAGGCCGTGATCGGCACGCATCCAACCGGGTCGGTGTAGTGCATGACGGGGAATCCGGCGTAGTCATCGAGCGTCGGAGAAGGGCTGAGGGTGATCACATTCAGATTCATCTGCGACCAGCCCAGGCCGAGCACGCCGCCGAGAACTCGAACCAGCCGGTATTCCACGTCAGTGAGTTGCGATGATTGCAGCGCGCACTGGCCGTTGATCACCACCAGCCCGTGGAGGAAATTCGCGCCTGCGCCGAAGTTGTCCACGCCGCCGTAGACTGCATTCCAAAAGCACTGCGCGGGATCGCCCGCTCCGGCTCCGAGCAGGGCGTCCGTTACTGAACCGTCGAAGTCGTAGACGATTCCCACGGGGGATTGCGTGGCAGAGGGGGTAATATCGGCCGGCGCGGTGACGATCCCGTTGGAGTTGACAGCGATATTGGTGCCATTCACGTCTTCGGCGAGCTGGCCGGCGCTGCTGGCTGTGATGGCTGCCGTGGAAACGGCAGTCCACTGGCTGAAGGCGTTGGCGACAAACAAGTTGGCTGCCGCGTTAGGCAGAATGGGGCTGAGATCTCCGCGGTCGGTGTAATAGTCAACTACGCCGAGGGACCAGGTAATGGGCTGGCCCATGGTCGAAGAGTCGAAATAGCTGGAGCCTGCCACGTACTCAGGGCCGCCGGCACGGGCAAGCGCAGCGAATAAGAAGACAATGGCCAGGGCTGTTGCCAGCCGAAAGTAGAATGAGCGTGCGGTGATGTTCTTTAGTAGGGTCACGTCTGGCTCATTCCTCCCGGATCGAGCGGCCTACCGCGAGCGCGAAGTCGGCATAGGGCACGACGGTTTTTCCGCCCAGGATCGGATCCGCCTCCAGTATTACGATGTCCTGCGCGCCCATCACGACCTGGCCCTGGGAATCCATCGCGAATCTGCCCATGCCCCCAGCCACCGGACTGGTGAGGCCCAGCTTGCTAGGCGAATAAAGAAACAATAGAACGCGCTGGCCGACCCGGTAGCGTTCGCCGTTGGTCCAAAGGCCAGCCCACTCACGGATTGTCAGACTCTGACCCGTCGAGGTACCGCGGATAGCATGTTCAACCTGGAAAGTGATGGCGGTGGAGGCTGCATCTGGACGGGAGGATCTCGCGGTTTGTCCAATGAAGGTGACGCGACCAGAGAAAATGATTCCGGCGGCTCGGATCATTTGTCGAAAAGCACCAGGGCTTGAAATCCGAGGGTAGTGCGGGGGCAGATTAGGACGCTCAGGAACCCGGATTGGCCCTATCGGCGGCATGTACGTTGGCGGTGACCTTTTCTCGGGAGGGCTGGAAACTGAGGTAGACGAGCGATCGATGGCGGTGTCTTGCCCGACCACCAAAGGCGTTGCGAGGATCAGCGAGAACGCGGCGAGCAGACGCCACCAACTCCCGGACATAGCCATCACCTGGGAAATGAATGTCTGCTCGAAGGAATCTGGGAAACCGAGAATATCCTAGTCAGCAACAACGGCCGGTGCAGTGACGGATGTCACAGCGATCCTGTGAATTAAAGAGTCGTTCCCGATTCGGGTGGGCAGTGACTCTGATGTTCTGCGGCGCTGAGGTTCGCACCGGCCAGCAGAAGAAGTCCGGTCAGGAATGCCCAGAACATCAGGCTTACCGAAAGCGCGAAGGGCCCGTAGACTTCAGCGAAATTGAGCCGAGGCAAGGCCATGATATAGCCATACTTCAGCGCTTCCGAAAGCAGGCCCATGATGATTGCGGTGGGCAGCACGGCGCGCGCCCGAACCTTCCCATTGGGAAGCACCCAGTAAATGAGAAAAAAGATGGCGATGCTGGCGCCGATGGCGAAGACCTTCATCGCAATGAATCCCGCAAAGCGCACCAACCCCATGGCGTGGCCGCGCAGCAAGAATTCGAATGGTCGCACAACCCCTGCGGTCATTCCAATGGAGAGAAGAGCCAGAACGCCACAAGCAAACGCCAGGCCAAGCGAGACCAGCTGGTTGCCGAGATAGGAGCGGTTGTTAGGGATGCGCCAGATCCGGTTGAGTGCAACCTCAAGTGGCACGAACACTCCGGTCGAGGTCACCAGCAGGATGATCAGTGAGGCTATCTGCACTCGCTGGCGCGCGTCCACCATGGCGTTCAGGTTGCGGATGACGAACTCCTGACCGGTGGGGAGGTAATCGCGTAGCAACTCAACCACTACGTCGTACATGACGCGCGAGTGAAAAACGCGCCGGATGAGCGTCATCAATAGAACCACGAAGGGAAAGAACGAGAGGATCGAGTTGGCGGCGACCGAGAAGGCAAAGGTGTGCACATCGGTGCGCAGAAGGTACTTCAGGGTCGAAATCGCCATCCCTGAGAAACGCGGCCGCGCCTGGGGCCGAGGCAGAGCCGGTACGGCTTTCGCGGCTTTGGGAGCGGGAGCTGTTATTTGACTGGGCACGAGGGCTTCTCTAATCCTATCAAAGGGTTGCGACCGATTGGGCCTCTGCAGGGAACCAAGGTCGGGGGCCTGGAGTGCGGGTTTCTTATACCTTGTTAAAGATTTAGATGTGACCCGCGGTTACCTTTCACTAATTTTTCTTGCGAAACGATTTAATACTCCTTATTATCTGTGGCGCATGAACCGATGAGAGTCGGGGAATGAGTGGTTAAGGCAGGTTGATGTCTTGAGCAGGGCGGTAGAAATCAGCGCCGATGGTCCAGGGCTCCGGAAGTTCTCGCCGCATCTTTTTCACGCGTCGTAGAACCGAGGAGTTTTTTACTTTGGGGGCAATTTCTCCGGCACATATTTCTCTGGCAGGAGACGCAACCGCGTTTCTCTGGTTTTCTCGAGGGGGCGCTCCGTCTCGGAGCTACGATGCGGGAAGTCCGGGAAACTAATTCTTAATGATCAGGGAAAGGAGTTTTTCTGTGAGAGAGAAGGGAACAGTAAAGTGGTTCAACGGGGCGAAAGGATATGGATTCATCCAGCGCTCCACGGGAGAGGACGTCTTCGTGCATTTCTCCGCCATTCAGGAGAACGGCTACCGCTCGCTCAACGAGGGTGAGACCGTGGAGTTTGATCTGCTCAAAGGCCCCAAAGGCTTTCAGGCGGGCAACGTCGTCCGCGCCTAGACTGCTGGTACCGCAGTTACCGACCCTCCCGCTCTCGGCGGGAGGGTTTCTTATTTCTCACTCCTGCGGCGGCAATCCGCATGTACAATAATTCCGCTTTTCCAAGTCATCAACAAATCGTGCGTCGCCCATGCGAATCCCCGCTAAGATTGCTTCCCTGAATCTCATTGTGCTGTGCGGCCTGATTCTGCTGGCCGCTTCCTCGCCTGACGAGCGGCAGATTACTGATCCCAAGGCCGTGGCCTCGACATCGAACGCCGCAGCCGGCCAGGTTCCGATCAGCGAGCTTTACTACACGCGCAGTGTCTCCGGTCCATCCTGGTCACCCGACGGACGGCAAGTCGTCTTCACGACAAACCTGACGGGAAGAATGAACCTTTGGAAGGTGGCGGCCTCGGGAGGCTGGCCTATCCAGTTGACCGAGTCGGATGACCGCCAGTTCGACGCGGTATGGTCGCCCGACGGGAAATGGATCGTCTATGAGCAGGACGCCGGCGGCGGCGAAATCTTCGATCTGTTCGCGGTTCCAAGCGACGGCGGCGACGCAGTGAACCTCACCAATACTCCTGACGTCTCCGAGACCAACCCGCGCTGGTCGCCTGATGGCTCAGTGATCGCCATTTCTGCTCGCGGCAAAGATTCCTCGAACTACGACATCGAGTTGCTCGACTGGAAGTCTCGCCAGGTGCGCAAGCTGACGAACGAGCAGACCAAGAACCGGGAATGGGGTGAAGAGGTTTGGAGTCCGGACGGCAAGGCGATCTATGCCAATCGAGCGAACGCCGGACACACGGATTCTGACGTGTATCGCATCGACGTGAGCAGCGGCAGTCTGGAGAACTTGACTCCGCACAAGGGAGAAATCCTTTACTCGGTCTCATCAGTCTCGCCCGACGGGCGAACTCTGCTGGTTACTTCGAATGAAAAAGGCGGATATCAGAACGTGGCGCTGGTCGATGTCGCCACCAAGAAGTTGACTTGGATCACCGATTTGAAATGGGAAGCCGAGGCTGGGGACTTCTCACCGGACGGCAAGAGTTTCACATACGCAGTGAACGAAGACGGACGAAGCGACATATATCTAGCGGATCTTCATCCTGGCAATGGCGCAAGCCTGCATGCTGAAAAGCTGGAGCTTCCCCTTGGCATCAATTCCGCCGTCGGCGCTCCCAGCGCCTATTCTTCTTCGGGCAATCGCCTGCTGGTGTCGCATCAAAGTTCGACCCAGCCCGCGGACTTCTGGGTTTACGATCTGGGGCGCCAGCAAGTGCAGCAGTTGACTTTCTCAGCTTTGGCTGCGTTAGATCCTTCCCGGCTTCCCGCGTCCCAGCTCGTGCACTATCGCACATTCGATGGCAAGATCATCAGCGCCTTTCTATGGGTGCCTTTCAATCTGAAGCGGGACGGGAGCAATCCGGGAATCGTTCTGCCGCATGGCGGCCCGACAGGGCAGACCGTAGACTCTTTCAGCAAGACGGCTGTGGCGCTGGCCTCCCGCGGCTACGTTTGCATTGCGCCGAACGTGCGAGGTTCGACCGGCTATGGCATGGAATTCCAAAGAGCCAACTACAAAGACCTTGGGAACGGCGATCTTCAGGATGAGGTGTACGCTGCGAAGTTCCTTGCGGCCACTGGCTTTGTCGATGCCAGGAAAATCGGCATCACGGGAGGGTCCTATGGCGGATACATGGCAATGATCGCCATCGGCAGAACGCCCGATGTCTGGGCCGCCGCGGTGGAGCTGTATGGGATCACCGACTGGCTGACCGAACAGCAACACGAAGAGCCTACTCTTCAGCAATATGACCAGTCGCTCCTCGGCGACCCGGTCAAGGAC
Organism: Candidatus Sulfotelmatobacter sp.; assembly: GCA_035486795.1. GTDB lineage: Bacteria > Acidobacteriota > Terriglobia > Terriglobales > Acidobacteriaceae > Sulfotelmatobacter. Next base: position 13,689 of record DATHMS010000043.1, on the reverse strand, counting down.
CGCAAGTCCTACGAAGATGCCTCACCGATCAAGTACTTTAAGAATGCGAAGGCTCCGTTGCTGGTTCTGCAAGGCAGCAATGATATTCGCGATCCCAGCGAAGAGGCGGAGCAGGCGGTCACGCTTCTAAAGCAGGCCGGTAAGGTGGTGGATGCCCATTACTATCCGGACGAAGGTCACGGCTTCGCCAAGCGTGAGAACCAGATCGACGCGTTAAAGCGCACGGTGGAGTGGTTTGACCGGTACTTGAAAAACGGACAGTAGCGCTTACTTCCACGATGTGTATTTCTGCCCTGAATAATCTTGCGTTCAGCTGCTGGGAAACACCGGGCCGAGGCGCGATTTTCGTCTAGTTCAGGGTATACCCCCTCCCCCCTGGGTCTAGCAGAATCACCGAGTTAGCGGGAAATTCCCCGCAAAATCCGGATGTCAAAGAACTTAGATACTAAAATCCGTGAAACAAAGGACTTAGCGCGTGACCATCTGCTGTGTAGCAGACTGTCACGGCCTCGACCATGATCGCTGATGTGAGTTGCGGGCGAAAGGTCAGATGTCACACACAGGCTGTGAAAAAAACACTTATTGTCACAGTGCGGTTGACTGACTACTGGTATCCCGTAGTACCATGAAACTGGAATTTGAGTGGGACAAGGCCAAGGCTAAAGCGAACTTCCGAAGACATGGTGTGAGCTTCGACTTGGCGAAGGCGGTGTTTCGCGACCCGTTCGCTATTGAGCGGCTGGATGATAGAGAGGAACATGGCGAGGAGCGTTTTGTCATCATCGGTGCGGCCGAAGGCAAGGCGTTGTTATTTGTAGCCTATACCGAGCGCGAGGAATGCATTCGCATTATTTCAGCCCGAAGGGCAACCCAAAATGAGCAAGACGACTACTTCCGGCAAAACGCTTAAACCTATGACGCCCGCAGCCGTCGAGGCAGCCGCTCGCGCTGACCGCGACGCGCAGCCGTTGACCGCCGAAGATCTCAAGCGGATGAAGCGAACGCCCCAGGCCAAAATCATTCGCCGCGCGTTGGCATTAACGCAGGAGGAATTCGCCGTCCGCTACCATATCCCCCTTGGCACGCTTCGAGACTGGGAGCAGGGGCGCGCGCGTCCGGACCGGCCAACCCAGGCATATTTGAAGATCATTGCTTGCGAGCCGGAGAGGGTCGAGCGGCTGTTGAATTCGGGAGTTTAGAGAGCGGTGTCTGCTCTTGCCAGACCGCCGAGCTGTCTGCCCTTTGCAAAGGCGGAAGGTTGAAAAGAAAACTGATCGCACAAAAGGCTAAACGCGGGGGTTACTGCCGAGCACAAAGGCGTCGGTGTGGCTGATCAAGTCAACAAGAACGGGTTGCGCGCGAAAGCTGGCTCGATAGGAGCGATAGCAGCAGTAACAATGTTCGGCATCGTGGCAGTCGCTTTCTGTCTTCTGGAAGCTAGCTTTAGAACATGGTCCGTTGGTCAATATTTCGAAAATCGTGCTGGTGTATTCGTTGATGGGTAAGTCAAAGGCATAATTCCGCTCTTTGACATCCGGATTTTGCGGGGAACTTCCTGCTAACTCGATGATTACGTTAGGCCCCAGGGGGGCGGGTATCGAGAGATAAGGCGAAAAACGAGCCCCGGCTCAAGCCCTTCAGCGAGCGCACGCAAGAATATTTCGTGGCACAAATCCACAACGCTCCGGCAACGTGCAGAGATCCTTCCTCGGGAGTCCTCGGCTTCGCCGAGGACTCCGCTTCGTCAGGATGACAAGCGTGGCGAGAGCGATGGAAATGCCTTACCGCACTTCCAACGACACCAAATCGCCGTCGGACATTCCCCCGGATTTGTAATTCACCGAGACCGAGCGGTTATTCCATTCGCAGGAGAAGTTGTCGGCTCCGATGAGCAGCAGTGACTTGTAGTCGGCCGTGCGCAGCTTGAGAACTGCACCACCGGAGCTTACGGTGAGAACGGCGGCCGGAGACTGGGAGCAATCCACGTCCACCAGCCGGCCCTGAAAGAACTTCGTAGGCCGCTTGTCCGCTACGCCGGATTGCGATGCCTGCTCGGCTGCGGCGCGCTTGGCGGCGTCCTGCTCCAGCACATCAAACGGGGAGCTTGGTTTGGAAAGTTTGCTCGCCGCGGCTGCGGTCGCGGGCGAGACGCCATACTTCTGCTCGGTGGCGAGCTGCGCTAGACGTTCGCTAGCTGCGGCAGCGATCTGCGGATTGCTGCCGGTCTTTCCCTGTTCGATCAGTCGTTGCAGCAAAGAGCGCGCGGCTTCCCACTTCTTGTCAGCAACGTAGATTTCTGCGAGATGATAAACGTACTGCTGGTTGCGCGGGCTGAGTTGGATGGCAGCGCGCTCGGCCTGCATCGCCCCTGCTGGACCGCCGCCTTCCATGCGCGCCCTGGCCATCAGGTCATCGGCCTCAGCAAATTCCGGATACCATTCGAGGACGGCGCGCAGATCCTGCATCATGTTGGGCAAGCCCAGGATGTCGCCGTGCTTGGACTGCGCCATGCGGTATTTCAGCACCGAAAAGTAATACCGGATCCACATATCGTCCCGGTTGAGGCCTGCGGCGTTCCCTAGTTCCTCAGCGGCATCGTCGAACTCGCCGTGCTGCAGGTGGTCCCAGGCCAGAACGCGGTGAGCGATCTCATTGCCCGCGATGGCTACCGGAAGAGTGCTCTTATCGTCCTTATTCTTGTCGGCTGCTTTCCAGACAGGAGTCGGGTTGGGCGCCGTGGCCAGCGCTTGCAAATCCTGCAGGGCTGCGTCGCGGCGATCGGGAATTCTGATCCTTACCTCATCCACGATGGCGCGGGCATCCGTCTCGGGGAGAAACTTGGAGGTGATCGCGCTGTCCTCCGGTCCCACGATCTCGGGAAACTGGTATACCTGCGGCGCGTTGTTCTGGGAACTCGTCTGCCCAGGAGCGTCGAGCGCCAGCAGCTGCGGCGCGATCGCGTGGAAGTAATCTTTCACGGCCTGGTCAAGCTGTGCCGAGGTTACGCCGTAGGCCTTCTGGATTGCTTCTTCGACGGGCACGTGCTGGTTCTCGACCAGGTCAAAATAGGTACCCGTTTCCGGCAGCTTTTTCTCGTGGAGCAGGTAATGCATGGTCATCCAGGACTGGGCGTAGAAGAGCGTACGGCGCGTGCCTTCGGCGTGAGTCGACGCGTCCTGCCTGGTGTTGAACAGGTCGGGCAACGCGAGCCAGGTCTGGCTACCGAGCAGCTCGGTGAGGGATTTCGATGGATTGTCGGCTCCGGTTTGATTCTGCAGTGCGTTTTTGGTGAAGGCGGAGCGTAGTTCGGGGTCGCCGCCAATATCGTACTTCTTATCGCCCACGCGGATGGAACTGAAGTACTCGACGAGCCCTTCGTCGAACCATCCCTGGACCTCGGGATAGTTGTAGTTGAGGAGCAGATGGGCGAAGTCATGGGCAACGGCGCGCCAGGACTCCTCCTCAAGCAGGTTCAGCACGATAAAGTTGTGGTCTTCACCCGGCAGGAAGAAGCCGGGAGCGTGGATGGGCTGACCCTGGCGCAGCGGCGCGGTCTGGTAGTAGTCCTTGTCGTTCTTGAAGGCGAGGATGGTCAGCGGGACCGGTTCGTTGAGGCGCTGCTTCATCAGCAGAGTAGCGAAGACGGCACGCATTTGCTCGAAGCGCAGGGCGACCTCTGTGCCTTTTTTCTCTCCGGCGTCGGTGATGACGGTGAAGTGGGTGGAGTGGACCTCAAGCCAGGGTGACTGCTCGGTTGCCGGAGCAGAGGGGGACAGAACAATGCCCAGAAGAATCGCAGCGACGAATGAAATCGGAATGGGACCAGTGCGGGCCATGCTCGTGCCGCCGGGAAGAGGAAACTACTGAAATGCTAACACGGGGTCTCCCCGAATGCGCGCCGAACAGCCGACCGGCGACGGGGTTTCTAGTCACCGCTGGCGTGGTGTTGTGTAGGCACGAGAACCAGCCGCGGACGCCCTTCTGCGGGACGAGGTCGCTGCTGGGAAGATCTGCCGAAGGCATGGAGGATGCCGATGACCAGGGTATAAGCGGTCAAGACGCCGATTCCGACCGAGGCGACTACCGTGAGGCAGAGAATGAGGGGCATGAAGAGCGAGATCAAGATCAACCACCCTGTCAAAAGTTCAATATGAGATGTCGCAACCCCAGCCTTCGCATCGGAACCAAACGCGGCTTCTTCAATTTACCTGCGTTGACGCTCGCCGCTATTGACGATTAAGATACGGAGTAGAGCTGTGCATTCCTAATGTCGAACATGTCTGTAGGCCTGTCGACGTTACGGAAGGGCAATTGACCCCAAACTAGATGGCCATTACCAAGATTACGGTGCGCGGGGCGCGCCAGCATAACCTGAAAAACATCGACGTCGAGATTCCGCGTAACACCCTCACAGTGGTTACTGGACTCAGCGGTTCGGGCAAGTCTTCGCTGGCTTTTGATACGATTTATGCCGAGGGGCAGCGCCGTTACGTAGAGACTCTTTCGACCTACGCGCGGCAATTTCTGGACCAGATGGAACGCCCGGATGTCGATGCAATTGATGGACTTAGTCCATCGATTTCGATCGAGCAGAAGACCACTAGCCGCAGCCCGCGCTCGACCGTAGGCACGATCACCGAGATCTACGACTATCTTCGCCTGCTATTCGCTTCCATCGGAGTGCCGCATTGCCCCAAGTGCGGGCGGCCCATCAGCCGCCAGTCGGCCGAGCAGATCGTGCAGCGGGTGATGCAGTTGACGCCTGAGGACCGTGTAATGGTGCTGGCGCCGATCGTGCGTGGACGCAAAGGGGAATTCAAGAAAGAAATGGAGACCCTGCTCAAGCACGGCTACGAGCGGGCCCGCGTCGATGGCGAGCTGGTGAACCTGGATGACGATCTTAATCTCGACAAGCGCAAGAACCACACCATCGAGGTTGTGATTGACCGCCTGCTGGTGAAACCGGGAATCGAGCATCGCCTGGAAATGTCGGTTGGTCTGGCGATGAAGCTGGCAGGCGGGCTGGTGCAGGTGTCCGTGGTCGGTGGCGACGAGCAGCTTTATTCCGAGAAGCTGGCTTGTCCGGATTGCGGCATCAGTGTGCCGCAACTGGAGCCACGGTCATTCTCTTTCAACAGTATGTACGGGGCTTGTCCCGAGTGCCACGGCTTGGGCAGCCGGTACGATTTCGATCCGGCTAAGGTGATCACGGACTGGTCGAAGCCGTTGCTTGAAGGTGGTCTAGGGCCGGGTTCGGCGTCGCAGGGGTTAATTCACAGTTTGCAGGTCGTCGCGGCGGCGCACGGCATTGATCTGAACAAGCCGTTCGAGAAATTTCCTGAGCAAATTCAGAACCTGCTGTTGAATGGCGAGTCAGGCCGCGGCAAGACCGGGTTTCGCGGAATTTTCGGATACTTGAAGCAGAATCTCGAGGAGTCGACCTCGGAAGGCTATCGCGACTGGTTGATGGATCACATGTCCGCGACGGAATGTCCGGCGTGCCAGGGCAAGCGGCTGCGGCCGGAGAGTCTCGCGGTGAAGGTAAACGGTATGTCGATCGCCGAATTCACGGCGCTGCCGATTTCCCGCGCGCTCGAAGTCGCGCAGAGCATCAAGCTGGCGGGGCGCGAAGAGAAGATTGCAGGCCGCGTCATGCATGAAGTAGTAGAGCGGCTGCAATTTCTGAATGCAGTGGGGCTTAACTACATTTCACTCGACCGCTCGGCCGCGACTTTGTCTGGAGGCGAAGGGCAGCGCATTCGTTTGGCGACGCAGATTGGGTCAAAGCTGCGTGGTGTGCTCTACGTGCTGGATGAGCCTTCGATTGGCCTGCATCATCGCGATAACGGCCGCCTGCTGACGGCGCTCGAGAACCTGCGCGACCTCGGCAACACCGTGTTGGTAGTTGAGCACGATGAAGAAACAATTCGCCGCGCCGACTACGTAATCGACCTCGGTCCCGGCGCTGGGCGCCACGGCGGAGGCCTGGTAGCGCACGGCACTCCGGAAGAAATCATGCGCGAACCCAACTCCCTGACCGGGGCGTACATCTCCGGCAAGGTGCAGATCGCGATGCGGGCGGAGCGGCGGCATACAAACGGAGCGGCGCTGACCATTCTTGGTGCCAGGGAAAATAATCTCAAGAATCTTGATGTAACCGTCCCGCTGGGCGTGATGACCGTCGTGACCGGAGTTTCCGGCTCTGGCAAGTCGACGCTGGTGAATGACATTCTTTACCGCGCACTGGCGCGCCAGCTTTACCGTTCGCGCGAGAAGTCGGGTGAGCATAAAGCGATCATGGGGGCGGAGAACGTCGACAAAGTCATTCGCATCGACCAGTCGCCAATCGGCCGCACGCCGCGCTCGAATCCGGCGACCTACACCGGAGTTTTCACGCAGATTCGTGATCTCTATGCCATGCTGCCGGAGTCGCGCGAGCGCGGCTATAAGCCCGGACGTTTTTCCTTCAACGTTTCCGGAGGACGTTGCGAAGCGTGCCAGGGCGAAGGCCAACGCCGCATCGAAATGAATTTCTTGCCCGATGTTTACGTGCTCTGCGAGGTCTGCGGTGGACGCCGCTACAATCACGAGACGCTGGCCGTCAAGTACAACGGCTACTCGATCGCTGACCTGCTCGAGATGCCAGTTTCCGACGCGCTGCCCATTCTTGAAAACATCCCGCAGGTAAAACAGAAGCTGCAAACGCTGGTTGACGTCGGCCTTGGCTACATTCATCTCGGCCAGTCAGCGGTAACGCTCTCGGGAGGCGAGGCCCAGCGCATAAAGCTGGCTCGCGAGTTGAGCAAGCGGCAGACGGGCAAGACTCTTTACCTGCTCGATGAGCCTACCACCGGCCTGCACTTCGACGACGTGAAGAAACTGCTCGACGTACTGCACCGGCTGACCGACCTGGGCAATTCGATCATCATTATCGAACACAATCTGGACGTGATCCGCAACGCCGACTGGATCATCGACCTCGGCCCCGAAGGCGGCGAAGAAGGTGGGCGCATCGTGGCCCAAGGCACGCCGGAGCAGGTGGCGCGGGTGAAGAAGTCGTATACCGGCCAGGCGCTGACGGGATGTTTTGCGGGGAATGGCAAGCGGAGCGCCTGAGCTGTAGGTAGTGGCGGTCTCTTGTCCTGAGACGGCATCCGCCACAAAGCGAATTGACAAGCGGCTTATCCTGAAAGCATTCGGAGAACAGGCGAGTTAAATGAGGGCGTTCAGCATCGTCGGGTATGTGGCGGTCAGCCTGTTTTGGCCTATTGCGGCTGGCTCTTGATCTTTAGAACAAGCACCATTGTCAGGCGGGCACATAGCCAATACCATTGCAACTTCTTCCTGAAGCCTTGGTACTCAATATTCATGCGCTGCATAGGAATCGTCATTTGGCTGCTGACAGCCCTAACTGACTATGCGTTGCTAACACTGAGATGATTGCATCCCCGTGGAATCATATTGACCGACTGCCGAGCTGTATTAACGCTTGACGTTATTAACGATACTCGTTAAATTAACTACAGTGATCAAGGCCTTCGCGGACAAAAACACGAAGGAATTCTGGGATACAGGCAAGAGCCAGGGAATGCCTCCGGCGACCCTGAGAGGCGCCGCTAAGAAAAAGTTGGCGATGCTTCACTCAGCCGGGAGGTTGGAAGATTTGCGAGTTCCTCACGGCAACCGGCTGGAGCAGCTGCGCCGCGACCGAGTCGGACAGCATAGCATTCGGATCAACGATCAATTCCGCGTGTGCTTCGTGTGGCGGGACGGCGATGCCTTCGATGTAGAGATAACGGATTACCACTGATCTTTTGCGGGGGAAGAGAAATCGTGAGCATTAAGAATGAAGGTCCGGCGGGATGGGCGGTGCATCCGGGGGAGATTCTTCGGGAGGAGTTTCTTGAGCCGATGGGCATCTCCGCTTATCGACTGGCTGTGGAACTGCATGTTTCTCCTCCTACCGTCAACGACATCGTCCGCGAGAAGCGGGGAATCACCCCCGAGATGGCAGCTCGTCTGGCGAAGTACTTCGGGACGTCCGAACAGTTCTGGCTGAATTTGCAGGACGCTTTCGCGGTTCATCAGGTCCGGCGGAAATATCGCAGGGAGCTCAAAGCAATTCGACCCCTCGCAGCGGCGGCGGCGCGGTAGCGTCTTCGAGCGCACGGTGGCGGCGAAGAAGGCGGCCGCATCGTGCGCAAGGCACGAGGGGGAACAGGCGGTGCGGGTGAAAAGTCCTACACCGGCAGGCGCTGATGTGAGGCTTCCGCGACCCCCAGGGAAAAGCGCGAAAGAACGTCGACGTTCGTCCCCCACCAGACCGTTAGCCGACGGCGCAGTGTTAATCTATGTTTCGCACCAGAGTGAAGGAAAGCCTTCTTGTCATCTCCTGAAAATCCGCCGTTTGAGCCGCAGCCGCAGAACGATGAGGCGCAAACACCCGCGCCGTTTGTTGTCGACTCATTTCTCCCGACTACGCTTGCAACGCCGCCTGCACCGAAAGCCGGAGAGGACCCCGTGTGGAGTGGTTGGGACGTGCTGCAGATTATTGGGCTCACACTGGCCACGCTTTTCATTGCGCAGCTCCTCATCGTCCTCGGAGCACGCCGGTTCGTCTATCCCCACGAGAGTTTCATCGACGTGGCGCAGAAGCCGGTATTGGCACTGCTCTCCCAGTTGCTGACTTACGTCGCGGTGGCGCTCTACATGATCCTGCTGGTCGAGGGGAAATACCACGCGCGCTTCTGGCAGGCCATCCACTGGAATTGGCCGGGGATCGCCGGGGTGAGTCTGGTGGGCGTGGGAGTTCTGATGCTTGGATTCGACCTGCTGGGACGGTTTCTGCCCATGCCGAAGGAGACGCCGTTCGACCAATTCTTCGCCCGGCCTTCCGACGCCTATCTCACCGTAGCCTTCGCCGTCAGTTTTGGGCCGCTGATGGAGGAGCTTTTCTTTCGCGGATTCCTCTATCCGGTGCTGGCCAGACGTTTGGGCGCGATAGGAGGAATTCTTCTCACCGCGCTGCCTTTTGCTTTGATCCACATGGCCCAATACGGCTACGCCTGGGGAGCGGTCCTGATCATCTTTTTAGTCGGCGTCGTGCTTACCACCGTGCGGGCCGTGACGAAATCCGTGGCCTCAGCCTTTCTGGCGCATGTGGGCTACAACGGAACGCTGATGGTGTTGGCAGCCCTGCAGACGGATGGTTTCCGGCACATGGATAAAGCAGGGGTTCTGCTAGGCTGGCTCGGATCCAGCTAGGTACCAGGTACTTACTTCACTGTGATTGTCAGCAGCTGCACTCCAGACACGACATAATCCAGCGGAGCCGTAGCCGTTTCATCCACACTCGACTCGCCGGAAACCACCATCTCCTGATTACCGCGCATGCCATCCATCACATTCATGATCGAGATAGGTAGCGTGGGCATCACTTTGTCGCCGACGCGGGCTTCGGGATCAGCCTCGAGCAGCGAGACGTAGAGGCGGTTGTTCGAGTGCTCTTTGTTGAGCAATGCAATGGTGGAAGCGAGATCGAGTTTGCGGCCGAAGGCCGGATTCGCATGTCCCATATGGTCGAGCGTCTCGCCGTCGCTCACCAGGATGCGCAAAGTCCCCTTGCTCGCCGAGGTCGGAATCTTCACCTGAATCTGGCGCACGATGCGTTCGCCCCGGTAAGGAGCGAGGACGGTTTCGAGCGTAATGTTGTCCCCAGGGCGAGCTTCGGTAACGTCGGTGCGGGCGCTCTCCAGCCGCGCCCAGCGGCGTTCGCGGACCAGGTCGAAATCCAGCTTCACGCCCGCAATATCCGGAGCATTGTAGGGATTGTCATAGATGCGGCCAAAGCGTTCGCCCAGCGAGATCGCAGCCTGCATGGCCGCGGGTTGCCCGTTCTCCGCCGGAGCAAACATATTGCGCATCGTGACCTCGGGAAATCCCTTCACTCCGATGCTGCCGGCCAGCCGGTAAGTAATTTCCTCGCCAAACTCGTTGACTCCGTGCAGTGCGTTGAACACCGTCACCATCAGCGCCACCGGCGTCAGCTTCGGATTGTTCAGCACTTCATAGTGGAATTGCTTCACTCCAGTGCTGCTGTGGATGCTCAGCGTGACTGGAATCATCTCCGGCTGCCGGTCGAAAACGCCCATGATGCCGGTGTGACGATCCTGAACGAAGGTTCCCACCGGCTCCGTGGTATTGACGATCTTGAAGGCATTGAGCGGCGAGGGCAGCGTGGCCAGCACCTCGGCCTTGTTCATAGGCAGATCAACGGAGCCGAACTGCAGCAAGGGATGTCCGCAGGCCAGCAGTCGCTGCGCATCCACATAGGTCACGCTGCAGGTGGCCTCAATGTCCATGTCGCCCCGCACCAGCACCGCACTGACAGCCGAGCCCGCCTCCAGCGGTTCAGGCTGTTTGTCGTCGCTAACCGACCCCGCACCCATGACGGGAACGATTCCGGCCGAGGCAAACTGCCCAGCGAAAAGATGAATCGCCTGTTCGGAGAATCCATTGAAGACCAAAGGAGTTTCGATGGGCTTCAGGTAATTAGCAAAATCCTTCCCGTCGGAATCCTGAGCCGAACCTGGAAGCGAAAACGTCTCACCGGGAGCCGAAGTCTTGCCTGCGACCGCATTCACCGAAGGCTTGATGGCGGAAGTCTCTTCTGCGGGCGAGCGATCGAGCGCGCTGATTTCCAGCATGTCGGCGATGGGAGTCACGCCGGCAATCGGTTCTTTCGAGAATTCCCCAATGCGAAAGGCGAGCGCTCCGGCCAGCTTGCCGTCGAAATAAACCGGACTGCCGCTCATGCCCGCGACCACGCCCGTGTATTCCACCTTCTGCCCGTGCAGCCGCACCAGAATAATGTCGCCTTTAGGCCCATTCACGTTGTGCATCACGCCAAGCACTTCCACTTCCATGGCTTCGGGCTTCACCCCTTCAAACACCGTATAGGCGACCCCGCGCATGCCCGCGTGAATCTGGCTAACAGTAATGATTTGTGGATTTTGGCCCGTTTGTCCCGAGCCAGCTTGGGCAGAGGCAAGAACAGACGCAAGAACAGTAAAAGACAGGCAAGCGACAACCACGAACGAAGCTAGTTTTCTCATGAACGACGCCACGAAGCCGGGAAGGACAATATCAGCCCTGCCTGCATGATTAGACTCCGCCAGATTGTAAGTCGTTGCCAGGAGGGGAATACCGGGAGCCGGGCAAAACATCCCAATCGCGAATCCTTGCGTCTATACTAGCACAGGGATTTTTTGCTCCAAAGAGCCTTAATCTCCATCTCCTCAGGGGTTTATATGTTTGCCAAATGGATGGTAATGAACCGGCAGTCGCGTTTCGAGAATTTCACCAGCCTGATGCTGGCTTTGACGGTCTCGCTGATCCTGTTTTCCAGCGTTACTCCAGCGTCCGCCCAGGACCAGCCGCAGGCTCAGCCGCAAACCCAGCCGCAAGACAACACGCAAAATAACGGCAAGCCCAAGCAGGAAGCCCCGCCGGAGGCTGGTGGTCCAACCGACAGCGTCGGTCCCTATTCCATCCCCAGAAAAAACCCCGACGAAGCTCCCCCGCCGCCTCCGCCGCCCGTTGCCCCGAAGGCCGAAGGCCTGCCCGACTATTCCATCAAGGTCAACGTGCCCCTAGTGAACGTGGACGTGATGGTGACCACCAAGAGCGGCCAATTCGTCCCTGGCCTGAAAAAGGAGAATTTCGTGCTGTTTGAAGATGGTGCGCAGCAGCAGATCACCAGCTTCAACCAGTCGAAAGCGCCCATCACTGCGGTACTGCTGGTGGAATTCGCATCCACTAACTATGTCTTCATGCGCGATGCACTAATGGCGTCCTACGCCTTTGCCAACACGCTCACCAAGGACGACTGGGTCGCGGTCAGCTATTACGACATGCAGCCGCACATTCTGGTGGACTTCACCCAGGACAAGAAAGCAATTTATGGAGCCCTGAACCAGTTGCGGGTTCCTGGATTCTCCGAGACCAATCTGTTTGACGCCTTGTATGACACCCTGGATCGCCTGGACCGGGTGGAAGGCAAGAAGTATGTCATTCTGGTGACCACCGGGGTCGATACGTTCAGCAAGCTCACGCTCGACAAGATCACCAAGAAGATCAAGGACACAAAAGATGTGACCATCTTCCCCATCAGCGTGGGGCAGATCCTCCGAATCATGTACCCCAATGCGCGCCGTGGCCCGGGCATCCCGCACAGCGAAATGGATTATCTGCAAGCCGATAATGAAATGAGAGCTTTCGCCACCATGACCGGCGGGCGCGCTTACTTTCCGCGGTTTGCGGCAGAGTATGGTGAGGACTTCCAGGATATCGGCAACGACATCCGCAACCAGTATTCGCTTTCTTATCATCCGACCAACAGCAAGCTGGACGGCACCTACCGCAAGCTAAAGGTCGAAGTGCTCACGCCCGAGGGCGCCCCGCTGAAAGTGAAGGACCAGAAGGGCAAAGATCAGAAGATTGACGTAGTCGCCCGCGACGGCTACACCGCCAAGCATACGGTGGACTGAGCGCGGTTCCTGTGAAGGGCTTTATCGGTCGGGAAGGGCACGAGTTCACTCGTGCCGGAAAGCCGCGAGATAAGGAGGCTTTAGCCGCTGGCGCCTTGGCGACTCGGGGCTCAGTGTCCGTGAAACAAGGCGCCCAGCAGAAACACCACGCCCGCTCCAACGAAGACCAGGAGAGCCATCCTCGCGCCCGGTTCCCGGTTTACCTCGGGAATCAGATCGGAAGCTGCAACGTAGATCGTGACCCCAGCCGCAAGCGGCAGCCCCGCGTCCACGTGCTGGCGGAAGACCGCCATAGTCAGAACCCCGGCCAGCGTTGCCCCGCCCAGGATCACTGACGCTCCCCAAGCTGTGCCCCGGGAGCGTCCGCTGGCCAGCATCACCGAACTCACGGTGAAGCCCTCGGGAATCTTGTGCAGGAAAATGGCGAAGAAGATGATCCAGCCCAGAGCGTTCGATACCAGAAATCCCGACGCGATGGCAATGCCGTCGAAGAAGGTATGGATGATCAGGCCCAGCAGCACCGAGTAACTCTTGTGCGAATGCATGAACTCATCGCGGTGCGTCTCCTCACCGAAGTGGAAGTGTGGTGTGACCGTGTGTTCGAAGAAATGGATGATCAGGTAGCCCAGCAGGATCAGAAAAGCCGCGCTTCTTCCGCGCAACTCCAGACTTTCCGGGACCATTTCGACCAAAGCAGTCGCCAGCATGAATCCCGCGCCCAGGGCGACGAAATAGCGCAGATAACGCCGCTCCCAACTGTGCTGCACAATGATCGCCCCGCCGAAAACGTTAGCAGCGGCGGCCGTGAGGCCTAGTAGGACGCTGGTAGCAATGGGATGCATTAAGTTTAGAGTCCTGAGTCGCGAGTCCCGAGTAAAGGTATCGATTAACGGGGAATGTCGTCAAATCGATGATGATGGAAGTTGCTGGCCAAGCGAATTGATGAGGCCGCTTAGGATGCGGCTTACTTCGTCCCTTCGCTTTAGAGGTTCTGAGGCTTGGATTCAGAAAGATAATTTCTTTGCCGCGCGATCATTACCTGAGTTTCAAGTTCGGCAACTGATCCTCTCGAACGGCGAAGGAAATGGCGAAACTCGCGATCAGTATAGTGGGCCTGTCCCTCTGCGATATTGCCTGGAAC